>JBGPYB010000218.1:0-6191 GCA_041493035.1 Vicinamibacteria bacterium | reverse complement strand
TCCCTTCCGAAGGCAACCACGGCGAGGACGTCAAGGAGTACTACTTCTACCTCGACTCGACGCCGACGCATTCGTACATGAAGTGGCTCTACAAGTATCCCCAGAGGGAATACCCGTACGCGGGGCTCGTCGAGGAGAACCGCCGCCGCCAGGGGGCGGGGCCGGAGTTCGAGCTGCTGGACACGGGGACCTTCGACGACGACCGCTACTTCGACGTCTTCGTGGAGTACGCAAAGGCCACGGCCGAGGACATCGTGGTCCGCATCACCGTGGAGAATCGCGGGCCCGATCCGGCGCCCATCCATCTCTTGCCCCACCTCTGGTTTCGCAACACCTGGAGTTGGGGCCCGCAGCCGGCGGCCGAGCCCATCGTCCGTGTCGGTCCGTCGGGAGACGGCTTCGACTGCCTCGTGGCCGACGATCGCGCATCCGAACCCTTGAAGGGCCTCCCCCAGGAGTATCGTCTCGGCTCGCGCCACCTGTACGCCGCGTCGGGTGGACGGTTCCTCTTCACCTACAACGAGACCAACGCTCCCCGCGTCTTCGGTCCGGGTTCGAGGAGCCGCAAGCCCTACGTCAAGGACGCGTTCCACCGCCACGTGATCGGCGGCGAGGACTGCGTCAACCCCGACGAAGTCGGCACCAAGGCCTGCGTCCACTACCGACAGGTCATTCCGGCGGGCGGCTCGTGGGTCCTCAACCTTCGTCTCTCACCTGAACGTCTCGAGGCGCCTCTTGCCGACGTCGATGGCGTGATCGCGCTACGCCAGGCCGAGGCCGACGAGTTCTACGCGGCAGTCCAGCCGCCGCGGGCCAGCGAGGACGAGAGGCGCGTCCAGCGCCAGGCCTTCGCCGGGATGCTCTGGTCGAAGCAGATCTACCTCTTCGACGTAAACCTCTGGCTCGAAGGGGACAACCCCCGCTGGCCGCCCCCCGCCTCGCGGCGGTCGGTGCGGAACGACCACTGGCGCCACCTCAACTCGATGCGCATCCTCTCGATGCCCGACAAGTGGGAGTACCCCTGGTTCGCCGCCTGGGATCTGGCCTTCCACTGCTCACCCCTCTGCCTCGTGGACCCCGAGCTCGCGAAGGAGCAGCTCTGGCTTCTGCTCTTCGAGCAGTTCCAGCACCCGTCCGGCCAGATCCCTGCCTACGAATGGGAGTTCTCCGACCTGAACCCGCCGGTGCAAGCCTGGGCCGTCTGGCGGGTCTACAACATGGACCGGATTCGCTCAGGGCGCGCCGATCGCGACTTCCTGGAGCGATGCTTCCACAAGCTCCTGATCAACTTCGCGTGGTGGGTCAACAAGGTGGACCGCGAGGGGAACAACGTCTTCGAGGGAGGGTTCCTCGGCCTCGACAACATCACCGTGATTGACCGGAGTGAGCGCCTCCCCGACGGCGCCGTTCTCGAACAGTCCGACGCCACGGGCTGGATGGGGATGTTCTGCCTGAACCTCATGCGGATCGCCCTGGAGCTCGCGAAGGAAAATCGCGTCTACGAGTCCCTCGCGACCAAATTCTTCCAGCACTACATCTATGTCGGCGCCGCCATGAAGAAGATGGGAGGACGGAGCTATTCCCTCTGGGACGAGGAGGACGGCTTCTTCTACGACGTGCTGCGCTACCCCGACGGCACCTTCGACAAGTTCCGGGTCCGCTCTCTCGTCGGCCTCGTCCCTCTCTACGCCGTCGAGCGCCTCGAGGACCACTGGATCGAGGAGTTCCACGAGTTCCGCTCCCACTTCCGGTGGTTCCTCGTCAACAAGGCGCACATCGTCCAGGGGGTCTGCAACGCCGTGCACCGGGACGACCAGCGGGTTCACGTCTGCGCCATCGTCGACGAGAGCCAGATGCGCGCGCTGCTGAAGCGCCTGCTGGATCCGGAGGAGTTTCTGTCGCCTTATGGCGTGCGCAGCCTCTCGCGGGTCCATCAGGCCTTTCCCTATCGCCTCGGACGGCGGGAGGTGCGCTACGAGCCGGGGGAAGCCGAATCCAAGATCAAGGGAGGGAACTCCAACTGGCGCGGACCGGTCTGGTTCCCGACGTCCTTCCTGATGATCGAGACCCTGCGAAAGCTCGGAACCGCATACGGACCCCAGTTCACCGTCCCCGCGCCCGGCGACGAGAAGGCGCCGCCCATGACGCTCGGCCAGGTCGCGCAGGACCTGGCCAATCGCCTCATCCGCATCTTCACCCGTGACGAAAACGGGCGCCGGCCCGTCCACGGCCAGAGGCGGAAGTTCCAGGAGGACCCCCACTGGCGCGACCTCATCCTGTTCTACGAGTACTTCAACGCGGAGACGGGCGAAGGGCTCGGCGCCTCCCACCAGACCGGCTGGACGGGCCTCGTGGCCTCCCTCATCGACGAGTGGCGCCGGCCGCCGCGCTGACGGCGTAGCCAGCATCTTCATGGTGAACTAGCGGCCGCTCATGGCTGACGAAGACAGGCATCTGCCCCTCCGCGAGGACATCCGGCTCCTGGGAGGGATTCTGGGCGAGGTGCTGCGCGAGCAGGCCGGTGAGGAGCTCTATCGCGTCGAAGAGGAGGTTCGCGACCTCTGCAAGCGGCGGCGGCGCGACCACGCTCCAGAGATCGAGGCGGCCCTCGACGCGATCCTGAGGCGCGCGGCCTCCGATCTCCCGCGCGCCACCCAGCTCATCCGTGCTTTCTCGACGTACTTCGTGCTGGTGAACCTGTCGGAACAGATGCATCGGGTCCGTCGCCGCCGGGAGTACGAGGCGGAGATTCCCAGGCGGCTTCCTCCGGGGAGCTTCGTCAGCACCCTCGGTCGGCTGAAGCAAGAAGGGGTCAGCCGGGAAGCGCTCGTCGCGTTGCTCCCTCGGCTGCACCTGGAGCTCGTCTTCACCGCGCACCCGACCGAGGCGAAGCGCCAGTCGGTGCGCGAGAAGACCGAGGAGCTGGCGGCCCTTCTCGACGCCCATGACGATCCGCGGGCCGCCGGCCCGGCGCAGGAGCGTCTTGAAACGCGGATGGCCTCTCTCGTGACCCTCCTCTGGCGGACCGACGAGATCCGCCATCGCGCCCCCACGGTCCTCGACGAGGCGTCCCAGGTCCTCCAGACCCTGAAGACGATGGTCGCCCCCGAGCTGCCGCGCGCCTTCGCGTCTCTGGACGAGGCGTTGCGCCGTACGTACGGCGTCCCGCTCCCCGACGATGCGGTTCCCATCCGCCTCGGCTCGTGGGTGGGGGGGGACCGGGACGGCAATCCCCACGTGACCCCGGAGGACACCGCCGCCGTGTTTCAGATGCACGAGTCCCTCGCTCTCGAGTTGCACGAAGCCGCCCTCGTCGATCTGGCCCGCCGCCTCAGCCTCACGGATCGCTGGGGGCACGCGGCACAGCTCCTTACCGACGGTCTCACTGCGGACACTCTTGCCTTTCCCGAGGTCGCCGCCGAGACGGCCCGCCGCAACGCCCACGAGCCCTACCGCCGGAAGCTGACGTTCATGCTCGAACGCCTCCGTCGCCGGGCCGCCGGGCGGTCGGCTGCCGAAGGGGCCTACGCGGGCCCCGACGAGCTGCTCCGCGACCTGTCGCTCGTCGAGCGGAGCCTCGCCGAAGCGAGGGGAGAGCGCCTGGCGACGGAGTTCGTCAGGCCGGTGCGGTGGCAGGTCCAGGCACTCGGCTTCCACATGGCCAAGCTCGACCTGCGCGACCACGCGCGGAGCCAGGTCGAAGCTCTCGATGAGATCACGCGATCCGTCGGTGTCATTCCCGCTGGCTACGCAGCACTCGACGAGACCTCGCGCCTCGCTTTCCTCGTGGGAGAGCTCCACAGTCACCGACAGCTCGTTCCGGCGGATCGACGGTTCTCCGAGCCGACCCGCCGGTCTCTGGCTCTCTTCGACGTCGTTGCCGAAGCCCATCGTCGTCTGGGAGCCGCTGCCTGCGATCGCTTCATCGTGAGCATGACGGCCTCGCCCAGCGACCTTCTCGCTCCCATGCTCCTGGCTCGCGAGGCGGGGCTCGTGCGGGCCGGGGAAGACGGGCGGCCGGCTGCGAGCACTCTCCAGTTCGTCCCGCTCTTCGAGACGCTCGCGGATCTCGAAGCGGCCCCCCGGATTCTGGACGCCCTTCTCAGCATCCCGATCTTCCGCGAGTGCCTCGACGGCCAGGGTGGCGTGCAGGAGATCATGCTCGGCTATTCCGACAGCAACAAGGACGTCGGAATCCTGACGGCCAACTGGGTTCTCTTCCAGGCGCAGCGCGCCCTCTGGAGCGTCGCGCGGAAACATGGGATTGACTTGATGCTCTTCCACGGGCGCGGCGGCACCGTGGCGCGGGGCGGGGGGAGCGCCCATTTCGCGATCCTCGCGCAGCCCGCTGGCACGGTCGGCGGCCACATGAAGCTGACCGAACAGGGAGAGATGATCAGCTTCAAGTACGGGCTGCGCCCCGTGGCGTTCCGGACGCTGGAACTGACGGCGGGAGCCGTTCTCGAAGCGACCCTCGGCAGCGGTCCCCCCGATGCACCGGAGTGGGAGTCCGCGATGCACGAGCTGTCGGCGTCCGCGGGGCGTTTCTACCGCGCCACGATCCACGACGATCCCCGCCTCGCCGCCTTCTTCGCCCGAGTCACGCCCGTCGAGGAGCTGGGGCGCATGAAGATCGGGTCGCGGCCGGCGCGCCGCTCCGCGAGATCGAGGGGGATCGAGGACCTCCGGGCCATCCCGTGGTCGTTCGGCTGGACGCAGGCGCGCTACATCCTCCCCGGCTGGTTCGGAGTGGGTTACGCCCTCGCAAGCTTCGTCGCCGAGCACGACGAACGCCTGGCCTTTCTGCGCCGCATGTACGCCGCGTGGCCTTTCTTCCGCACGTTGATCGACAACGTCGAGATGACGCTGGCCAAGTCCGACCTCGGGATCGCCGAACGCTACGTCCGGGCCCTGGATCCAAGCGACGATGCGTTGCAGCTTCACAGCCACATTGCCACGGAGCACGCTCGCGCCGTGACCATGGTCTTGGCGGTGACGGAACAGACGGAGCTTCTCGATAGAAACCCGGTCTTGCAGCGTTCGATCCAGGTCCGAAACCCCTATGTGGACCCGCTCAGCCTCCTTCAAGTGGAGCTGCTCCGGCGGGCTCGAGGCGCCGAGCCGTCGGATGAGAGGGCAGTCGAGGACCTGCAACATGCGCTCCTGCTGACTATCGATGCGATCGCTGCGGGAATGCGGAATACCGGATAGAATCGCCCCACACTCTTTTGGGAGGCATCATGTCCAAGTCGAGACTTGCTTCGGCCCTAGCTGTGACCCTTGCGCTCGCGACGGCTCCGCTTTTCGCCGCAGCGCCCAAGACCTATCAGGTGACAGGTCCGATCCTCGCCCTCACCGACGACACCATCACCGTACAGAAAGGGCAGGATCCCTGGGAGATCGCCCGGGACGCTTCCACCAAGATCACCGGTGAGCTCAAGGTCGGTGCCAAGGTCACGATCGAGTACCGGATGTCCGCGACTTCGGTCGACGTGAAGGCCGCGACCGCCGTCGCGAAGAAGCCGGCCGCCGCGAAGAAGCCCACCCCGTAGGCCAAGCCACGCGCGGGGGCGGAGCGGAACCGCCCCCGCCCACTCCGGGCGCGGTGCGCCCCCGCGAGGAACCGGCTAGAATGCCGAAAGTGCGCCGACTCGCGCCCCCGTCAACAAAGAACCGTCTCCCCAAGGGACGCCGTGGCGAGTCCAAGGCTCTTGCCTCGCGCACCCTTCGCTTCCAAATGGACAGTCGTCGCTCCGCCGTGGCGCCGGCTGTCGACCGGGTTCTGGACGCGGTCAAGGACGCGGGCTTGTCCGAGGACCAGGTTCACGATCTGGCCGTGGCCGTGGCCGAGGCTCTCTCCAACGCGGCCGTCCACGGCAACGCGTTGAGGCCCGACTCGCGCGTTCGCGTTATGGTCCAGGTCGTCCGCCGGAGGCGCGCCGTCATCGAGGTGAAGGACGCTGGCCAGGGGTTCGATTTCGGCGATCTCTCGGATCCCACCGATCCGTCGCGGATCCTCATTCCAGGAGGGCGCGGCGTCTTCCTGATGCGCCGCCTCGTGGACCATTTGGAGTTCCGCGACTCTGGAAGCCGAGTGCGGATGGTGATGGAGAGGCACTGAGGAAGCGATTCGGGTCTGGTGACCCGCCCGGCCTTCAAAGCCGTCCGGTCCCTGGCTAACCCCAGGGACG
>JBGPYB010000123.1:0-14175 GCA_041493035.1 Vicinamibacteria bacterium | reverse complement strand
GGAAGATGCGCCTTGCGTCCGGAGCGGTTCCCCACGCCCTCGATCAGTTCGGCGTCGATGACAGGGCGTGCGGCGACTCGCGCCCCCTGCATCCGGAGAAGCGCGGGGCGGACGAAGAGGTCGAAGGTGACTTGCGCGGACACCGGATTCCCCGGCAGCCCGAAGACGAGGGTCGTGCCGCGGCGGCCGAAGACCAGAGGCGCGCCGGGCTTGATGGCCACCTTGTCGAACAGGATGTCGATGCCGAAGCGGGCCATCACGCTCTCGACCAGGTCGAAGACGCCTTCGGACACTCCTCCGGAGAGAAGAAGCACGTCGAACTCGAGGCCGATGGCCATGGCCTCGGCGATCCGCTCGGAGTGGTCAGAGACGATTCCGAGACTCCGAACCTCGGCGCCCGCCTCTCGAGCCTGGGCCTCCACGGCGTACCCGTTGCTGTTGCGGATCTGACCGGGGCCGGGGCGCTCGTGAACGTCGACGAGCTCGTCCCCGGTGACCACGACGCAGACCCGCGGCCGGCGCGACACGACGACGCGCCCTTTCCCGACCGATGCCAGGACCGCGAGGGCCGCGGGATCGATCCGAAGGCCACGCGCGAGGACCACGTCGCCGGCTTTCACTTCCGTTCCCCGGCGCGCGATGTTCATCCCCGGCTCGATGGGGCTCAGGATCTCGACACTCCGGCCACCATCGAGCGCCCGCGTCTTCTCCACCTGCTGGACCGCCGTGGCGCCGGGCGGGACGGGCGCGCCGGTCATGATCTGGATGGCCTGTCCGGCGCCGAGGGCCTGATCGTGAACCTGCCCCGCGCGGATCTGCGCGATCACCGGGAGCGTGACAGGGCTCGCAGCAACGTCTTCAGCTCGCACCGCATAGCCGTCCATGGCCGAACGATCGAAGGGCGGAAGATCGGTGTCGGCCCGGACGTCCTCGGCGAGAACACGCCCGACGACATCAGCCAGAGCCACCACCTCGCTCGGAAGCGGGGAAGCATGGGCGAGGACGATGTCGAGAGCGGCTTCGACGGGAATCAAGAGGTCGTCTCCGCGCCGATTGTAGCCTTGCTTTGCATTACCATGTCCTTTTGCGGAGGGAGTCTTGGTTCCGACCATAGTATGGGACGGCGATGCCGTCGTCATGATCGACCAGCGGCGCCTCCCAGCCGAGGAACTCTACCTCCGCTGCCGCAGTCCCCACGAGGTCGCCGTGGCGATCAAGGACATGGCCATCCGCGGGGCCCCAGCCATCGGTGTGGCAGCCGCCATGGGGATCGCCTTGGGCGTGCAGCTCTCAACGGCGGAGGGATCTCCTCTCTGGGCGGAGTTCGACGCCATGTGCGACGAGCTCCGCGCCACACGCCCCACGGCGGTGAACCTGTTCTGGGCCATCGAGCGGATGAGGCGTCGCTTCGATGACGTCGCGACCCTCGGCGGCGATGCGATGCGCGAAGCCATGATCCGGGAAGCTCAGGCCATCCATACCGAGGACCTGGACGCGTGCCGCCGCATGGGAGATCTGGGGGCCGAGCTGATCCCACCCAAGGCCCGGATACTCACCCACTGCAACGCGGGTGCCCTCGCCACTGCAGGCTACGGGACGGCCCTCGGCGTCATTCGCTCCGCCGCCCGCGAGGGCAAGGTCCTCAGGGTGTTCGCCGACGAGACCCGCCCTTACCTGCAAGGCGCCCGCCTCACGGCGTGGGAGCTGCACCACGAGGGCATCCCCACCACGCTGATCACCGACAACATGGCGGGCCACATGATGGCGACAGGCGAGGTGGATGCGGTCATCGTCGGGGCCGACCGCATCGCTGCCAACGGCGACGTGGCCAACAAGATCGGGACCTACTCCCTGGCGGTGCTCGCCAAAGAGAACAGCATCCCCTTCTACGTGGCCGCGCCCGTTTCGACATTCGATCTGGCGACGCCATCGGGTGATCAGATCCCCATCGAAGAGCGCGCTGCGGAGGAGGTGACTCATCACGGCGGGCGCCTCATGGCCCCCGAGGGGATCGGCGTCCGCAACCCTGCTTTCGACGTGACCCCGAACCGGTACGTGACCGCCATCATCTGCGAACGGGGCATCGCCCGCGCCCCGTACACCGAGAGCCTCAAGACGTTGGCGGCGAGCGAGGGGTGAGCGCCCATGCGCCTCCTCGCGATCGAAACGTCGTGCGACGAGACGGCGGCGGCCGTGGTCGAGGACGGCCGCCGGATCGTCTCGAACGTCGTCTCGACACAGACCGCGATCCACGCGCCCTTCGGCGGCGTCGTCCCGGAACTGGCCTCGCGCCATCATCTCGAGAACATCTGCCCGGTCGTCTCAAAGGCCATGGCCGACGCCGGAATGGCCTACGCCGATCTCGACGCCGTGGCGGTCACGCACGGTCCGGGCCTCGTGGGCTCGCTCCTGGTCGGCGTTCAGGTCGCCAAGGGAATCGCTTTCGTCCACGGCAAACCGCTCGTCCCGGTTCACCACATCGCGGGACATATTCAGGCCCCGGTGCTGACCCACGGCGACATCCCTCTGCCGGCCATAGCACTCATCGTCTCCGGCGGCCACACCCATCTCTACGATGTTCCCGAGGAGGGAACGTACCGTCTCATCGGGCGGACCCGAGACGACGCCGCCGGCGAGGCCTTCGACAAGGTCGCGAAGCTCCTGGGTCTTGGATATCCCGGAGGGCCCGTCATCGACCGCCTGGCCCAGGGGGCCAACGATCGCGCTGTCGAGTTCACCATCGCGCGGATCAAAGACGGGAGCGGCGACTACTCCTTCAGCGGCCTCAAGACCGCCGTGCTCCACCATGTGCGCCGGGAGGGAATCCCGCCGGTCTCCGATCCTGAGAACGCGCCCACCGTCGTCCGAGATCTCGTGGCCTCGTTCCAGCGAAGCGTCGTCACGGCACTCTTGCGCCGGCTGAAGCATGCGGCAGAGGAGTTGCGGCCGCGGAGCTTGATCCTCTCCGGCGGAGTGGCAGCCAATACCGTCCTCCGCCGCGAGGCTCTCACGACCGCCCTTGGCCTCGGTCTCCCGCTCTTCGTGCCGACGATCTCCCTCTCCACCGATAACGCGGCGATGATCGGTGCGGCGGCGTTCGTGGCCTTCCGCAAGGGCCGACGCGCCGACTGGGACCTGGACGCCGAGCCGCACCTGGGTATTTATTGAGCAAAGGGGGTGCTGCGTCGCACCCCCTTTGAAACCCCCGCTCGCTTCGCCGAAGTGAATTCGGCTCCGCTCGCAGTCCGTAGCCGCAAGGAGTGCGCCACGCGCCCGTTGACAGGGAGCGGAGAGGTGGACTACCTTTGTTGGAGTTACAAATAGAGCCTGCCCCCCGGGGGTACCTTGGATCCTGAGAAGCGGCGAGCGCTGTCGGAATTCTATCGAGAGGAGTTCGTCCGGCACTTGCAGCATCTCCAGTCCAATGGAATCGTGAGCGAGACGGGCGGTGAGGACGCCGTCCGCGGCGCCTGCCGGTGGCTCACGACGGACCTCGAACGCGTCTGCTGGCGGGCCGACTTCCCCGCTCTCGCCGAAAGCCTTCTCCAGAGCTTCGAAGCCTTGACCCGGCTGAGCGCCACGGACCCGCGCCAGGGTCACTGAGACACTACCTTCTCGGCCGCTGGCTGGCGCCGCCCACGCGGAGGCGCTATACTCTCGACGATATTTCAGATCCTTCTCGTAGCCGCGGAGGCCCGTTGTCCGACGAAGACACCGCCGGCGGGCCCGAAAGCCCGGATGAGGACAAGGATGAGGTCCCTCGTGACCCTGAACCGGCCGAGGTGGCTCCGGTAGAGGTGGCCCCGGTAGAGGCTGCGGGCCTCGCCGACGTTCTCGACGTTCCGGGTTCCGACCCCGCCGAAGCCTTTCACCGTCGCGCTCGACTGGCCGAGGACCGCCTCGCTGAGGTCCTGAATGCCTACCGGACCCTCCGCACCGAGAACGAAGGGTACCGCGAGCGCATCACCAAGAACCTGCAACGTAGGTACGACCAGCAACGCGAGCGTCTGCTCCTCAAGTTCATCGACATCCTGGACAACCTGGACCGTGCTCTCGAAGCCGCCGAGCAGAGCTACGCCGGAGAGCCCCTCATCGAAGGCCTGATCCTGGTGCGGACACAACTCCTCCAGACCCTCCAGGACGAGGGGCTGGAACGCATCCCGGTCCTGGGCCTCCCCTATGACCCCAACTTCAGCGAAGCCGTCGAGATGCGCTCCGTCGACGATCCCGATCACAACAACCTCGTGGTCAAGGAGCTGCTCCGCGGTTACCGCCTCAACGGGCGAATCGCGCGGGCGTCCCGGGTCGTGGTGGGGCAATTCCAAGGTGAAGGCGCAACGCCCGCAGCAGAGCCCAAATCCGGGGACTACGTCGGCGAGGCGGAGACGGCGGCTCCTCCGCCTCCGCAGACCCCTCACGCCGAAGGCGAGCCAAGCCTCAACGACATCATCGCCCGGGCCGAGGCGCAGGAGGCTCTCTTTCCCGACGCCTTCGAAGAAGACACTCGGGACGTCCCGAAAAAGTAGGCGAAGACTTCGTCAGAAGACGTACGAGAGGGCGAACCCGAGCTGAGCCACCATCATCATCCTGTACATGTGGGTCCAGGAGGGGTGATTCTCGGTGGCCGCCAGCTCCTCCGGCTTCCTCACCAACAGGTACACGGTATAGATCCCGTACAGTATCAGGGCTGGGCCCAGGATGAGGAGCAGCGTCGGGTTTCCCGTCAGGACGCCGCGCCAGACGCCGATGGGAATCAGGAAGAACGGAAGGACGAAGAACGGCGCGATCATCCAGGCGGCTCTCTTGACGCCGTACAGGATGGGCAGCGTCTGGCAGCCGTCGGCGTTGTCTCCCTCGATGTCGGCGAAATCCTTGGTGGACGAGGCGCCGAGGACGAAGAGGCCGAACACCGCTCCGATGTACCAGGGCTCGGCGCCGAAGATCGTCTTCACCGTGGACCATCCGGCGACCTTGAGAAGCAGGCCGCGGGGGACCGCGATGGTGACGTTCGCCCATAGCCCATGGCGCTTCGTCCGGAAGGGCGGCGCCGAGTAGGCCCACACGAGAACGCTCGTGAACATGACGATCCAGAAGCATTCTCGGCGCCCCTCCGGGGCGGCCAGCCAGGCCAGAGCCCAGGCGACCACGAAAGACGCGAGAGTGAAGGCCCAGGCTTCTCCCATTGTCATGGCGCCGCTGGGGAGCGGCCGCTTGGGTTTGTTGACCCGATCGATGTTGAGATCGTAAATCTGGTTGATGGCGTTGCTGGCGGCGTTCAGGGCGGCGGCCATCAGCGTCCCGTAGATCACCGGCAGCGCGAGGGCCCATGTCACCGGCGGTTTCGCGTGCCCTGCGCCCCAAGCTGTGATCGCCCCGCTCAGGACACCCAGTGCCGGCGGCAACAGCGTGAACGGCCGCGCGAAGTCGGCGAAGAGCTTGAGCTTGCTCATCATCATCAGCCGAGGACGAGGAGGCTGTTCCGTAACAGAGGCCATGCGTGATCGAGGATTCTAACGGACGCGGCGGCGACTGCGGCGCCGATGCCCGTGTTCAGTGCATTCAGCAGATCGTTATCGAGCCAGCCCCGCCGCTCGGCCACCGTCCCAATGACGCTCTCGGCCAGACTCCCCAAGAGCCCTGCGAGAGCGACCAGGGTGACGATCGGCCAGAGAGGAAGGAGCCCCGTGGCCCAGCCGGTGGCCGCGACCAGAGCGGCGCCGAAGAGACCTCCGAGCGTTCCTTCGAGGCTGACGGCGCCCTCGGTCCCGGGAGCCACTGGCTTCAGGGTCGTGATGAGGAAGGTCCGCTGGCCGTAGGCCTTCCCGATCTCGGAGGAACAGGTGTCCGCCGCGGCCGTTGCGACCGAAGCGGCGTAGGCCACCGTCAAGAGGAGGGCGGGGTAGCCTCCAGGAGAAACGATGCCCCCCATTGGAGCGCTCCACGCCCCCGCCAGGAGCGCCAGGAACGCCGGCACGCCACCGTTGGCCCATGCGTTTCTCCACCCGCGAGCCCCGCCCTTTTCCTGGGCGATTCCGCGAGCGGCCTTGACCCGGTAGCCCAGTTTCGTGGCCAGAGTGCCGATGACGAAGAACGCGATCATCACTGCCAGCCCCCTGGGACCCAACCCCACCGTGATCGTCGCCCCGATGACGATAGCCGATGCCGCGCCGGAGATATCGATCGCTCGCGCCATGAAGGCACCCGCGGCGATCACGAGGTTCACTCCGACCCCGAGGAGGACGCGACCCCAGAAGCCCTCCTGGCCGAAGAACGGCGCAAAGTCGACGTCGGCCACCAGCGCAAGGAAGACGCCGACCACGAGGGGGACCGTCAGGTTGTCGTCGAGGGTCGACGGAACCGTTTCCACGAGAGCGCCGAGGAGCGACAGAGCCAGAGCGAGACCCATGACGTTCGCCGACAGCGTGGCGTTTGGCGCGAGGCGCTGTGTCCAGACCAGGAGCGCCGCCGACCCCAGACCACCGAACAGCACGAACGACGCGAAGCCGATCCATCCCTTCCCGCGGTTCCAGGGCAGTCTCGGGCCACCCATGGCCTGCCCCAGAAGCGACGCTGCCCCGTCGCCGAAGGCCAGGACGCCCCAAACGGCCGCGGCCTTCCAGAGGTTCTGCCGAAAAGCGAGCACGAGGGCCAGCACCGAGAGCGGATAGAGCAGGATTCCGAGGGGGTAGCCCCGCGCTCGCTCGCCCCCCCGCCACAAGCTGCGACCGCCGATACGGGGCAGCACCTGCCAGTTGAAGAGAAAGGCTGCCGCAGCCAGCATCGCAGCCTGGGGCCAGGTCAGGAAGCGGAGCAAGAACGCGAAGCCTCCGACTGCGACGTGGAGGAGCTTTCGCTTCAGCTCGCTGGGCGTCAGCCCCTGGGTCGGCGGGAGCGACGGAGACGCCACGTCAGACAAGGTGAGCGTCTCGGAGCCACGCCACCGTTTGACGCAGCCCGTCATCGAGAGGGGTCGGATGGTAGCCGAGTTCGCGCTCCGCCTTGGCGCTCGTGTAGGCCCAATGCTCCTTGAAGACGCCAACGACCTGATGGGTCAGCAGCGGCGGATGGCCCGTCAACTCCGCCCATCCCAGGAGCGAGAGACCGAGGAGCGTGGCCGCCGCATAGGGAATGTGAAGCCGCGGCGGCGCCACGGAAGCCACGCGGGCCAGGGAGGCAAAGAAGCCGTTCATGTCGACGTTCTCGCCGCAGAGGAAGTAGCGTTCCCCCTTCTGGCCGCGCTCGAGGGCCGCGACGTGGCCCGCCGCCACGTCCTCGACGAAGGCGTAGGACCAGAGCCGGTCCCCCGGGCCGATGATCCCGGGGAACTTCCCGTTCATGTGGTCGGCCACCATCTTCACCACGAGGTTCCCGTCGGTCAGAGCCCCCGGACCGTAGACGACGCCCGGATAGAGCATCACGACATCCTGTCCTGCGGCGGCCGCTTCGCGGGCGAGGGTGTCGGCCAGGGCCTTGGTGCGCTCGTAGTCGTTTCGGTAGCTGTCTCCCGCGTGAAGGTGAGTCTCGTCGACGGGTGTCGATCCCGTCGGTCCGATGGCGATGAACGACGACGTGTACACCAGCCGGGCGCCCGCATCGCGAGCGGCTGCAAGGACGTTCCGGAACCCCCCGACGTTGACGGCGTCGAAGGGAGCACGGTCCGCGAGCCACATCTTGACGACCGCGGCCATGTGACACACGGCGTTGCACCCGTCCGTGGCACGGCGGAGCGAGTCGGCATCGGTCACGTCACCGCGCACGATCTCGGCCCTTGGAAGCCCTTCGAGATCGCTCGCCTGCCGCGCCAGGAGACGAAGGTCGTGCCCCGCCTTCGCGAGATGTCGCGCCACGTTCTTGCCGAGAAAACCCGTCCCGCCCGTCAGAAGGACTTTCATCGGGGCCGGAGCGACGCGGGAGAGACGGTCGCGGTGGCCGTCCTCTCACGCCAGTATTGAAGGAGGTCCCCGAGCGTCCGTTCCAGCGGAACACGGGGCGTCCACCCCGTGGCCTTCCGAAGCTTGGCCGGATTCCCCACGAGCGCCGGGATGTCGGCGGGACGCAGCCGGTCCGGATCGACGCGCACCTCCACGTCGATACCGGCCGCTCCAATGAGGGTCTGCAGGAGATCCCGAATCCGGACTCCCTTGCCGCTGCAGACGTTGTACACGTCGCCACTGTTCCCGCTCTCGAGGAGCCGCCAGTAGGCGCGGACCACGTCCCGCACGTCGGAGAAGTCCCGGACCGCCTCCAGGTTGCCCACGGCGAGGACCGGCGGACGGCGGTGCACCTCGATCTCGGCGATCTGGCGGGCGAAGGAGCTTTCGGCGAAGGCTTCGCCACGGCCGGGGCCCGTGTGGTGGAAGGTGCGCGTGCGGATGATCCCCATGCGGAACGAGAGGGCGTATTGCAGAGCGAGGTACCCCTGGGCGACCTTGCTGACGGCGTATGGAGTCGCCGGGCGGAGAGGCGTCTCTTCCCCCACCGGAAGGTCCCGGGCATCGACCATCCCGTATTCCTCGGCGCTCCCCACCACGAGAATCCGCGGAGACAAAGAGCGTTTCCGCACCGCTTCGAGGACATTGAGGAGACCGTGGATGTTGACGCGAAGCGTGCCCGCCGGATCGTCCCACGAAGCTTGGGGGCTCGATTGCGCGGCCAGGTGCACGATCCTATCGGGATGGACGAGGTCCAGGGCAGCGTCGACGGCCACGGCATCCTCGATGTCGGCCTCGATCACTGCCACGCGCCCCGGAAGGGCGCCGCCGCCGCTCCCGTGGGGCTTCACGATGCCGAAGACCTCGGCGCTGGGCTGCTCGTCGCGGAGGAACTCCGCCATGTGGCCGCCCACGAAGCCGGCGACGCCGGTGACGAGGACCTTCACCGGAGCCCTCCAACGCCCGACGGGCCCTTGCCGGGCCCGCCCTGCTGATCCCCCAGGAAGTTTCCGATGGAGCCCATGTTGGCCAGCTCGATGTTGAAACGGAACTGACGCTCGTCGCGGCCGTTGTAGTGGAACTGGATGGTCTCCAGCTCGAAGCCGCAGCACTGGACTTCCCACCGTAGCCGACCGACCGATTGCAGGAGCTTCTTGGCGACGAAATCGTAGTTGGCCGAGCTTTCGAACGTGAGGCGCCTGGGGAGCAGCTCGAACCTCAGCGCCCCTCGCACGAAGTTGCGGATGGTGGTTCTGTCCGCGGCCAGTTCGGCCACTTTGCTCGCCTTGTTCCAGCTCGCGGTCAGGCTGCCGCGCTCGCCACCCAGCGTCGACCCGATGCTGAGGTTTCGGAGCTGTTTGAAGTTCACGTCGTACTCGACGTCGAAGTTCGCCGCGATATCCCTCGTCGGCCGTACCCTGAGCCGTGACGATATGGGCGAGTTGTGGTCGGGGACGCCACCGGGACCAAATATCCCCGACGAGTAGTTGGGGTCGAACTCGTTCTGGGTATCGGCGATCTGGACGTAGTAGGTCTGCCCGATACGCCACGTCAGGAACTCGAAGGGGATGCTCTTGCCATTCGGACCGGGACGCTTCGCGAGCAGTCGCTGGACGAGGGTGTAATAGACCTGGTTGGTGCCCAGAAACTGATCGGTTCCGTCGAACTTCGGGATCGCCTCGAAGCTGTCGACGGCGGTTCGGTAGGTCCAGGTGACCTCTGGTCCGATCACGTGCTTGAAGCGATTGGAGTAGAAGCCACCCGGATTGTCGAAAACGCGCGAGAACGTCGGCCCGTCCAGCTCCACCGAAGTTTCGAAGAAGCGGCGGGTCAGAGGGGGGCCCACGGGAAAGGTGCCGGCATCCGCGGCCTCCAACGTGTCCCCGTACCGCGTGTAGCGATACTTGACGGACGGGTTCACCTGGAGCCACGTGGTCGTGAACGGGCGCGAGACCTGCGGGGCGAAGTCGAGGCGCGAATAAAGGTCGACGCGGTCCTGGTTCCCCCGCCCCAGCCTGTCCTCGCTCGCCTCGACGCCGAACACGATGCCCGTCTTGCCGACCTTCTGGGGCTGGTGGTTGAGGCGCAGGCTCGGCAGCCGTCGGTTGATGCGGGTCTGGTCCGAGAAGAAGACCTGATTGTCCTGGGCGACAGCCTGGAAGTTCACGAACGGCAGGTTCTTCTGGAAGCTGAACTGCGTGTTCTCGGTCCGGGAGGTGGCCAGGTTGAAGTTGTCCTGATAACGGCTCTGGAAGAGGGTGTTGCTGTAGCGGCGCACCAACAGCGTGACCCGAGCCCTCCCCGGGAGGGCCTGGAGTGCGCTCCAGTTGATGTCGTAGTCGCGGCTGCTGCCGTCCTGCGCGTTGAAGACATAGGTTCGGAAGGTTCCCCGCGAGGGCGAAGGGGGCGCCCACCGGAGCTCGTGACCGAAGCCGAACCCCGCGTTGGAGTAGTGGTCGGCGTAGAAAGTCTGATCGGCGCTCCGGCCCATCGCCCAGAAGAACCCGGAGCCGACGTTGAATCCCCGTACCGACGAGTTGCCGAAGTGGGGAAAGAGAAATCCCGTGGCGCGCTGATCCTCCCTCATCGGGTAGACGAAGTAAGGAAAGTAGAAGGCCGGAACGACTTTGACGCGGAGGACGACGTTCTTCGCCACGACCTTGTCGCCAACGTGGACCACGGCCGAGGTCGCGGAGAAAGTCCAGCGCGGCGAGGGCTGCATGCAGGCGGTGAAGCGGCCGCCCTCCACACGGTAGGTGTCGGCGTTGATCCGCTCGATGGTCTTCCCCTCGATGATCATCCCCGGCTCGACGTAGCCCCGGGCGTTCTCGAAGACGCCGGTGCCGGTGTCCAGCTCCATCGTGAGGCGATCCCCGGCCAGTCGCTCGTCCTCCTTGATGAACACCACGTTCCCCAGAGCGACGACCTTCTTGCTCTGGGTGCCGTCGGGTTTCTCGATCCCGTAAATGTCCACTTGGTCGGCCTCGATCCGCGTTTCTCCAGTCCGCAGCTCCACGGAGCCGCGGGCCTGATAGTGACCCTTCTCCATCTGCTCCTGGGCGTCGGCGCGGATGCGAATGTCACCGGCAGCCGGCTCGTCGGGGTCCTTCGGTTTGGCCGGCCCTCCCTTGACAGGCGCATTGCCGGGCGTCGCTCCGACAGGCGGCGCAGGCGGTTGCCCATCCTTCTTCTCCGGCTCTGCCGCGGGCGCGCCGGCGGCGGGGGCCTGGCTCTTGTCGTCCTTCGCAGCGTCGGCCGGGGGTGGGGAGGCCTCGTCAGGGTGTTGGTCCTGCGGGGTGCCGGCCGGCGCCGATTCCTGGGCCAGCACGGACGCGGCACTCAGAGCGAGCGCCAAAGCGACGAGCCGCGACCGATCTCCCACGCGAGGGTCAGGGTAACACGGGGAGCCGAAACGCCTAGAGCGCCGCCATCCCCATCACGTGGAAGCCGTTGTCTACGTGAATCACCTCGCCCGTCACGCCGCGCGAGAGAGACGACACGAGGAACAACCCCACGTCGCCGACCTCTTCCTGCTCGGTGTTCTTGCGCATCGGAGCGTGGGTCCGATGGTATTCGAGCATCTTGGAGATGCCGTGGACCCCCGATGCGGCGAGAGTCTTGATGGGTCCGGCAGAGATGGCGTTGACGCGGATTCCCTTCGGCCCCAGGTCGTTGGCCAGGTACCGGACCGACATTTCCAGAGCCGCCTTGGCGACGCCCATGACGTTGTAGTGGGGGATGACGCGCTCCCCGCCGAGATACGAGAGGGTCACGACGCTCCCGCCCCCGCGCGCTTCCATGAGCGGCGCCATCCTCTTGGTCACCGCGGTCAGGGAGTAGGCGGAGATGTCCTGGGCGACGCGGTAGCCTTCGCGCGACGTGTTCATGTAGTCGCCGTCCAGCTCTTCGCGCAAGGCGAAGGCGACGGCGTGGACCACGAAGTCGAGGCCGCCGAAGTTCTTCTGAACCTCACTGGCAAGCGCGTCGAGGTCCTCGTCCTTCGCGACATCACAGGGAAGGATGACAGGCTCGCTCAGGCTCCCGGCCAACTCCCGCACGTTCTCTTCGAGGCGCTCCCCCTGGTACGTGACGGCGAGGCGTGCCCCTTCGCGCGAGACCGCCTGGGCGATCCCCCACGCGATGGAACGCTTGTTGGCGATGCCAAGAATGAGCCCGTGCTTGCCTGCGAGAAGCATCTCGTTCCCTCCGGCCGGCGACTATATCAGAAGCCCGGAAGGGCTTTTGCTCTGGCCTACAGCGCGACGAGATCGGCGATGCTGCGCCCGCGCAGGCCGAGGACGCGCTCCACCACCTCGCCCACCACGTTGTTGGGGGTCGAAGCGCCGGCGGTGAGACCCACGGTCACGACGCCGGGGGGCAGCCATGACGGCGTCGTCACCTCGGAGTGCTGGGGTCCAACCGGACGGTGACGGACGCTGGCGCCGTCGAGACACTCGGAGCCCTTGATGTGGAAGGTCGGGAGGCGCTCCGCACAGATCCGAGCGAGGGCCTGGGTGTTGCTGCTGTTGTAGCCCCCGATGACGACCATCACGTCGAGGCCGCCCTGGTGGAGCATCTTGAGGACGGAGTCCTGGCGATCCTGGGTGGCCGAGCAGATCGTGTCCATGGCACGGAAGCGGCGGGGCATCTCCTCGTCGCCGAACCGGTCCCTCATGGCGGCCCGCAGCATCTCCTGGATCTCGAGGCTTTCGCTCATGAGCATCGTCGTCTGGTTGGCGACGCCGACGCGGGCGAGGTCGCGCTCGGGGTCAAAGCCCGGACCTGTGGCGCTCGCGAATCGCTCACGCACCAAGTCCCCCGGCACCGTCCCACGGATGAAGCCGCAGACTACCTCGGCCTCGGGGCGGTCGCGCACGCAGAGGTATTGGCCCCCCTCGTGGGTCAGGGCCTGGGAGGCGGTCGCCTTCGTCTCCTCATGGTGATGCTTGCCGTGGATGACGGCGGTGAAGCCGTCGCGCGCGTACATGTGGACGTTCTTCCAGACGTTCAACACGCTGCCGCAGGTCGTGTCGACGAGGACGCACCCCTTCCCCCGAAGCTCCTCCATCTCGCCCACGGGAACGCCGAAGGCCGGGAGGATCACGACGTCTCCCCCCTCGACGGCCGCGTAGCGTGTCCTGGAGTCGGCGTTCTCCGGCAGGATGCGGATCCCCATCTCGGCGATCCGGGCGTTCACGTCGGGGTTGTGGATGATCTCCCCGGACAGGAAGATGCGCCGATCCGGGAACCTCTCCCGCGTCTCGTAGGCATACTCCACCGCACGGTCCACGCCGTAGCAGAACCCGAACTCCCGCGCGAGCTTCAAAACCATGTCCCCGGCCCGTCCGGTGTGGCCGATCTCCCGTAGGCGATCGACCACACGGCTGTGGTAGTTCTGGGCCAGGATCGGGCGCACGGTCGCCTTGAGGCCGAAGCCTTTCTGGAAATACGTCTGGCTCACAACGTACCAGCATAGCCCAGGACTCGCCGGCGGGGGTACCGGTGACGGCGCTCACAGCTGGCCGCGCCGGGTCGTGGTCTACTGACTCGTGCCCTCCTAGGCGATCGGGCGCCCTTCCCTCCAAGGAGCGTCCAGAGGCGCCTCGGCCGCGGCGGCCCTCCCGTCCGCGGCCCTTCCTCGCTGGCCGATTCCCGGAACCCACCTCGGGGGTCGGTGTCTCATCTGACAACGGCGGCCCGCGCGGAGGCCGCACCCGACAGTCGAGAAAGCGAGGACGCGATGGGCGCGAGGCTCTTCGAGGACGTCGTCGTGTCGCCGAGTCGGCGTACCCCAGCTCGCCGCCACGACCTCCGAGCCCATCGAGGAGCCGCCGCTGAGCAGCGGAGAGCCGGTCCAAATGGGAGCGGGCGGAGGGGACGGGTGTCCCACCTGCCCTCCCGCGACAGACGGCGACAGAGGCCAGGGCGGTGGCGGCTCCGAGAGCTCGCCCGGTGGGACAGGGCCGACGCTCCGCGTGGGCGGGGACATCCAGCCACCCCGCAAGCTCCACCATGTGAACCCCCAGTACCCGGAGACGGCCCGCGCCATCCGCCTCCAGGGAACCGTCGTCCTCGACTGCACCATCGGAACCGATGGACGGGTGACCGATGTGCGTGTCCTCCAGGGCCCGCCACTCCTGGAGGGCGCAGCCCTCGCGGCCGTCCAGCAGTGGACCTACACGCCGACGAAGCTCAACGGCCAACCCGTCGCCGTGATCATGACGGTGACCGTCCGATTCGCCAT
>JBGPYB010000171.1:0-9677 GCA_041493035.1 Vicinamibacteria bacterium | reverse complement strand
CGCGGCGTTCGCCCTGCGCCCGTGGCGCCGCTTTTCGCGTCCACCACGATGTCGGCCGGATCGACGAGGCCTGCTTCCAGGAGGGGTACGAGGGGCAGAAGGACCGAGGTGGCGTAGCAACCGGGGTTGGAGATGAGCCTGGCCTTCCGGATCTCGTCCCGGTAGACCTCCGTCAGTCCGTAAGGGGCCTTTCCCAGGAGCGCGGGAGCCGGGTGGTCGTGGCCGTACCAGGTGCGGTAGGACTCAGCGGTGGGGAGGCGCAGATCGCCGGAGAGATCCACGACGATCGCGGTCGGGTGGGCTTCGAGAAGGCGCGCCGCAAAGGTGGCCGAGATGCCGTGGGGGAGCGAGAGCAAGTACGCCGCGGCAGGGCGCCCGATCCCCTCCTCGTGGGGAAGGTGCCCTTCTCCGCTCCCGGTGGTGAAGGCGACCTCGGCCTCGGGATGGCGACCCAGAAGCCGAACGATCTCTCGCCCGGAGTATCCCGTCGCGCCGAAAACCCCGACACCGACCTTCACTCGTCCTCCATGGCGTCCGGCACCCAAAGAAAAAACCCGCTGGAGAATTGCTCCAGCGGGTCCATCGCTCCGGCGCTCGTCCCTCTCGCGAGGATCAGGCCGGCACGACCCGCCGGGGGCACGGGACTCGCCTCACGCGGGCCTCGGGTCGCACAGCGGATCGATTAAACATGCCAATCTCGAATGGTACAGGAGTGGGACCCCCTGTCAAGGACTTTGGTAGCATATGACAGTCCCTCGAGGTGCACGCATGTCCGAGACGCTTGCCGCCCCCCGCAGCCTCCCTCTGACCGATCTCTCGGAGGACGAGAGGCTCTTCGCCGATCAGGTGGGGCAGTTCGCGGAGGAAAAGGTCCGCCCCCTCGTGGCGAGGATGGACCGTGAGGCGTCCATCCCTCGAGACCTCATCGATGCCTGTTTCGACCTCGGGATCATGGGGATCGAAATCCCTGAAGAGCACGGCGGGTCCGGCGCCACTTTCTTCATGTCCGTGCTGGTCGTCGAGGCTCTCGCGCGTGTGGATGCCTCGCTCGCCGTCCTCGTCGACGTTCAGAACACCCTCGTCAACAACGCGATCCTGCGCTGGGGGACGGGGGCCCAACAAGCTCGCTACTTTCCCAAGCTCGCCTCGAAATGGGTGGGGGCCTACGCCCTCTCCGAGGCGGGGTCGGGCTCGGACGCCTTCGCGCTGACCTGCCGAGCGACAGACAAGGGCGACCATTTCGAGATCACCGGGCGCAAGCTCTGGATCACCAACGCCGGTGAGGCCGAGCTCTTCATCGTCCTGGCCAACGCGGATCCCGCCAAAGGGTACAAGGGCATCACGGCGTTTCTGGTCGAGCGGTCGTTCCCCGGTTTCTCGGTGGGAAAAAAGGAAGACAAGCTCGGGATCCGTGCCTCCTCCACCTGTGAGCTGGTCCTTGAATCATGCCGCGTTCCAAAGGAGAACGTCCTGGGTGAAGTGGGGAAGGGGTACAAGATCGCCATCGAGACCCTGAACGAAGGTCGCATCGGTATCGGGGCCCAGATGGTGGGCGTCGCCCAGGGTTCCTTCGATCACGGGCTTCGCTACGCCCAGGAGCGGCAGCAGTTCGGCCGTCCCATCGCGGACTTCCAGGCGGTGCAGTTCCAGCTCGCGGACCTGGCCACGGAGATCGAGGCGTCGCGCCTCCTCACCTACAACGCGGCGCGGCTCCGTGACAGGGGGGCCCCGTTCATCAAGGAGGCCGCCATGGCGAAGCTCTTCGCCTCCCGATCGGCCGAACATGTCACCTCGAAGGTGGTGGAGATCTACGGCGGCTACGGGTTCACACGGGAGTATCCCGTTGAGAAGTACTTCCGTGACCAGAAGGTCGGCCAAATCTACGAGGGAACCACCAACATGCAGCTCATGGTGATCGCGAAGCAGATACTCGGGAAGATGGCGTGAGCCTCCTGGATCACACCGCCGCCGATCTCCTCGACCGTTTCGCGTCGGCGGACCCTACCCCTGGAGGCGGCTCCGCGGCCGCTCTGGCGGGGGCAGTTGGCGCCGGCCTCGTTTCCATGGTGTCGGCGATGCCCAAGACTCGGACCGGCGCACCCGAGGAACGCGAGCGCCTCGACGCAGCCCTCGGTTGGGCTCGGGAGGCTGGCGCTCGCCTGCGACGCCTGGTCGACGACGACACCGCCGCCTACGACGCCGTGATCGCGGCGTTCCGTCTTCCGAAAGACACCGACGAGGAGAAGGCGTCTCGGAAGGCGGCGGTGGCTCAGGCGATGGAGCGCGCGACGGAGGTGCCGCTGCGGACGGCCGAAGCCTGCCTCGTGGTGCTGAGAGCGGCCCAGGAGGCTGCGGCCCACGGAAACGGCAATGCTTTGTCCGACGTACGCACCGGAGGGGCCATGGCGTGGGCCAGCCTAGTCGGCGCCGCCGAGAACGTGAGGATCAACTCGGGTCCGGAAGGCCCCGGCCTCGAGGAACTCGAGGCGATTGTCCGCGAGGGCCGCGACCGCGCCGCCAAGCTGGGCGTTCTCTAAGGCGTCAGAACACCAAGGGCTGGTCGACGTCGTTGCTGAAGTGGAAGGTCCAGTTGAGCCCCGGCAGGACCTGCTCGGTGCGGTCGTACGCGCAGGTGATCCGGCGGCTCGTCTCCAGGGTCGAAACGCGAAAGCAGGCCCGCTGGATGTACGCGTCGAGCCGCTGCTCCTTGACCTCTTTCCAGAGCTGGTCGCGAATCGCGTCATCGGTCGTGACACCGCGTGGGGACCGCGCGATCTGGTTCATCTTGTCTTTGAGGCTGAAGTTCGTCATGTACACCGGGACAACGTTCCACAGGGCGTAGCAGACGGCCACGAGCCCCACGAGCCAGAACAGGCCCGACAGCTTTCCTTCGCCTCTCTCGTTTCCCCTTGGCATCTCTCTCCTCTCGTCCTCGAGCTTCAGCGGATCAGGTGGAAGAAGCGGCTCCAGCGCGTCTTCCCAAAGGCGGCGGCCGTGTCGCGGACCCAATCCACGACTCCGGTTCGATGGTATTCGTCACGGGACGCTTCGTAGGACCAGTAGACAAGCAGCGCGCGCCCCTTCACTTGATCGATGGGCAGGTAGCCCCAGAAGCGGCTATCGCGGCTGTTGTCGCGGTTGTCTCCCAACACGAAGAGCTTGTCGGCCGGGACCGTCTCGGGACCCCACGTGCCACGGTTCGATTCGCCGCGAAGACCGTACTCCGGGTCGTCCGGACGCAGCGGCGTCTCGATGAAGCGGGCGTAAGGCTCTTCCAGAGCCTTCCCGTCGACGAACACGGTCTTGCCCTTGATCTCGACGGTCTCACCCGGCAGTCCGATCACACGCTTGATGAAGTCCCGGGCCGGATCCTCCGGGAACTTGAAGACCACGACGTCCCCCCGCCGGATCGCCCTCTTCGGCAGGATCTTGGCTTCGAGCGAGCCGAGAGACGGGGAGTAGACGACCTTGTTGACGAGCAAGTGGTCGCCGATCAGCAGGTTTGTCTCCATCGAACCCGTCGGAATCTTGAAGGCCTGAACCACGAACGTTCGGATGAACAGCGCGAGGATGACGGCGACGACCACCGACTCCAGATACTCGCGGGGGACGGACTTCTTGAAGGTGGTCGCGGAAGGGGCGGAATCGGAAGCCATCGAAAGCCTATTCTAGCCCAGTTCCATCATTGAGCCAGGGGGCGCTGCGGGGCGCCCCCTAGGCCCATGTCGAGCGACGCTCGCAGCTGTTCAGTCGTCCACACGAAGTACGGCGAGGAACGCCTCCTGCGGGATGTCGACGGTGCCCACGCGCTTCATGCGCTTCTTCCCTTCCTTTTGCTTCTCGAGGAGCTTGCGCTTGCGGGAGATGTCGCCACCGTAGCATTTTGCAATGACGTTCTTGCGGAGGGGCTTTACGGTCTCGCGGGCGATCACCCTCGAACCGATGGCCGCCTGGATGGCCACCTCGAACATCTGCCTGGGGATCAGTTGCCGCATCTTTTCGACGAGGCTCTTGCCGCGGGGATAGGCCGTATCTCTGTGGACGATGAGGGACAGCGCGTCCACCGAATCTCCGTTCACCAGCACGTCCAGCTTTACGAGAGGCGAGACCCAGTGGCCGCTGAACTGGTAGTCGAGGGAGGCATAGCCCTTGGACGCCGACTTCAGCCGATCGTAGAAGTCGAGGAGGATCTCGTTCAAGGGAAGCTCGTACTCGATCATCACCCGCGTTGTCGTGATGTAGTGGATCCCCTTCTGGATCCCGCGCTTCTCCTGGCAGAGCTTCAGGATCGGTCCCACGTACTCGTCTCCGGTGAGGATCGTTGCGGTGATGATCGGCTCTTCGATGGCCTGAATGGATCCAGCGTCGGGCAGGCGGGCCGGCGAGTCGACTTCGATGGTCTCCCCGTTGGTCTTGAGAACGCGATAGCGCACCGACGGCGCCGTGACCAGCAACTCGAGGTTGAACTCCCGCTCGAGGCGTTCCTGCACGATCTCCATATGAAGGAGCCCCAGAAAGCCGCAACGGAAGCCGAAGCCCAGCGCCGTGGACGTTTCGGGCTCGTAGAAGAACGACGAGTCGTTGAGCCGTAGCTTCTCGAGGGCGTCGCGCAGCTCCGCGTACTGGTCGGCGTCCACGGGGTAAAGCCCCGCGAAGACCATCGGCTTCACTTCCTTGAAGCCGGGAAGAGCTTCCGTCGCCGGGTGCCGATCGTCGGTGAGCGTGTCGCCGATCTTGGTGTCGGAGATCTGCTTGATGCCGCAGATCACGAAGCCGACTTCGCCAGCGTTCAGCTCTTCCACCGGCAGCGGCTTGGGCGTAAAGACGCCGACCTGCTCCACCTCGTAGGTGCCCCCCGACGCCATGAGCCGCACCTTCATCTTCGGGGCGAGACGCCCATCGACGACGTGGACCAGGATGACGACGCCACGGTACTGGTCGAACCAGGAGTCGAAGACCATGCCGCGCAAAGGGCCGTCGGGCTCTCCCTGGGGGGCAGGGATGCGGGCCACGATCGCCTCGAGAATCTCGTCGATGCCGATCCCCTGCTTGGCCGAGGCGAGGATCGCGTGGGAGGCGTCGATGCCGATGACGTGCTCGATCTGCTCCTTCGCCTTGTCGGGCTCGGCGCCGGGGAGGTCGATCTTGTTGAGCACCGGGATGATCTCGAGGCCCGCGTCGGCGGCCAGGTGGGCGTTGGCGAGGGTCTGGGCCTCGACGCCCTGGCTCGCGTCCACGATCAGGAGCGCTCCCTGACAGGCTGCCAGGCTCCGCGAGACCTCGTACGAGAAGTCCACGTGGCCGGGCGTGTCGATCAGGTTCAAGACGTAGTCCTGGCCGTCCTTGGCCTTGTAGTGGAGGCGCACGGAATGCTGCTTGATCGTGATCCCGCGTTCCCGCTCGAGATCCATCGAATCGAGAAACTGCTCGGTCATCTCGCGCTGGGTAAGGGCGCCCGTCCGCTCCATGAGGCGGTCGGAGAGCGTCGTCTTACCGTGGTCGATGTGAGCGATGATGGAGAAGTTCCGGATGTTCTTCATCAATGTCGGGGACTCGCCAAGCCCTTCATTCTAACCCGCGATTCACGGCCCTGCGCGCCCCACGACCACCACGTCGAGTTGCGGGCCGCTGACGAAGAGGCCGCGCCCCTGAGGGTCGAGGCGGTAGGCCGGCTTCCAACGGAAGAGCCGGTCCACAAGAACCGAGAGCGGCTTCTCTCCCGCGACGCGAAGGTGCTCGGCATCGGGACAGGCCACCACGAGGGCCACCTTGCCGTTGAGGATGGCGAGAAGGAACTCGTCGTCGTTCGAGTCTCCGAGGACGTCGTTCATGGGGGCGTCGGATGCGAGACCCTGCGGGATCGCGAAGAGCGCGCGACTTCGAGCGACGAGCAGTGCCCTGAGCGACGATTCGGCCGGACTCGCCTCGGTGGGGTCAGGGTCCTCGAGAACGATGCCGCCCTGTTCCAGGAGACACGCGTAGCGGCCGTGACCCAGACGCCGGAGAACGGCTAGCGCCTCGGCGACGTCCCGGGCGAGCCTTTCCTCCGACTCGAACAAGGAGGAGGCCTCAGCCCGCGAGGCCGACCATCGCGACGCGAGCGGCGCCCACGACGCCGGCATCGGTCCCCAGCTCCGCCAGGTTGAACGTGCAGTCGGCGAACACCTGAGGGAAGGTTCTGCGGCGCGTTTCCTCGACGATGCGTTCCAGGAGGAACTCCCCGGCCGCTGCGACACCACCGCCGATGACCACCCGGTCCAGGTTGAGGAGCAGCAGCGTCGCCGCAATGCCGATGCTCAGCGCGCGGGCCGTTCCGTCCACGACCTCCAGAGCCACGGTGTCTCCTTCTTTGGCTGCGGCGACGATGTTTGCCGGGTCGAGGGTCTTGCCGGCGAGGGAGGAGTGCCGCGACGCCATGGCAGCCTCGGCACGGCGGGCCCAGCCGGCGATTCCCGCGACCGTTTCGACGCACCCGCTCGAGCCGCAACCGCATGACGCCCCGTTGGGTTCGACCTGAATGTGGCCAACCTCGCCCGCGTACCCGCTCTTGCCGGGCCAGATGCGGCCGTTCAGCAAGACCCCGCCGCCGATGCCCGTCCCGAGGGTCACGAGAAGCAGATTCTCGGAGCCCCGCCCCGCGCCGATCCAGGCCTCGGCGAGGGCCGCGGCGTTCGCGTCGTTCTCCAGGAAAGCGGGCCGCCCGGTCCTCCGGGCCATTTCCTGGCCGAGGGCAAACCCGTTCAGCTCCGGCAGGTTGGGACAGGCGCGGACCCGGGAACTACCTTGCTCGACGATACCTGGGATACCGATGCCGACGGCGGCGGCACGCCCTTCGGGATCGAGGGCTTTCACGGCATTCACTAACTGCGCAAGGAGCGTCTCGCGGCTCTCCCGCGCGATGGGATCGTGAAGGCGCGCCGCCACCCGCCCCGCTCCCTCGATGCGCGCACCCTTGAGGAAAGTCCCCCCCACATCGAGCGCGACAAACGGAACGGGCGAGGGTTCGAAGGGCATCCCAGGATTATGTTCAGGGCCTGCCACGTGTCAACGCCGCGGCCCCCGGCGTCCCATTGCTCTTGAACCGCAGAGACTTCGGTGGTAGAAACCCTGGTACCCAGGTTCCGGAGGGACGACAGATGCTCAGGAAGATCCTCGCGGTCGACGACTCCGCGCTGATCCACCAGATGTACAAGCTGTTCCTCTCTCGGTACAAGAACTGCAAGCTCATCAGCGCGATGAACGGCCTCGAGGCTCTCGACAAACTCGGGCAGGAGGAGGGGATCGATCTGATCCTCCTGGACATCAACATGCCCGTGATGAACGGCTTGGAGTTCTTGCAGCGGGTCCAGAAGGAGCCGGCGTATCAGGCGATCCCCGTGATCATCATTTCGACCGAGGGGAAGGAAGAAGACACGATCCGAGGCCTCAAGATGGGGGCGAAGGGGTACGTGAAGAAGCCCTTCCAGGCCTCGGAGCTCCACGGCCTCATCGAAAAGATCACCGCCGCCTAGCGCGGACCGACATGTCGGACTTCCAGGTCTCCCAGGAACTCCTGAACATCTACCTCGAAGATGCGAGGGGGCACCTCGAAGCGCTCGACCACTGCCTGCTGAGTCTCGAAAGAGACGGACTCGACCACGAGGTCGTCTCGTCGGTGCTCGGACCCCTCCACACGCTGAAGGGGAACAGCGGAATGATGGGCTTCTCGTCGATAAAGGACTACGTCCACCGTCTCGAGGACGTTTTCTCTCACGTCGTCGAGGGGGACACGGCTCTCGATCCCACCGTCTTCGATCGGCTCTTCGCCGGTGCCACCGCCCTCCGGGACGCCGTCGAGCAGGCCTGCCGCGAGAAAGCCGAGGTTCGCGACCTCGCGTCGGAGAAGGCGGTCCTGGACGGCCTTCTGACAACTAGCGGACGAAGCGCTCCGGCTCCTGGCTTTTTGGATGGGCCGGTCGCTCCAGCCTCACCCGCAAGGCCGCGAGGCCGGGAACGGCGGTCGAGCACCCAGTACGTGGCCCCGCGTTCCAGCACCGTCCGCGTGGACTTTGCACAACTCGACCATCTGCTGAACCTGGTGGGCGAGCTGATCATCCACAGGACGAAGCTTTCCCAGGCCGGGAAGGAGTTGAGCGAAGTCCTGAAGGACCGGGGGCTGGGACAGGGGTTGCTCGACGCGGTCCAACAGGTCGCCGGCGTGTCGGCCCAACTCCAGGAAACCGTCATGGAGGTGCGGATGCTCCCCATCCGCCACGTCTTCGAGCGCTTCCCCCGCATGGTCCGGGACCTCGCGCGCCAGCAGGGGAAGGAGATCGAGCTCATCCTCGAAGGGGACAACACCCGCGTCGACAAAGCCATCATCGACGAGATCGGAGAGCCGCTCGTTCACTTGATCCGTAACAGCGTGGACCATGGCATCGAGTCTCCGAGCGCTCGGGTCGCCCGGGGGAAGACACCGACAGGTACGATCCTCCTCTCGGCGACCCAGGAGTCGAGCCACGTCGTGATCACCATCATGGACGATGGGGCCGGCATCGACGCGGCACACGTCCGCCGGAAGGCGGTCGAGCGGGGTCTCTTGAAGGGCGACGAGAGCCTCTCCGACCGCGAGGCCGTCCAGTTGATCTTTGCTCAGGGCTTCTCCACCGCCGACGCCATCACCGAGGTTTCCGGTCGTGGGGTGGGTCTCGACGTCGTGCTCAAGTCCATCGAGCGCCTCTCGGGCCTTGTGGAGGTGGAGACGGTTCCCGGCGTCGGGACCAAGTTCATCATCCAGCTCCCGCTGACCCTCGCCATCATCACGGCCTTGCTCGTCGAAGTGGGCGGTCGCCCGTTCGCCCTACCCCTGGGCTCGATCGTCGAGAGCATCAAGTACCGCCCCGAGGAAGTGCACCGCATCAACGGCCGCGAGACCCTTCGGATACGGGAGCGCATCGTTCCCCTCGCGCGCCTCGGGGACCTCTTCAACCTTCCAGGAGCCGGCCGCGGCGCCTATGTCGTGATCCTCGGCCGGGGAGACAAGCGCCTCGGTCTCGTAGTGGATCGCCTGAAGGGGCAGCAGGAAGTGGTGATCAAGGGCCTCGACCCGGCCGTCCTGGGCGAGGGGTCCGCCGTCGCAGGAGCGACCATCATGGGGGACGGGCGGGTGGTTCTCATTCTGGATGTGGCCGCTCTTTTCGAGGGGAAGCGCCACTCGCTTCTCCTCGGCCGAACCGAAACCGTCGCAGCGATGGAGAGCTGAGGGAATGGCCGAGGGTCGCAAGAAGCGGAAGAAACCGGCCCGGCGCCCGGTACCGGCGCGCGCGGCCGCGCTAGCGCCAGTGCCAGCGGACAGCGGGTCGGCGCCCGGCACGTGGGTCACGCGCGAGGAATCTCTCTTTTTCCCTTCCGACATCCCGCGTCGGAGCGACGCTTCGCGGATCTCGCTCCCCTCCTCGGGGCTGGCGGAGGACATCCTCGCGAGCGCTGAGGCGGCCTCCGTGGCCGAATCGAGCGAAGCGCAGGTCTCTACCGACAAGGACGCCGGCGACTCGCTGGCCCTCGCTCCCGCGGCCCCTTCGCGCGTCCACAACATCTCTTTCTTCGCGGCGCCGGCGCGTGAGGACAAGAAGATCGCCGAAGCCCAGGAGCATCTCGTTACCTTCTTCCTGGCCAGGGAGGAATACGGCGTCGACGTT
>JBGPYB010000186.1:0-8406 GCA_041493035.1 Vicinamibacteria bacterium | reverse complement strand
CTACGAGCTGGCCCGGCTCCTGCCGGGGCTCGCTCCTGCCGGCGACCTGCCGGCGGAGGTTCGCCGGCTGCTCGGCTGGCGCGAAGGGGAGCCGCGCACGCCGGGCGCCTACCCGTTCCGGACGGAGCCGCCGGGCGGCCGCGCCGACCGCCGATGATTTGCGTGGGCTACGTGTGACACGAGGAGGACGACCTGTGGTTGACACGGTGACGACGACGGGCGACGCGACGCAGCGGCTGTCGGTGGTCGAAAAGGTCGGCTACGGCCTCGGCGACACCGCGGCGAACTTCATCTTCCAGACGATGGTGATGTTCCAGCTGGCGTTCTACACGGACACTTTCGGCATCACCGCGGCGGCGGCGGGGACGCTGCTCGTGGTGGTGCGCTTCTGGGACGCCATCTTCGACCCGCTCATGGGCGTGGTCGCCGACCGTACGAGCACGCGCTGGGGCAAGTTCCGCCCGTGGGTGCTGTGGACGGCGCTGCCCTTCGGGATCATGGGCTTCCTCACGTTCATGACACCCGGCCTGAGCCCCGGCGGCAAGCTCGTCTACGCCTACGTCACCTACATCGTCCTGATGATGGTGTACTCGGCCAACAACCTGCCCTACTCGGCCCTCAGCGGCGTGATGACGGGCGACCTGGGCGAGCGCACGAGTCTGTCGTCCTACCGCTTCGTGTGCGCGATGATCGCGCAGCTCGTGATCCAGGGGCTGGCGCTGCCGATGGTCCACCACTTCGGCCAGGGCGACAACGCCAGGGGCTACCAGTGGACGATCGGCATCTTCTCCGCCCTCGCGGTGGTGCTGTTCCTGATCACCTTCTCGACCACGCGCGAGCGCATCCAGCCGCCGCCCCACCAGAAGGCCTCGGTGAGCCAGCACTTCGCCGACCTGACGAAGAACGGCCCCTGGCTGGCGATGTTCGTTCTGACCCTGGTGCTGTTCGTCACGCTCTCGATGCGCGGCAGCGTGGTCCCCTACTACTTCAACTACTACGTCGACAAGGCGAGCCTCGCGGGCCTGCTCGGCTCGTTCGGGGTGGGCACGGCCGACGAAGGCCAACTGGTGAGCGTCGGCTTCAGTGTCTTCAACGTGCTCGGCACGCTGGCGACGATCGTCGCCATCTTCTTCTCCAAGGCGCTGGCCGTCCGCTTCGGCAAACGCAACGTCTTCATGGTGGGCCTGGCCGCGACCGCGCTGCTCACTGCGACGTTCGCCGTCCTGCCGCCCACGGCGGTGACGGCGATGTTCGTCAGCGAGATCCTGCGGCAGTTCGCCTACGGCTTCACGATCCCGCTGCTGTGGGCGATGATGGCCGACGTCGCGGACTTCTCGGAGTGGAAGACGGGGCGGCGCGCCACGGCGATCGTGTTCGCCGCGATCGTCTTCGCTCTGAAGGCGGGCCTCGGCTTGGGCGGCGCGATCACCGGCTACGTGCTCACGCTCTACGGCTACGTCCCGAACGTGGCGCAGGGTGCGACGGCGCTCGATGGCATCCGCCTCACGATGGGCGTCTTCCCGGCCGTGACCTTCGCTATCTGCGCCGCGTGCCTGTTCTTTTACGCCATCGACAAGCGCACCGAGATCGAGATGACCGACGAGCTGGCCGACCGGCGCAGGCAGTACGCGTCGCAGAAAGCGTAGCCGCGAGTCGCGCGATGGCAGCCACCGAGATGAGGCGAACCACGGCCGTGATACGCCTTCCATCCAGAACGTCATCCAATACGCCGTAGATCCGATACGGGAACTGGTACGGGCAGGCGGAGGGACCTTACCTCAGGGCGGCGCGGCGGCGGGCACGGGGTCCCGCTGACTCGCGAATGACCAGCTCGGTCCGGAACCGCTGAAGGGAGAAGGGGCGGCCGTTCAGGTCGTCCAGGAGAGCTTGAATCGCCGCGCCCCCCATCTCCGCTGCGGGCTGGCGGACGGTGGTCAGGGGCGGCCACGTGTAGGCCGAGGTCGGGTCGTCGTCGAAACCGACGAGGGAGATGTCGCCGGGCACCCAAAGCTTCCGTCTCAGAAGCGCAAGACCTGCGCCGCAGGCCATCTGGTCGTTGCTCGCGAAGATGGCCGTGAAATCGACTCGCTTGTCCAGGAGGGCATCGATGGCGGCGACGCCCGACTCGTGCTCGAAGTCGCCCACCACGATCAACCTCGGATCCACCCCGATTCCCTCGTCGGTGAGGGCTCGCTCATAGCCCTTCTGGCGGTCGATCGAGTCGCGGTGCCACGAGAGGCCCGTGACGTGGGCGATGCGGCTGTGGCCCAGCTCGATCAGGTAGCGGGTGGCGCTGTAGGCCCCCTCCTCGTTGGCGACCTGCACACAGCGCTCCTCGATTCCGGCGATGGTGCGCCCGATGGCGACGACCGGGATGCGCTCGGCGACCCGAGCCAGCTCCTCCTCGGGCGTCCATCCGCCCACTATGGCCAGGGCGTCCACGGGGTACGAAAGGAAGAGATCGAGGGCCCACGCGCTGTCATCCGGGCTTCCCTCGCTCAGGAAGACGGCGTAGTAACCCGTGCCGCGGAGCGCGTGCTCGATTCCCCCGAGGATCTGGCTGTAGAACAGGTCCGAGATCCCCTGGGTCAGGACGCCGATGGCTCGCGATCGCCCGCGAGCCAGGCCCTGGGCCACGAGGTTGGGCCGATAGTGGAGCGTCTGGACGGCCGCCATGACCGCGAGGCGCTTCGACGGGGCGACCGGGATCGTCCCGCTCAGGACCCGCGACACCGTGCTCGGCGAAACCCCGGCCTTCTGGGCGATGTCCCGGATTGTCGCCACGCTGCGGGCCGCCCCGGCTATGGCTCGGTCGCCCATATCATTACTGTCAACTTGTCATCATGACGATACACTGTCCCGACCGGATTTTCATGCGAACTCCATGCCAAGGCGGCCCCATCGTGCGCGCGTTACGCGAACATCGGCCCCGGGGCCCCGCCGATCCCGCATCCCCCGACGGCCCTCCAGGGGATATCGCGGTCCAAAATCTTGGTCGATTCCATGAAAGCGCTGTCAAATATTTCCAACGCTGACAGAGAGTTGTGAGCGATTTCCCCTTGACAGCCTCAGGGATTACTCCTAGAGTTGCGCGTAATAATTCTTATGCATCGGACATGGGTGGCGCAGGGGCATCTTGAGTTCCCCATGTCACGAGCGGGGAAGGAGACTCATGACTAGCATCTCGCGGTGGACGAGGAGCCTTTTCGGGGCCGCTGCCCTTCTTGCGGTGTCGCTCGCCTGGCCTGTACCAAGCCAAGCGCAGCGCATCACCGCCGAGCTGAGCGGTACGGTGGCGGACTCCACGGGGGCCGTGGTCCCCGGCGCCGACGTCGTCCTCAAGAACGAAGGCTCAGGCGACGTGCGGCGCGGTGTGACGAACTCAGAAGGGTTCTTCTCCTTCGCGTCCGTGCCGGCCCAGACCTACTCCCTGACGGTGAGCCTCCAGGGCTTCAAGAGCTACGAGGTCAAGGGCGTCGCGCTCCACGCGGGCGACTCCCGCGCCTTCCGTCAGATCAAGCTCGAAGTGAGCACCTTGGCTGAGACCGTCACGGTCCAGGCCGAAGTGGCCCTCACTCCGCTGAACTCCGGGGAGAGGAGCGCCACCCTGGGCGCCGAGCAGATCGAGAACATCCCGATCGTGTCTTCGAGCGCGGCCGAGCTGATCCGCATCCTGCCGGGGATGACCCCGAATACCCGGGGCGTCACGAACCAAGGCAACTTCACCGGCGAGGTCATCGGCATCAACGGCAACGGCGAGTACTCGGGGGGCGGCAACAACAACCAGAGCGCCATCGGCAACTACTCCGCCAACGGCAGCCGCCTCGGGTCCGTGGATATCACACTCGACGGCGCCCCCGGCGCCGACCCCGGCTGCAACTGCGCCACCTCCGTCAACCCGAACACCGAAATGGTGCAGGAGTTCAAGATCCTGTCGGCGAGCTTCTCCGCCGAGTACGCCAAGGGCCCGAACGCCATGCAGGTGGTCACCAAGCAGGGGGGGCGCCAGTTCCACGGCTCGCTCTTCACCTACTACCGCGACTACCACCTGAACTCCAACGACTGGCTGCAGAACCAGGCGGGCAAGCCCCGCACGCAGAACAAGTTCGTCTATCCCGGGGGGACCCTCTCCGGTCCGATCGTCCAGGACAAGGTCTTCTTCTTCGCGGGATTCGAATACTACAAACAGCGGCTCGACACCGGGGTCATCAGGTCCTGGGTGCCCACGGCCGAGATGCGCAATGGCGACTTCAGCAACCCCGGAGTGGTGGGGAGCGGCAGCTTCGTCAACACGCCCGTCACGGGCTTCCCCGGCGGGATCATCCCGTCGGGCGCGCAGGATCCCGGGGGCCGGACGCTTCTCAACGTGTTCCCGCAGCCCAACGCCAACCCGGCGACGACACGCGGTTACAACTATTTCGACAACGTCCTGGTCGAGCAGCCCAACAAACAATTCCTGACCCGCATCGACTTCAACATCTCCGACAGCACGAAGATGTTCGTACGGTACAACCTCCAGCGCGAGACGCAGCCCTGGGTCGTCGGCCTCTGGTGGCGGAATGGCGAGAACCAGGTGCCCTATCCTTCCACCCTGTCGGCGCCCAACAGGTCCGACTCGGGCACGATCGCCCTGACCCACGTCTTCGACCCCACGCTGACCAGCGAGACGATCTTCGGCACCACCTTCATCAACTTCCCCAACACGATCGACGACCGGTCGAAGGTGTCGCGGCAGGCCCTGGGCTACCCCTATCAGGGCGTTTTCGGCCAGAGCAACGACCAGATCCCGTCCGTGTTCGTCAATGGCGGCGGGCCGATTTACTTCAACCCCGGCGGATTCGATCCCATTCTCTTCGCCAAGAAGTGGCAGTTCAACTTCGCTGAGAACATCACGAAGGTCTGGGGCACCCATGCCGCCAAGCTCGGCTTCTACTTCGAGCGGATTACGAACGACCAGCCCGGGAACGGCAACAGCAATGGGAGCATCACCGAGGACCGTGGCACGGCCACCAGCACGGGGAACGGCTTCGCCGACCTCCTCCTGGGCCGCGTCGGCAGCTACAACGAGCAGACCAAGAACGTTCTGCACAACATCGCCTGGAACCGCTTCGAGTTCTATGCCCAGGACACCTGGAAGGTGAAGCCGAACGTCACACTCAACTTCGGCGCCCGCGTGTCGTCGATAGCGCCTTGGGAAGACCGTGAGGGCCGGGGCGTCGTGGTCTTCGATCTGGCCCGCTACAACGCGGCGCCGCCCGGCACGCAGTTCCCCGGCATCACCTACAACGCGCTCGACTCGAGCGTGCCCTTGTCCGGCGTCGGCAAGAATATCTACGTCCAGCCGCGCGTCGGCTTCGCCTGGGACCTGAAGGGCACAGGCGACACGGTCGTCCGGGGCGGCGCGGGAATCTACTACTCGCATGACGCTCAGCAGCCCTACGATCAGGGCATCGACTTCGGCGCGGGTGTGAAGAGCTTCGGCACGAGCGGGAGTGCCGGCACAACCCTAACCGCCCTCGAGGGCCTCGGCAACCGCGGCGCTGGCAATGTGGGGTTTGGCGGCGCCGGTCTCGACATCACCGACGACAAGCAACCGAAGACCTACTCCTGGAGCCTCACCCTCAACCAGAAGCTCCCCTGGGCCATGAACGTCGAGGTAGGCTACGTCGGGAACTCCAGCAAGAACCTCATGAATTTCGACGTGGCCAACTACAACGCGGTTCCCCTCAACGGGACCACTCGTCCGCTCAACGGATTCGGCGACCTCAACGTCTACCGCCACAGCTCGTTCCAAAACTACCACGGCTTGCAGACACTGCTCGCTCGCCAGCGCGGCAACTTCAACTTCACGCTGGCCTACACTTTCTCGAAGGCGCTGGGGATCATGGGTAACACCGGGGGCACCGGGGGTGGCGGTCCCAACCCGGGGTCGGAGTACGTGCTGGACGCCCGTAGCTCGCTCTACGGCATCTTGAGCTACGACCGGACGCACGTGGCGACTACATCCTACAGTTGGATGCTCCCCGGCCCGAAGGGCGGGGCGGCCGAGGCGATTCTCGGAGGGTGGCAGGTGGCCGGCATCACGAGCTACGTCAGCGGCTCGCCTCTACCGAACGCGTCCGGTAGTATAAACTTCAACATGACGGGCACGTTGGCTGGTGGAGCGAAGATCTCGAACCAGCTCATCAACGGCTCGCCGCAGATCAGCGCCCAGCCGGTCCTCACCTGTGATCCGAAGTCCGGCGTGCCGAGCGGGTTTATGTTCAACCCCGCGTGCTTCGCGGCTCCTTCGCCGGGTGCCAACGGCAGCTACATGATGCCCTACATGACGGCGCAGTCGTACTTCAACAACGACCTGTCGCTCTTCAAGAACTTCAAGCTGGGTGGCGACAAGAAGCTACAGTTCCGGGTTTCCGCGTACAACGTCCTCAACCACCCGACTAAGTATCCCACCACCAACAACAACCTGACGCTCACGTTCGCGAACGGTGTGCGGGTGAACAACGACTTCGGGAAGCTCCCCGACGACAACAAGTTCGGCCGGCGCATTGTCCAGCTCGCCCTGCGGTTCATGTTCTAGACCCGTAGCGGCGAGAAGCAACGGGCGCTGCCTCCGGGCAGCGCCCGTTTTTTTGTCCGTGCCGTGCGGGATGCGGCCTATAATCTGGAGGGAAGCGCCTCTGCGCTCCTTATCTCTTGTGGCTCCGCTCCTCTTTCGCTCCGCTGCCCCGCTCTTCGTGAGCTCCTTCCTCGCGGTCGTGGAGCTGCACGCCGCGGGCCCGGGAAGTCCCCAGGCCGTCGCAACCGACGCCAAGGCCCTGCAAGCGCTTTTCGCGGAGGCCGTGCAGAAGCAGAGGGCCGGCGATCTTCCGGCCGCGGCCGAAGCCTATGGGCGCTTCCTGGAGCGCCAGCCCCGCAGCGTGGAAGCGCTCTCCAACCTCGGGGCCCTGCTCGCGGCGCAGGGGTCGTACGAAGAAGCGATTCTCCGGTACCGGGAAGCGTTGGCGGTCGATGCCGGCCGTTCGGCCGTGCGCTTCAACCTGGCCGTCGTCATGTACAAGGCCGGCCGGCCCGTGGAGGCCGCGGCGGAGCTGGAGCGGGTCGTCCGCGAGCGTCCCGGCGATCGCAGCGCGATCGTGCTCCTCGCCGACTGCCGAGCGCGCCTCGCGGAGTACGGCAACGCCGTGGAGCTGCTCACTCCCCTCCACGACAAGGCGCCCGAGGACCGGGCCGTCACCTACCTCCTCGGCCTCGCGCTCGTTCAGGACAAGCAGGTGCAGAAGGGTCAGCAGCTCCTTGACCACATCCTGCGCGAAGGCGCTTCGGCCGAGACATTCCTGCTGCTCGGTGTCGTGAAGCTCCAGGCGGGAGAATACGTGGCCGCCCGGGACGACCTGCGCAAGGCGGTCGAGCTGAACCCCAAGCTTCCCCTCGCCAACCTCCATCTCGGGCGCGCCTTCATGAACACGGGTGACGTGGGGGCCGCCGCCGCAGCCTTCCAGTCGGAGCTGGACGTGAACCCCAACGATTTCGACGCCAACCTGCTCCTGGGCGTCCTCCTGAAGCAGGATCAGAAGCTCGACGAGGCCATGGCGCGGTTCAAGAAGGCGGCCTCCGTCCGGCCTGGGGACGCCGCCGCCAACTACCAGATCGGCGCGCTCGACCTGAGCCTCGGCAATGCCGAAGCCGCGCGGCAGCGGCTCGAGCAGGTCGTGAAGGACGCGCCGGACTTCGCCGAGGCGCACGTCTCCTTGGCGACGGCCTATTACCGCCTCAAGAGAAAAGAGGACGGTGACCGGCATCGGGCCCTCTACCAGGAGCTGAACGCGAAGCAACAGGAGGCCCAACCGAGTGCGAGCGGCGGGGGCGCGGCATACCGCGGCGAGCCGGCGCCGGTGCCTGCGCAGCCGCAGGAGCCCCAGGCGCGATGAGCCCGCAGCCGATGGCGCGATCCTGGCTTGCCGTCGCAGCGCTCGGGGCGTGGATGGGCGTCGGTGCCGCCACGGCCATGCAGGCCCCCCCGGAAGGGGTTCGTCCGAAGGAGGAGCCCCCCACGGTGTTCCGCGCGGGGACGGACGTCGTCGTGCTGGACGTCGTGGTTCGGGACAAGAAGGGGCGGACGGTGCGCGACTTGCAGCCGAACGAGGTGCAGGTCTTCGAGGACCGCGTCCCCCAGGAGGTCGTGTCGTTCCGCCTTTCCGGGGCGGGGGAAGGGGAAGCGGCGGCTGGAGAACCGGCCCCCCCCCCTGCGGACAAGCCCTCGGGCGCCCCCGCCGCGCGCGACGCAGAGCGGCGCCACGTCAACCTCGTCACGCTGGTCTTCGACCAGCTCGGCGCCGAGGGGAGGCAACTCGCGCGCCAGGCGGGCTTCGATCTCTTGAAGCTGGCGGATCGGCCCGACCTCGT
>JBGPYB010000056.1:0-26804 GCA_041493035.1 Vicinamibacteria bacterium | reverse complement strand
CGTTCTTCTTGATCGGAGATGGCGTGGCGAGGCTCGAGGGTTGGGTGACTGGGGAGACGCCGGACCTCTCGGGCTACGGGTCGCGCCACCTCAACGCGGTGGCCCTCGGGAATTTGCTCTACGGCTTCGGGGCGCTGCTTCTGATCCACGCGCTGCTGCTGCGCTACTTCGATGCAGGGATCTCGCTCGGCGCGGTCCTTCTTCTGTGGGGTGGGACGTTCTTCCATTGGTACCTCGTCGTCCAGCCGACCTATGCCCACAGCCCGTCGATGTTTCTCGCGGCATACGCGCTCTGGCTCTGGGATCGCGATCGCGATCGCGAGGGAAAGCGCGACGCCTGGGGGTATTTCTTCCTCGGCACGATCCTGGGGCTCGCGATGTGCGTCCGCTGGCAGAACGGGATTCTCTTGATTCTTCCCGGGCTCGATCTCCTAGCGCGGCTCATCCGTGGGCCGCGAAGTCTCCCGCGTGTCGCGGCGTTGGGAGCCCTCCTCGCCGCGGGCGTCTTCGTCGGGGCTTTCCCTCAGATGGCGGCCTGGAAGGCCCTCTACGATCACTGGTTGCTGCCGTGCCCCCCGCATGGGTGCGACTTCGTTCGCCTCGATCATCCATGGATCTCCGAAACACTCTTCTCCTCCCGCCACGGCCTCTTCTCGTGGACGCCTGTCTTTTGGGCTGGCTACCTCGGGTTCGTCCCGTTTAGCCGACGCCGGCCGGCCCTCACGGCCCTCCTCGCTCTTCCGCTGCTCCTCATGACATACGTGAACATGTGCAGCGGCGATTGGTGGGCTGGCGCTTCCTTCTCGAACCGGCGCTTCGACAGCGTCCTGCCGATTCTGGCCTTCGGCTTTGCGGCGTCGATCCAGGCACTGCGGGAACAGTTCCGGCGGCGGCCCTCCCTGGCGCTCCCGGTCGTGGTCCTTCCCTTCGTCGTCTGGAACCTCACGGCCTCCGAAGCGATGCGCCGCGGTCTCTTGGATCCAGACCGGGGGTTGGCCTTCTCCCGGATCGTCGGCGGGGCCACGCAGGTCGTGGCCGAAGTGGCGGGGTTTCCCACCACGTGGCCCGCGAGCTGGCTCTTCGCCCGCCGCTATCAGCTTCCGCCGTCGCGCTACGACCTCATGGTCGGGCGCTACCTCTTCTACCGGCAGAACAGCCTCGGGCCACGGCTGGAGCTCGCGTCACCCTCCGTGAAACCGTTCCTCGACGGAGCCTGGAGCGCCCCAGAGACGGTGGACGGTCTCGTCGCTCGGTGCTTCCGTGGGAAGAGCCGTCTGTTCGCACCGCTGGACGTCCCGGAGGATCTTGAGTTACGGTTTGAGGTTGCGGCCCCGGCGGGGCCGCGAGAGGCGACGGTCCTCGTCAACGGCCACGACGCGGGACACCTTCCCGCTGGGCCGGGCTGGAGCCGGGCTTCATTTCGCGTGCCTTCGGACTTCTGGCGGCGCGAACTGAACGAGGTCGTCCTCGACTCCGCAGGTGGGAGTGGAGTCCTGTGTGTGGCGAGCGTTGAGTTCGCTTGGACCGCTAGGAAGGGAAGGCGTCTTTGAAGCGAGCCATCGTCATCGGGGGTGGGCCGGCCGGCATGAAGACCGCCCACGCTCTCCAGAAGAACGGGGCCTCGGTCACCCTCCTCGAGAGCAGCGCCGCACTGGGCGGCCTTGCGAGCTCCTTCGACGTTCAGGGGACTCGGATCGAACGTTACTACCACTTCATCTGCAAAGGGGACGACGCCCTCATCGACACTCTCGCCGAGCTCGGGCTCCAATCGAGGCTCCGCTGGCGCGACTCGCGGATGGCCTACTTCGTGGACGGGACTCTGTACGCCTTCCTTACGCCAGTGGAGCTGCTCCGCTTTCGACCGCTTAGGTTCCACGACCGCGTCAGGGCCGGGATCGCGGTGAAGCTCGTTCAAGGGATGAAAGAGCAGGACATCGCCCCGGAGCGGGCGGTGCCGTGGCTCAAGAGGATGTTCGGGGAGAAGACCTACCGGGTGATCTGGGAGCCGCTGATGCGCTTCAAGTTCTCCGAGCACGCGGACGAGATCAGCGCGGCGTGGATCTGGGCACGGATGGTGCGTCTGTCTCGCTCGCGAACCTCTCCCTGGCGGGAGGAACTCGGATATGTGGAGGGGGGTACCCAGATCATCCTCGACGCTCTCGCCGCGGACTTCGAGAGGGGGGGGGGACGAATCGTCAGAAGCGCCCCCGTGGAGCAGATCGTCTTCGACGGGTCCCGCGCGACCGGTGTGCGGGTCGGGGGCGAGACACTGCCGGCCGACGCCGTGGTGTCGACGATCACGACGTCGCGCTTCCGGGAGCTGGCCGCTGGCCTTCAAGGCGACTACATCGAGGGACTGAAGCGGATCCCGACCATCGGGATCTTTTGCCTTTTCCTGCGGCTGAAGCGGCCGGTCACGCCTTTCTTCTGGGTCAACACCAACGATCCCCGGGTCCCTTTCGCCGGGATGATCGAGTACACCAACCTCAATCCCCTTCCGGAACTGGCCGGGGACCATGTCCTCTACGTCCCTCAATACCTCTCCGCCGACGATCCTCGGTATGCGCAGAGTGATGAAGAGGTGTTGCGCCGGTACACCGACGCGCTGGCTCTCATCAACCCGGTCTTCGATCGGACGTGGGTCCGCTTCTCCGCGGTCTTTCGAGATCGCTTCGCACAGCCCATCTGCCTGACCGACTACCGGACCACCACGCCCGGCGTTCAGACCCCCGTCCCGAACCTGTTCCTGACCGATTCGTGCCAGCTCCACCCCCACGATCGCACCATCAGCGGGTCCTTCGATCTGGGAATCGAAGCCGCGCGGCGAGCGTCGGCGGTCCTTTCCGAAAGCGAACGGCCATCCGCATGAATCTCTTCGTGGCGAGCCTGACGATGCTGGCCGGCCTTGTGCTGGTCTACCGTGGCGTTCGGGATCTCGCGGGAAGCCTGGTCGCCGCGTGGACGACCGTCGGGCTCTTCCTTGGGACGGGTCTGCTCAGAGCGCTCTCACAAGATGCCGATCCCACTTCGACCGCGATGGGCTTCGCCTTGGCGTCGGTGGCGCTGGCGCTCTGGTGGCCCATCGGCTCTGGGGATCGGTCACTACGAGCGCTTCTCGGCAACTTTGCGGCCCTCATGGCCGTGGCCATTCCCTACGCTCGTACCGGGATCGTTGCGCTGCCCGAGCCCTGGCGACTGGAAGAGCGCCTCTTCGGATCGCCTCGCGGCCTGCTCTTCGAATCGCCGTTTCTTTGGACGGGCGTCGTCGGCCTCGTGATGCTCGCCCGACGGGAGTGGCGTGCGGTGGCAAAGCCCGCGGCTGTGGCGGCGTTGGTGCTCGTGGTGTCGACGACAACTCCGGCGTCCGCAGCGGAGGCTCCGTTTGGCGCTGCTTTGCCCGCTCTCGCGCTCGGCACGGGTGCGTTCCTCTCCTGGCTTCGCAGAGTGGTGGGGACACGCCCCGGACTACCCATCATGACGGCAGGGGCTCTCCTCACGCTCTGGAACGCGCTCTTCATGGAGCAGTACCGCACCGACCGCATTCCGCGCGACCTCCCCGTCTCCTTCAGCCAGATCACTGAGACCAACGCGGAGATCCTATCCCGCGCCGTCGGCTCTCCCCCCGCGTGGCCGGCGAATTGGTTCTTCGCATGGCGTCACCACGTGACCCCTGCCAAGTTCGACGTGGTCGTGGGGCGATCGCTTCTGGGGAAGGATCCTCGACGAACGTTCTCCATCGACGACCCACAGGTCGACCCTTCTCTCCTGGCCGAGGGATGGGGCGCCAGGACCTCCTGGGAGGGCGTCGCATGCCGTCGTCTTGCGGGAAGCGCGCGCCTCTTTCTTCCCTTCGGCGGAGCCGGGCCGTTGGGGTTCACGATCCGGGCGGCCGGCTCGGGAGCCCTCTCGGTCGAAATCAACTCCAGCGCGGTCGCCAAGGTGGACCTGGAATCGGGGTTCAGGGTCTACGACGTCCCGGCCGCAGGGGGCCTCTGGCGCCACGGTGTGAACGAGGTCCGTCTCACATACGCTGGGCCCGGAGAAGCGCAGATCGCGGGCTTTGGTTTCGGCGCTGAGGAAAGACGTTGAACGTCGAAGAGTACGAGCGGATGTTTCTGGCCGAAGAGCGGCAGTGGTGGTACGCGGGAATGCGCGACATCACCGATGCTCTCCTGCGCGGCGCACGAGGAGCGGGAACGGGGCGCATCCTCGACGCGGGATGCGGCACCGGAAACAACCTGCTGCATCTCGGCCGGCGCGGCACCGCGGTCGGCGTCGATCTCTCGGAAGAAGCCCTGCGCTTTTGCCGAGGCCGGGGCGTCCGGGCCGTGGGTGGCAGCCTCCTCCGTCTGCCGTTCCGGGATGAAGCCTTCGACTGCGTGACCTCCTTCGACGTCCTCTACCATCGCTGGATCACCGACGACCGGGCGGCCGTCGCCGAGCTGGCTCGCGTGCTCCGCCCAGGAGGACTGCTCCTGGTGCGTGTCCCGGCCCTCAAGATGCTTTGGGGCGCCCACGACGAGGCGGTCCACTCCCGCCATCGCTACACACGCTCGGAGGTCAAGGCGCTGTTGGGCGCGGCCGGCCTCGACGTCCTTCGATCGACCTACGCCAACTTCTTCCTCTTCCCGGTCCTCGCCGCCCGGCGAACCCTCGATCGCATCAGCGGTCGGCACGGGTCGGACGTCCAATTCCTGTCGCCCATCCTCGAGCGGGCCTTCCTCGGGCTCCTGCAACTCGAAGCGCGACTCGTCCCCCACGTGTCGTTGCCCATCGGTGCGAGCGTCTTCGCCCTGGCCCGAAAGCCTTAGCCGAGGGTCTCGGTGAGGGCGGCGACAACGCCGTCCCAACCGATCTGGCGGATCGTTTCGAAACCGTTCTCCCCGAGGCGGCGCGCATCGGCTTTCGACCCGAGGAGGCGCGCGAGCCCAGCGCCAATAGCAACCGGATTCGGTGGAGTGACGAGGCCGGTTTCGCCGTCCACGACGAACTCGAGTGGGCCTCCGGCGTCGGTCGTGGTGAGCACCGGTTTCCGCGAGCGGAAGGCCTCGAGGGTGACGAGACCGTAGTCCTCGTCGTAGGGCGCATAGAAGACGGCACCCGCACGGCCATAGAGGTCTTTCACCACCGAGTCGTCGACGTAGCCGCGAAAGTCCACCCGCGACGCGACGCCCAGGGAATCGGCGAGCCGGGCCAGTGGCGTGCGCTCTGGCCCTTCGCCGACGACGACGACGCGGGACTCCGCCGGCAGGTGTGGAATCGCGCGGATCAACAACTCGGTGCGCTTCAAGGTGTCGAGGCGTCCCACCGAGAGGACGAAGTTCTCGTAGGACTCAGCCCTCCACGATTCGGGGTCGAGGAGGGGAAGGCGTAAGACATCGGCTTGGAGGCCGTTGTAGCGCCGGATTCGTGCGGCGTTGTTTCGCGAGGTCGTGTAGATCTTCCGGCACTCGCGAAGAGACTGCGTGTCGAGGGCGATGACGTGCCGGTGGAGGTCCCGACTCTCGGGCGTGTCAGGAAACCCATCGATCCCGGCGTCATGGAGGTCGTAGGCCTGGCGGAACTGATGGAAGAGCCAAACGACCTTGTTCGGATGCCGAGCAACGTACGACGGGAAGCGCGTGGCGATGAGGAGATCTATCGGGGAACCGCTCGCCCGCGTCAGGTCCAGGAGGCGCCAGGCGAGGGCCGAGCGGAGGACCTCCGGGCGCGGATCCCACGCAAAAGGGACCTGTACGATCTCGGTGGCGAAGCCCCGAGCGAGGAGGGCGGTGCGGAGAGCGGCCGAATGCCACTCGGCCCCGCCGCGCTCGAAGGGAACCTGTGTGGCGGCGATGACGATTCTTCTCGACGACATGGGCCGGGGCGCGGCCATTATCCCGGAAAAGAAGCACCTGCGGTTACAATCCGGCCATGGGCGAAGGGGAAGACCGCGAGAGTGTGGCGGCTGAGCTCAGGCGTATTCGCGAAGCCGTGCGAGAGCGGGCACTCTTCGAAACGACCAAGCCCGTGGGCCCAGTCGCGGCAGCGCCAAGTTCTCAGCAAGGAACTGTGACCGAGCCTCTCCCCGAGCCCGAGGCGCCGCCGCCGCGCCCCGATGGCTCGGCGGTCAACGCCTCGTGGGACGTGTCGAAGGCTCCGGCCGGGAGCTTTCTCGGCCGGTGGGTGCGCCGAGTGCTGTCACCGTTCGTGGGCGCTCAGGTGGCCTGGAACGCCCAACAGGTTCAGCTCGACAACGCCGTTCTCGACTATCTCGAGGCACGCCTCGACGCCACCCACCGCCACTACGACCGTGTGCTGGGAATCCATGGCCGCCACATCCAGGACGCCAACGAGCGCCATCTGATCCTTCAGGAAGAGCTGGTCGCCCACGTCCACGACCTCGTGAAGCGCATCGATCTGGTGCTGGGCGAGTCGGAGAAGGGACGGTTGAGCCTGGAGTTCGCCCTTCGTGACGTGCGAAACCGCCTGGTACGGGTCGAGGAGCGTCTCCACCGCGGATGAAGACCGTCCTCGTCTGCGCCGTCCAGGCCCCCTTCATCGTCGGGGGGGCCGAGATTCTCGTCAGGGCGCTCAGGGAGAACCTGGAGCGGCGGGGCTTTCGGGTGGACGTGGCCAACGTTCCCTTCAAGTGGTACCCCGTCTCCGAGCTGGTGCGTCAGGCCCTGGCCTGGCGTCTCCTCGACGTGACCGAGAGCAACGGGACGCGGGTCGATCTTGTGATACCGACGAAGTTTCCGAGCTTCCTCGTCCGCCACCCGCGCAAGGTCGCATGGCTCTTCCACCAACACCGCGAGGTCTATGACCTCTTCGGCACCGAGTACTGCTCCTTCACCGATTCCGCCGAGGACCGTCAGGTGAGGGAGGCCATCCAGGGAATGGACACCACGGCGCTCTCGGAATGCCGCAGCATCTTCACGATCTCGAAGAACGTGGCCGATCGCCTGGGGCGATACAACGGCCTCCAAGGCGAGCCACTCTATCCGCCCCCCCAGCACCTGGGGCACTATCGGACCGATGGGTACGGCGACTACCTGTTCTATGCGGGGCGGCTCGACCGCCTGAAGAGACTCGACCTCGCTCTCGACGCCATGGCGCGCGTGACCTCCGGCGCGCGGCTCAAGATCGCCGGCACGGGGCCCCTGGAACCCGAGCTGCGGAAGCAGATCGGACGCCTGGGAATCGGAGACCGGGTGGACCTCCTCGGCTTCGTCTCCGACGACGATCTCGTCGGGCTCTACGCCGACTGTCGGGCCGCCTACTACGCTCCCCTGAACGAGGATTACGGCTACGTGACCGTCGAGTCTCTCCTTTCGCGAAAACCCGTCGTGACCACGACCGATGCCGGTGGGCCCCTCGAGTTCGTGGATGACGGCGAGACCGGAATCGTGACAGCGCCGGATCCAGGGGCGATTGCCGCGGGAATCGATCGCTTGTGGGCGGCGCCCGAGAGACGCCTCCGGGAAATGGGCGAAGCGGGGCTGGCACGCGTTCGCGACATCACATGGGATCACGTCATCGACCGCCTGACGGAGTCGCTCCGGTGAAGCTCGCGGTCTGGAGCCCGCTCCCCCCTTCGCCTTCGGGGATCGCCGACTACGCCGCGGAGCAGCGGCCGTTCCTCGAAGCCCAGGTCGACCTCGTGGTCGTGGACAAGGAGCCCGCGGCGGGGCGGCCCGGTGCCGATCTGGACCTCTACCACCTCGGCAACTCGCCCGCCCACGGCTACGTCTATCGAGCGGCTTTGGAGCGCCCCGGCGTGGCGCTTCTCCATGATTGGAGCCTCCACCACCTCGTCCTCTCCCAGACCGTCGAGCGCGGCGACACGCCCAGCTATCTGCGGGAGATGCGGCGTGCCTACGGCGAGAGGGGGACGTTCGTGGGCCGCCAGGTGGCTCGGGCGCTCGGGGGCGATCTCCTCCCCGCCCTCTTTCCCCTCAACGATCGGGTTCTCGAGGGAAGTCTTGCCATCGTTGGCTTGACCCGTTGGATCACGGAGCGAGCCGCCCTTCGTGTTCCGGGGCGCCCCGTTCTTCATCTCCCCCATCACCTGTCCCTTCCTTTCGATCCGCTCCCGACGCGCGCAGAGGCGCGAGATGCCCTGGGCCTTCCCCAGGACGCTCTGGTCGTGACGGCGCCCGGACTCGCGACGGCCTCGAAGCGGCTGGACGTCGCTCTCGAGGCTTTGACGCGACTGGCCGATCGGTGGCCCGCCCTCCGCTTCGTGGTCGCGGGCGGCGTCGACCCGAAGCTCCCGCTGCAGGCGTGGGTCCGGGGGGAGCGCGCGGAGTCCTTCCTCCGGGTCACGGGACGTCTGGACCTGGGAGACTTCGTTCGCCATCTCGTCGCCGCCGACGTGGTTCTGTCCCTGCGGTTCCCGACCCATGGAGAGATCTCAGGGGCGCTCGTCCGGGCGCTCGGCGTCGGCCGACCGGCTCTGGTGACGGCCGGGAGCCCCTCGGCCGAGGAGTTTCCCGAGGGGATCGTCGTACCCGTCGACCCGGGCTCCGTCGAGGTCGACGAGCTGACGGCCTTCCTCGAGGCACTCCTCGCGAACGCGTCTCTCCGCGAAAAGATCGGGAGCCTGGCGCTCGTCCACGTTCATCGACATCACGATCTGGCTTCGACGGTCACCCAGCTCGTCCGATTTCTCTCTGACGTCGCCGCGCGAAAGGAGGAACTGGAGTCTCTCGTCGAAACGCAGCGCCCTCCGGACGGAAGCCTCTTCGCCTACTTGAGCGACGAGGTCCGCTGGGCCGCCCTCGATCTCGGCCTCGCGGGAATACCCGTCGACTGTGAGCCGCTCCTTGCGGACCTCGTCAGATGCCGCCGCTGACCACACCTTCTCTCTCGGTCGTGATCCCGGCCTACAACGAGGCGGCGCGGCTGCCCCTTACTCTCCGGCGGCTCCGGGACTATCTCGCGACGCGCCCGGGCTCTCACGAAATCCTGGTGGTGGATGACGGCTCGGGCGACGGCACGGGCGATGCGGTGCGGGCGGTCGACTGCCCCGGCCTCGAAATCGTTCGAACCGAGGCCAACCGCGGGAAGGGGCACGCGGTGCGGATCGGAATGTTGCGCGCCCGGGGCGAGCGGCGCCTCATGACCGACGCCGATCTCTCGACACCCATCGAGGATCTCGACCGCCTCTTGGCGCGACTCGACGAGGGATACGACGTCGCGATCGGCTCCCGCGCGCTCCCCGGGGCCGACGTCCAGGTGCATCAGCCCTGGTATCGCGAGAACGCGGGGCGGGTCTTTAACCTTCTCGTGAGGCTCCTGGTTCTTCCGGGCCTCCGTGACACGCAGTGCGGCTTCAAGGTCTGGAACGCCGACGCGGCCCGGGAAGCCTTCTCTGCTGGCCGCCTCGACGGTTTCTGCTTCGACGTCGAGGCCCTCTACCTCGCCCGCAAGCAGGGGCGACGCATAGCCGAGGTGCCGGTCACCTGGCGGAACGACGCCGCGAGCCGCGTCGGGGCCCTTCGAGGGATGATGGCGTTCCTGGATCTCGTGCGTATCCGCGTCAACGAATGGCGCGGCCTCTACCCCCCGACTCAGGGGTTGTAGCGGATCTGAGCGGCCGCCCGCAGCTCCTTCACCCACGATTCGATGCGAAGGTCGAGATCCCGGTCGACGAGGCGCTGCCGAAGCTGGGGAGCCGCATCCTCGAAGGAAGGCGCCCCGGCCTCTTTCGCAAAATCGGCCTCGTAGGCCTTCCGAACAGCGTCGGCGGCGACCCGAACCTGGGGCAGGAAGCGGAAGTGGACGTACTTGAGGATGGCAGTCTCGCGATGGGCCAACTCTCGAAGCTCCGCTGCCGAGACTCCTCGTGCGCGATCACCCGCCGCCCTGATCATGTTCTCGAGAGCCTTCTCATCCTCCTCGGCCGAGACAGCGCTCTGCGGCAGCCGGGAGGCCTCGGCGAACATGAGGTGCTCGTCTATGAGCGCCTCGACGGCTGTCGACTGGTCGACCCCTCTGACGGTCTGGAGGACGAGGACCTCGGAGAGCAGGAGCGGCCGACCGTCGACCACCGCTAGGATCCGTTCGATGATCGCGGCCCCTGCCTGGGGAGCGAAGACGCTGAGCCACAAGAGGGCCACGAGGCTCGCTTCAGAACGCATTGCCGATGGTGAAGTGGAAGTGGCCTGGCGACTCCCCGGCGCGACGGTTGAGCTTGTAGCCCCAGTCGACGCGGATGGGACCGAGGGCCGTCTTGTAACGGAGGCCGAGCCCGGCGGTGTAGCGAACATCACCGAGGCTCATCGCCGAGACGACAGGATAGACGTTCCCCGAGTCGCTGAAGATCGCAACCGACACCCTTCGCGCCGCGTCGATGCGAAACTCGGCGTTTCCCAGGAGCAGCGCGTTCCCCCCTGTCGGAACCAGGGCACCGGAGGTCGAAACCTCCTGCGGTCCCACGGTGTCGAGGGGGAAGCCGCGAAGGCTGTTGTCCCCCCCGGCAAAAAAGCGGTCCGGGAGCGGAAGACGCTCAGGGTCACCCTCGCGGAGCGTCGCGGCCAGACCGAGGCGCCCCGAGACCGCGAGGAGGAGGCGGGGGAGCAGGCGCCTGTATGCGGCGAGCTGGACGAACGTCTTCACGAAGTTGTCGCCGCCAAACACAGAATCCGAGAGCTGGAGGTCGGCCCCGAAGAAGTGGCCGCGGTGAGGGTCCAGGGGATCATCGCGGGTGTCCTCGATCAGGGACCCGGACGGTCCGGCCGACGTCGAGTTCTGGAACTGTCGATCGATCTCGTCGACGGGTACCGTCACGTCGAAGAGGTCCGTCTTCTGGTAGGAGAGCCGCAGAATCAACCCCCGGTGCTCTCCGATCCGCAAGGCCGTCTGGAGCAACCCCCCATACCGGATGAAGGAGAAGCCGTCGCGCTCCTCTTCTTCCCGGAAGCCGGTGACGAAGAGCTCCAGCTTCCGGCCGAAGAGGTAGGGTTCGCGAAAGGTGGTGAGCAGCCGATTGCCGCGAAAGCTGCCTCGAGCGAAAGCGGTCAGGCTGCGGTCCATTCCAAACAAATTGCGACGGCTCACTTCAACGCTCCCGCGCAAGAGGTCCTTTTCGGCGTAACCGATGCCGTAGGCGATCGTCGTTCGCGGGGCTTCCTCGGCCGCAACGACCAGAGTCCGTGGCCCGGCCGCGGCGGAGTCCATCTCGGTGATGCTGACCCTATCAAAGATCCCCAGGGCAGAAAGGCGGCGCTGGCTCTCCAGCACCTGCGAGAGTCCCAGTGGAGATCCCTCCTTGAACGTCAGCTCGCGCTTCACGACCTCCGGCCGTGTGAGCCCAAGGCGGGCGATGATGACGTGGTCCACCTCCGTGCGGGCGCCTGGGATGACATGGAAAACGACCGAGGCCACGTCCTTCTCTTCGGAGAGAGACACGTCGGGCGTCACCGTGGCTTGGAGGTAGCCCTCGTTGCCGTAGGCGGTCACGAGGGCGTCGCGATCGGCGGCGACGTCCCGGGCGCGATAGGGTTCGCCGGCCTTCGTTCGGAGCTTCTTCGCGGCCGCCGGGCCGGCAGCGTCTACGGGGATATCCACCTCGACGGATCTCAGGATCGTTCGCGCTCCGGGACGAATCACGAAGCGCACCGGAAGGTCACCTCCGCCGTCGGGGATCTCGGACTCGACGTGGCCTTCGGAGTAGCCCTGGTCGGCCAGAAAGCGAACAAGACGCCGCAGGTCCTCGCTCACGACACGATCCACGATCGGACTGAGGGCGCGTGTTTCGACGACCGCCTCGAGGCGCGGGTCCTCGAAGCCGGAGAATCGGACGAGAGCGACGCGAGCCTGGGGGCCCGGCTCCGTCACATAGACGAGCGTCTGGACGCCGTCCTTGGCTTCCTCGCGACGAGAGACAAAAGCATCGCGATATCCGTCTGTGCGAAGGAATTCCTCGATGCGGTCGTTGGCCTCGTCCAGGACGTCGCTGCCGAAACCACCGTCCCGGAGGAGCGCGAGGATCGAACGGCGGAGACTACCGGGAAGAGGGCTCCCGTGGAATTCGACCTCCGTGCGGTCTCCGGCATCGACCTGGTAGACCAGGTCCATTCTCGAACCCGACGGGCTGTACGCTTCCCGAAGGTCGACGTGCGCCCGCCAGAGTCCCTGTTTTGCCAAGCGCTGCCGCATGCGTTCGGCGGCCCGCCGAGCCTCGGCCCGGCGGAAGACGTCGCCGGGATGCGGTGCGAAAGCCTCGAGACCCGCGCCCGCGGCCTGGAGAAGGGAGCCCTCGAACTGCACGTGACCGACGCGCGCCCGGGGACCGGCGGCCACCCGGAATATCGCATCGGCTTCCCTCCCGCTGCGGAGGGCGCTCGCGGTCACCTGAGATTCGAGAAACCCGTCTGCCGCGAGGGCAATGCCGGCGGCCTGGGCGGCGGCCTCCAGCCGCGGTGGCCAGAGAGGCTCGCCTGCCCGGAGTCGCGCGACATGGCGCAGGGTACCCGCGCCGAAGGGGCTACCCCCCTCGACGCGGACCTCCCGGAGGCGGGGCGAAAAGGCGGGGCGAAAGACGAGATCGGCGCCCCTTTCCCCACGGGTGGACTCGACGACCACATCCTCGAAATCACCGGTGGCGTAGAGAAGCTCGACCGCGCGACGGATCTGGAGCGGGTCGAGGGGATCCCCGGGTTGGATCGGGACATAGGTACGGAGGTCACTCGTACCTCGTTCCGGAATCACGATGCTCACCGACGCCACGACCTCTTGAGCCACCCCGCTCGGTGTCGAGAGGCAAGAGAGCACGGCCGCAAAGGCGAGATGCCTCGTCATCGGGAATGGCGCAGCCGCACGTCGAAGCCGACCCCATCGAGGTCCGAGCTGGTGAGGAGAACCGAGAGGCGATCCGAGAGTGTGTACTCCATCGAGAAGATGCGCCCCTCCGTTCCGCGAAGGTCCACGGAATAGAGCACGTTAAGGTCGGGAGTGATTCGCTTTCCTACGGTGAGACGGGCGGTCGGATTCGTGGCGCGCACGACCGAGGGATCGATGGAGAAGCGATTCAGCCCGAAGAGCTTCTCGGCGCCCCTTTCGAGACCGACTTCCTCCGCGATCTTGCCGGCGGCGAGCGTCGCGGCGCCGGTCGCGGCCAGTCGTGCCTGATCCGCCTGAGACTGAAGGCTCGCCACGGTATTCTCGTCGGCCCCCGCCAGGAGGTTCAGGATCTGCACAGCCGAGAGCGGCGGGTCCGAAGTGAGGGTCGGGTAGACACGCTCCAACGTGCCATTGACCTTGAGGGTAATCCTGTAGGAACGAAGCCGCGTGTCCGCCTCGATGTCGAAGAGCGGATCGATCTTCTGCGCGTTCGCGAAGTCGATGGTCCCGCGGCGGATCACGTAGGTGTTCCCCTGGAAGTAGACGCGCCCGCGGTCGATCTCCGCACGCCCGAGCACAACGGGGGAGGCCTCCGTTCCCTGCAGCGTGAGGTCCGCTCGCGCTACGAGCGTCGCGAGGTTGTTGTCGACGGTGAGAGTGGCCGGAGCATGCACCTTGACGTCGAGACGGACGCTCGTTCCAGATCCGCCAGTGACCTCGGAGACGGGTCCGCCGGCCAGCAACTCAGACGCGAGATCGTATCGCTTCGTCCACGCAGCCTGGCGCACATCGATGTCGCCGGCCACCCACTGCGTCACCTCGTCTCCGAAGATGCGGAGGTCGGCGTCCACGACGCTACGAAGGCCTTCAGGGTATCGCAGCGCCATCCCCCGCCCGGACGCCCGCACCTCGAAGGACGGGGTCCGCCCCGGGCCATATGCGGCTTGCCCTTCGAGGGTGACGTTGCCCCCTCCGACGGTGCCCGTGGTTTCCAGGAGTTCGGCCGTGGCCTCGGTGAAGCGCAGCGCGCCATGGACGTTCTCGAGGCCGTGGGGGAACCCCGGCGCCCGGACGCCCGCACCGTCGATGTCCAGTCGCCCCTCGACCGTGGGCTGGCGACGAGTCCCGGCGATCTGGAGAGCCAGAGATGCGGCGCCTCGGGCTCGAAGCCGGCGGGAGAGACCGCCGAGGACGCCCAGGTCCGCTGCGCCTCGTGCCGAGAGAGCGACGGGGCCATCGCCCACGACGGCCGCATTTCCGCTCACGGCGAGATCCGTCCCCTCGCCGGTCAAATGGAGGTCGCGCACCTCGAGGCTCCCATGGGACAGACGTGCCCGGAGCGGTTCGCGGCTCCGCACCTGGAACTCGGGAAGACCGATCTCGAAGGCCGGCAAAGCGATGTCGGCCTCGAGCCCCTCGGGGGAATCGAGAGGCCCTTCGAGACGGGCCTCCCCGCTCGTGACGATGGCCACGGCGCTTGGTAGCTTTGGGTAGACGGCCCGGACGAACGGATCGAGGCTCGTGTCCCGGGTCGAGAAGCGGAGGGAAGCCAAGTGCGGTGCCGAAAGGGCTACTCTCCCGGAGGCGGAGAGGTCCACCCGAGGAGAATGACAGCGTATGTCCACCGTCGCCGCGCCATCCTCTCCTCCGCCGAGCGTCCCCTCGACCGATCCCAACCCCTCGTCTCCGAGAAAGAGGTGAGGGGATGCGACCTCAGCGGTGATCCGTGGATGATCGAGGGGTCCCACCAGAGCAAATCTCCCCGACACGCGCCCACCCCACGGGGCGCCGGGCGCCAGTGGGGCGAGGAGTCCCCCCGCATCCACGTCTTGGGCCTCGGCCACGGCGTCGTAAGAGCCATCAGCCGTCCGCACTCCTTTGAAGGACACGTCTCCGCCGCCCACTCGGGCGTGGCCCGACGAGATCTCGCTCGCGGCTCCTCGAAGCTGCGCGGCGACCTCGAGGGCTTCGAAGGGGATCGCCCACCAGTGGCCTTCGGCGGAGGACACGTGGACGGAACCGACGGGCGCGCTTCGGCGGCCGGAGACGACCGCCTCCCCGGTCAAGAGGCCACCCGCCTCCATCTTCCAGCCGAAGGCATGGATGAAATCGGGCGCCGGCCATTGGTGAACGCGGACCCGGAGGTCCATGCCGTCGCGGAGACCGTAGTCCCCCGTCTCCATCCGCCCGTCGAGCCAGATCTCCCCGCCGGGACGCCGCAGAACCAGGGACCGGGAGACAATCTCGTCGCTCGTGGCGCTTCCAGCCCACTCGGCCGCTCCCCACACAACCCCGAGGTAGCCAATCTGCTTTCCCGAGAAGCGACCTTCAAAGACGGGAGACCCGAGCGTCCCGCGCCACCGCCCTTGGAAGGCGCCCGTTCCCACGAGTCCCGACCCTTCGGCTCCGCGGACGCCCAAGGCGCGCCGGAGTCGCACGAGCAGGCCGTCAGTGGCCGCGAGGTCCACGCTCTCGGCATCGAGACCGAGGTCGGCGCGGTCGTCGGCATCGACGAGGCCGGCGATCCGCGCCCAGGTCGAGGCAGTGCGGAAGTCTCCCTTCTCGAACCGCTCGACACCTTTGTCGGCGCGCCACTCGAAACGGCCCGAGACGGGCGTGCGACCGTCGCCTCGGGGCACGAGGTCCGCCGTGATCTCTCCGGACAAACGCCGGATCGAACCGCGCGGCCAGTCGATGCTGATGTCGCCCGTCGCGGCCGTGTCGATGCCGGCCGACCCGATGGAGAAGAGTGGCATGAGAAGTCCCTCGGTATCGAGGCCTTCGAGCTTTCCCTTGAGGTGGGCTTGGCCTCCGTTCCGGGGAACATCGACCTCCAGGCGTGCCGTGCCGCCGAGAGTCGAGATGTCGAGGTCACGAAGGCGCAGCATCGCTTCGCTCCAGGCGACGTGGCCGGCGAAGCGCGGAACGCTGACGCCCTTGAACGATCCGTCGTGACCCTCGACGGCTCCTTCGATGGCGAGATGACTGGCTTCGACCAAGAGGCGCCCCTCGAATCGCCCCGCGCCCTGGAGGTCGAAGCCTGTCCGGGCCACGTGGCGATCCAGGACACCGAGGTCCGCGACGCCCGAAAGGGCCATCTCCCCACGGAGCGGCGAAGCGAGGCTCAGCCGTCCGCTGTACGCGATATCCGTCCCGCGGGCCGTCAGATGCGCGGTGGTCACCGTGATGTTGGATCCATCCAGGATGAGGTCCATCTCGGTCCCGACGGGAAGCGGCGCGGCGGTCCCGAAGCGAGCCTCACCCGGACCAAAAGCGATGGTTCCTCCAAGGGAGCCGGCCCGCTGAAGGGCCAGGCGCCCGCGGAAGGCCGGGAGATCGAGATCCAGGGGAATGCGCTCGTGGTTCAGGAGCAACTCGCCACGCTCGAACGTGAGGCGCTCGATCCGGACCCCCAGCCCTCCGGTGTCGCTGCGGATGTGAGGCAGATCGTCGCGCCCTTCGGGAAAGGCGTGCACTCGAACCTGAGCCCCTTGGATGAGAAGACGCGACAGGACGACCTGACCGACCCAAAAGGGAGAGAGCGCTGGCGACGCGACGAGACGCGGGATCTCAAGAAATGGCGGAGCCGACGCGGTCGGGCCGGCGACGCGAACGTCTCGAACCTCGACCTCCAGAGGGACGAGGTGAAACCGCACCACGCCCACCGACGCAGGCCGGTCGAACAAGTTCGCGAGCCCGTGACCGAGGAGCGCCGCCGACCACATCGGAAGGCGGAGCAGCCCGTAGAAGGAAGCAACCGTGAGGAGCGCGAGACCGAGGAGGCGGCGGCGGTTCACGAGCTAGCCTCCGGGCGTTGTCACTCCACGACGACGAGAAGGGCGCCGGTCTCGACAGTCTGCCCTTCCTGGACGTGGACCTCTCGAACCGTCCCGGTCCGAGGCGCGCGCAGCTCATTTTCCATCTTCATGGCCTCCATTACGACGACGCCCTGAGCCGCCTCCACCGAGCCCCCGGCTGGAACGAGGATACGGACGATCTTCCCGGGCATCGGAGCGACCAGCCGCGCGGCGGACCCCGAGCCATGGCGCGGGGCCACACCCGCCGGCAAGGAGGGACCGAGGTCGACGATCACCCGAGAACCGCGAAGCGTGAGGGCAAATCCTCCGCTCCGGCGCTCGACGGTGACGTCGTGACTCTCGCCATCCACCATGAGGCTCAGGAACCCATCACCGCAATCGATGAAGTCGACATCCAGGGTTCGGTCGTCAACGCTCACGAGATACCGATCCCCGACGGCACGCACCTCGACCCTCGACACCCGATCCCCGACTCGAGCCTCGACGATCATTCTCTCCCTCGTTGCGCTTCGGCGACGCCGGCCTGCCACCAGGGCGACTGGGGGGAACCGGCGGCCTTCGGGTTCGGACGGCCGCAAGCTCGAAAGGACGCGATCGCCGCGGCAGCGATGGCCAGATCGAGGCGTGGCTCGTCCACTGCGGAGGGATCGTCGGCCATGCGCTCGACCAAGGACGTGTCGTAGTTGCCTGCCATGAAGGCGTCGTGACGTAGGAGCCGTTCGTGGAATGGGAGCGTCGTCGCCACACCGACGATCCGGTGCTCCGCGACCGCTCTCCGCATGCGGGCCATGGCCGATTCGCGGTCTTCACCGTGAGCGATGACCTTCGACAGGAGCGGATCGTAGTGAATGGGGATCTCGTAGCCGGCGTAGACGCCCGAGTCGGTCCGAATTCCCGGGCCTCCGGGAATCCGAACCGCCGAGATCCGACCGGGGCTTGGAAGGAACCCGCGGTCCGGATCCTCGGCATAGACGCGGCACTCGATCGCGTGTCCACGCTGGCGCAGGTCGTCCTGAACGAACGGGAGGCGCTCTCCCGCGGCAATGCGAACCTGGAGCTTGACGAGGTCGATGCCCGTCACCATCTCCGTGACGGGATGCTCCACCTGCAACCTCGTGTTCATCTCGAGGAAAAAGGGATGGCGATCCGCGTCCACGAGGAATTCGAGGGTTCCCGCGTTCCGGTATCCGACCTTGCGGACGAGGGCCATCGCGAGATCCCCCATAAGCGATCGGAGCTCGGGGGTCACAAAGGGCGACGGGCTCTCCTCGACGACCTTCTGGTGGCGGCGCTGGACCGAGCACTCGCGCTCAAAGAGGTGTACGGCGTTCCCATGATGGTCGGCGAGAACCTGTATTTCGATGTGATGCGGCCCGGCGAACGCCTTCTCGATGTAGACGCGTTCGTCTCCAAAGGCGCTCCCCGCTTCACTCCGAGCCCGTGCGAGAGAGGTCTCGAGGTCCGACGGCGACGTCACGAGACGCATCCCCTTGCCGCCTCCACCGACGGCTGCTTTCAGCATCACGGGAAAGCCGAGACGCTCCGCCTCCCGGTGGATCTGGTCGATGTCGGCGACGGGCTCGAGGGTCCCGGGAACCACCGGCACGCCGGCTTCGACGGCCACGCGACGGGCCGAGGTCTTTTCCCCCATGAGGGCAATGGTCTCGCTTCGGGGGCCGATGAAGACGATCCCCGCGTCCTCACACGCTCGAGCGAAGGCCGCGTTCTCGGCCAGGAATCCGTAGCCGGGGTGGATGGCCTCAGCCGCCGTGCCACGAGCCGCATCGAGGATTCGGTCGATCCGAAGATAGGACTCGCGCGATGGCGCGGGACCGATAGGGCGCGCCTCGTCGGCCATCGTGACGTGAAGCGCCCCGCGGTCCGCTTCGGAGTACACCGCGACGCTCGCGATCCCCAGCTCCCGGCACGCCCGTATGACGCGAACCGCGATCTCACCGCGGTTCGCCACCAGGATCTTCCTGAAGGCGCTCACAGCGGGATGTTGCCGTGCTTCTTCGGGGGGTTCTTGTCCCGCTTCGTCCGGGTCATCTCGAGGCCGGCGATGATCCTCCGTCGCGTCGTGCGGGGCTCGATGATGGCGTCGATGAAACCGCGGTCCGCGGCCACGTAGGGGTTGGCGAACTTGTCCCGGAACTCCTCCACCTTCTGGCTACGCAGCGCATCGGGATCGTCGGCCTTTTGCAGGTCGCGCCGGTAGAGGATGTTGACGGCTCCCTCAGGGCCCATCACGGCGATCTCGGCCGTCGGGTAGGCCAGGTTCAAATCGGTGCGAAGGTGTTTGCTCGACATGACGCAGTATGCGCCGCCGTAGGCCTTGCGGGTGATCAGGGTGATCTTCGGAACCGTCGCCTCGGCGAAGGCGTAGAGCAGCTTCGCGCCGTGACGAATGATGCCGCCCCACTCCTGGGCCGTGCCGGGGAGGAAACCCGGGACATCCTCGAAAGTGATGAGGGGGATGTTGAAGGCGTCGCAGAAGCGGACGAACCGCGCCCCCTTTGCCGAGGCGTCGATGTCGAGGCATCCGGCGAGAACCGCTGGCTGGTTGGCCACGATCCCCGCGCTCCGTCCGCCGAAACGCGCGAACCCGACGACGAGGTTCGGCGCGAAGTGCGCGTGGACCTCGAGAAAGCGCCCGTGGTCCACGACGGCTTCGATGAGACGCTTCATGTCGTAGGGCTTGTTCGTCTCGGCGGGGATGAGGGTGTCGAGAGACGCCTCTTCCCTGTCACTGGGGTCGTCGGTGGCCCCACGCGGAGGCTCTTCCAGATTGTTGGAAGGTAGGTAGGCGAGCAACTCACGAATGAGCGCCAGGCAGGCCCGGTCGTCGTCGACCGCGAAGTGGGCAACTCCGGACTTGGCGTTGTGAGTCATGGCGCCGCCCAGGTCTTCCTTGGTGACTTCCTCGTGGGTCACCGTGCGGATGACGTCAGGACCCGTGACGAACATGTAGGCGGTGTCCTTCACCATCAGGTTGAAGTCGGTGATGGCGGGACTGTAGACGGCTCCGCCGGCGCACGGCCCCAGAATGGCGGAGATCTGCGGAATGACGCCCGAAGCGAGGGTATTGCGGAGAAAAATGTCCGCGTAACCGCCGAGGGACGCCACACCTTCCTGGATGCGCGCGCCGCCCGAGTCGTTGAGCCCCACGATGGGTGCGCCCAGTCGCATGGCGAGGTCCATGACCTTGCAGATCTTGAGGGCGTTGGTCTCCGAGAGGCTCCCGCCGAAGACGGTGAAATCCTGGGCGAAGACGGCGACCGGACGTCCGTCTATGCGTCCGAGACCTGAGACGACGCCGTCGCCCGGGATCTTCTGGTCAGCCATCCCAAAGTCCTGGCAGCGGTGCTCCACGAGCTTGTCGAGCTCCTCGAAGGAGCCATCGTTGAGGAGCAGGTCCACGCGTTCGCGGGCCGTGAGCTTCCCCTCGGCATGCTGGCGCTCGCGCCGCTCCTCGCCGCCCCCTTCTTCGGCCCGTCGGACCTTGGCGCGGAGAATGTCGGTCCGGGAGGAACTCACTCGCGGCGCTCCCCCGGGCTCAGTTGGGCAGGCCGCATGTGCCGCCGCCACACGCGGAGGCTCCGCAGCCCCCGTCGGCCCGGCCGCATCCCTCGAGGGCTTGGCCTGCCGGGGATGAGGTCGCCACGGCAAAAGTCGAGATCTGCTTGTCCACAGCGCCGCTCTGGCACGCGGGACAGCTCACCGCCTCGCCCCAGCGGCGAACCAGCTTCTCGAACGAGGCACGACACTCGGAGCAGACGTATTCGTAGATAGGCATCAGGCCTAAATGATAGCGCGGAGCGACGAGGCCGGCATCACGGGCGGCTCGCCGCCGCCGCCGGGGATCGGCCGCTCTCGTTACCGCTCTTGTCGACGGCGGTCACGCTGTAGCGGACCATGGTGCCGGTGGGTGCGTTCGAATCAAGGTACGCGGTCTCGCCGGCAGGCACGTCGGCGATGCGAGCCACCGGCACGCCCTGGGACCAACGGTAGACGCGGTAGACGGCCAGGTCCGGTTCCGGAGAGGGGCTCCAGGAAACTTCGAGGCCTCCCTCGCGAGGCTGAGCCGCGACGCCCACGGGTGTCGCGGGAGCAGCCACGTCTTCGACGGTCAGGCAGGCTTCATCGGTGGCGGTGCTCTCCAGGAGCGGCGCCGTGGAGGACACCGTTCGGACCGCGTAGCACCATGAGTCGCCCGGCAGCGCCTTCTCGTCGGCCAGCGTGGTGTCGGTCGTTGGCTTGTCCTTCAGAGGAAGGCCGAAGTCTCCGGCCTTGGCCCGCCGATAGACGAAAAAGGACGGGCTCTCCATCTCGGGCGCAGTCCACGAGAGAGTGACCCCCTTCTCCGACGAGCGCACGGAGAGCCCCGACGGAGGGGGCGGCGTCGACGCGATCGTGAGGCTGACGATGGGCGTCTGCGTCGAGGGACGCCCCTTGACCCGCGCCCGCGCCGCGAGCCGTAGCGCGGTTCCGGCCGGGGGAAGGGGTTCGTCCATCACGATCCTCTCGCCCGGCGCGGCCTTCCGCAGGGTCGATCGCGCAGCTTTCTCGAACGTTCCCGTGGCGCCCGCCCGAAGGATCTCGATCTCGAGTACGGGTAGCCGGGTTCCGTCGGTGAAGGCGCGCGGAGCAAAGAGAGAGATCTCGAGCTGGTCCCCACGTTCTGCGACCTTGAACTCCGTGACCGGTTGCGGCGTGCGCCGGATCGGCGGAAGCGGGTCGCCCCGTTTGCCGCAGGCGACGAGAGCGAGGGCTCCGACCAAGACGGTCTTGCGCGCCCGGCTTGTTCCGTGAAGAAGAGGAGGCGCGTCCATGAGGGATTCACGACCCGCGGCCGTGAACGCTTAGTATAGGGGACGCTCGCCATGAACCTCAAGACGCTGGCCCTCGTGTCGGGGATCTACGACCTTCTGATCGCGGTCCCGATGCTCCTTGCGCCAGAGATGACGGCGCGGCTTTTCGGCGCTCCCCCGCCCGTTCCCGTCCTGAACGCCCAGCTCAACGGCGCCTTCGCTCTCGCTCTCGCCGCGGGCTATTTCTGGGCCGCGCGGGACGTCGAGGCTCGCCGAGGCTTCTTGTGGGTAGCGGGAGTCCTCGCAAAAGGTCTCGGTGCCGCACTCTTCGTTGTCGACCACTTCAGCCATGCTTCGCCAGCGTCGTTCCTGCTCTTCGCCGCCACCGACGGAACTCTCGCGCTCCTGACCCTGATCCTTCTGACCCGCAGGTCCTAGTACTCGACGAACTCGAAACGCTTCCGCAGCTCCTCGACCGCGATCTTTCCAGCCCCTCTTTCGTCCAGATCCCTCTTCCGAACGCGAACGATCAGCGTCTTTTCGGGGCGAGTCTCACCGTCGAAACCCCACTGCGAAACAAAATCAACGGCAACGGCGATGAATTCGTCGGGACGGATCGAACGAAGCCGGCCACCTTGGGCTTCGAGAGTCTGGGCCACTGCGCTCTTGACGTCGGCGACGATGCGGTCGGGGGCCCGAGCATCCTCGACCTCCTCGCTGCCGAACCAATAGCGCCACGGCGGAGGCGGGGGAAACGGCGCGGGAGGAGCGAGAGGAGCCACGGGAGAGAGCGGCACGGGAGGGGCCGGCGGCGCCTCGGGAGCCGCGCCCCCCGCGGGACCGAGACGAATCTGGACCTCGCGGACCGCCCTCTCGAGCGCGCGCTCCGCGTCCTGACGCGTACGCTGGGCCTCCTTCTGGAGAGCCTCCACCTGCTCCTCGATATCGCGCAGCTCCTTCTCCCGACTCTGGCGGGAGCGAGAACGCGTCTGGGCGTCCAGCTCTCTTTCGATCCGCCGCTGCTCTTTTCGCACCTCCGACGTCGCGCGCGCCATGGCCTCGCTTGCCGCGTTGTCGGGAGCTCCGTCGCTGGACCACTCGACCACGGAGCCAGGTCCGTCCTTGCGGACGATCACGACCTTGCCGGACCGTGGCAGGAGCCGGGGCGGGACCACGAAGAGCGTCCCGTACCCGGGCAGATGGTAGGCGCGGCCGGCTTCAGTCGCCCCGAGAAACGGCGAGGCGCTGGCACTGCTGACCTGGCGGACGACTCGGTCGAGCATGGCCTCCATGACCTCCAGGTCTCGACGCGCATCGCCGCGATCCTCCGAGCGAGAGAGGGATGCCGGGAGGAGTGCTAGGGCGCCGAGGATCCCGGCGAGACGACGATGGGCCCTCATGCGAGTCACCTCTTCTGGGACGCCTGAAGAACGTACCCCATGAGCTCGGCGGTACGGGCGACCGTCTGCCCGGTTCTGCCGTCGAGGTACGAGAGGCCTGCGCTGACGCGCGCCAGGTCATAGCGTCGCTGCGCATCGGTCTGGTCGGCGAGATCGGTCAGGCGCTCTTTCAGGAACACGGCGTGCCGCGCCTCACTCTGGCGGATCCGAGCGTCGACTTGCGCCAGAACCGCCGAGTCGTCCTGGAGGGAGAGCGGGATGCTTCTCACTTCTGCGCGCAGCGCCGCGATCTCCTGCCGCTGGCGCGCGTCGCGCGCCTCGAGAAGGCGGGTGAGGCGAGCCTCGGACAACGCGAACCCGGCGGTCGCCCCCGCGGCCAGGAAGAGCGCCGCCGCCGCGGGCCAGCGCCAAGGTCGAGGCGCTGAGCCAAGGCCACGGGGCGCCACGCTCTCTCGGAGTCTCCAGGCGCCGAGGTCCTCCCGCAGGTACCGCAGGGCCCGCAGCTCTTCGCGGCAGGACGCGCAGACCGCGGCGTGCTCCTCCACGGCCTGCGCCGCCCTGGGCGAGGCCTCGCCGTACAGGACCTCGATCATCTCGTCTCTCAGAACCGTGCACTCCATGTCTTCTCCTCTGGGCTCGCCCCGTCTCACTTCTACGACAACGCCGCCGGAACCGGGGCCGCTCGGTGGATCCCTTGCCGCTCGAGCTGAACGCGGAGCTGGCCGAGCCCCCGGTAGAGACGTGTCTTCACCGTCGACAGGGGAACGCCGAGGATGTCGGCGATCTCCACGAACGTCAGCTCCTGGTACTCCTTGAGGACGATGACCTCGCGTTGCTCCTCGGGAAGGGCCGCTATCGCCGTGGCCACGGCTCGGGCCAGATCTCGCGCCTCGACGAGATCGAGGGCGCTCGGACGACCGGTCGGGATGGCCTTCCCGTCTTCTTCGAGCTCATCAAGGCTGACCATCCGTCCCTTCCTCCGTCGCATCCGGTCCCGGCAGAGGTTCAGGGCAATCTGGTAAAGCCAGGACGAAAAGCGCGCCTCTCCCTTGAACGAACCGAGGGCCCGGTACGCCTTCAGGAACGTCTCCTGACAGAGCTCACGCGCGTCGTCCTCGCTTCCCAAAATCCGGTGGATGGCTCCCCGCACCTTGCGGTCCCAGCGACGGACGAGGACATCGAAGGCGGCGAGATCGCCCCTCCGGAAAGCCTCCACCAGCTCTTCGTCGGTGGGTCCCATTCCTCAGTTCCTAAGACGCATCGGAGACCTGCGAAGTCTCCTCTCAGGCCCCTTTTTCAGGCCCGGGGGTGCGCTTTCTTGTAGACCTCGATGAGGTGGCGGGCGTTCACGTGGGTGTATCTCTGGGTTGTCGACAGGCTCGCGTGACCCAGCAGCTCCTGGATGGCCCGGAGATCCGCCCCTCTCTCCAGGAGGTGGGTTGCGAAGCTGTGCCGAAGCGTGTGTGGGCTGATCCGGCGCGCGAGGGCCACTTGCCGAACGCGCGAGGCCAGGATCGACCGGACGCTGCGGTCCGTGAGGCGCCCTCCGCGTGCGTTGACGAAGAGAGCCTCCGTGGTCGGCCGCGCCGTGGCTCGGACGGGAAGGTATCTTCGGATCGCGTCGGCGGCCCTCGTGCCGAAGGGAACGATCCTCTCTTTGCGTCCCTTGCCGAGAACCCGAGCCATGCGCCCCTCGAGATCGACCTCGCCGACGTCGAGGCCGACCAGCTCGGCACACCGGATTCCAGTGGCATAAAGCAGCTCGAGGAAGGCCCGGGCCCTCACGGCAGTGGCGCCGTCACCAGGAACGTCGAGGAGCCGGTCGACTTCTCCCTCGTCGAGGTGGGGTGGGATCCGTCGCTCGATCCGCGGCGACAAAATGGCGCGCGCCGGGTTGCGGCTCAAGATTCCCTCGCGGCAGAGGAAGCGGAAGAAGGTGCGAAGGGCGGCCAGCTTCCTGCCCGAGGAGATCTTCTTCAGGCCGTCGCGGTGCAGACGCGCCAGGAACGCGCGGATCATCAGGTGGTCCACGTCGGCGGGCCGTGGCTCGCGGCCGAGTTCCTCGCTCAGAAATCGGCTGAACTGCCGGAGATCTTCGCTGTACGCGCGGATCGTGTGGGGAGAGGCGTTGCGCTCAGCTTCGAGGTATCGCTCGAAAGCGGCCATCGCCTGCTTCACGCGGTTTTCAACCCGTGGTCAGGGCCGGAGCGACGCGCTCGCCGCCCGCATCGAGGCCGGTGCGGAAGCTCTCGAGGCGTGCGAGGGCACGCTGCGAGAGGGCGAGACGCTTCTTCGTTTTGTCACGGATGCGCCGGGGAAGCTCGGGAAGCAGGCCAAACGCGATGTTCGTGGGCTGGTAATGCTTCGGATCGCTCCGGGCAATGTAGCGGCCGAGAGCGCCCATCGCCGTCTCCTCGGGGAAGGCCGGTGGCGTCTCGCCGCGGACGCGGAAAGCGGCGCCGATCCCTGCCAGAAGCCCCGAGGCGGCCGACTCGACGTATCCCTCGACGCCCGACATCTGGCCGGCGAAGAAGAGGCCCGTCCTGCGGCGCGTCTCGAAGGTCGGCTCGAGGGACGACGGCGCGTTCACGTAGGTGTTCCGGTGGATCATCCCGAAGCGGACAAACTCCGCGTTCTCCAATCCCGGGACCATTTGGAGGATGCGCTTCTGCTCTCCCCACTTGAGCTGGGTCTGGAAGCCCACGATGGAGAAATGGCTTGCCGCCAGGTTGTCCTGGCGGAGCTGGACAACGGCGAAGGGTCGCTGCCCCGTGCTCGGATCCGTGAGCCCCACGGGCTTCATGGGACCGAACAGAAGCGTCTGCGGCCCGCGGCTCGCGATGACCTCGATGGGCAAACACCCCTCGAAGAAGAACTCGTGCTCGAAGCTGTGGAGGGAGGCGCATTCCGCGGTCGTGAGGGCCTGAAAGAAGGCGCGGTATTCGTTCTCGGTCATGGGGCAGTTGACGTAGTCGTCGCCCCCTTTTCCGTAGCGTGAGGCCTTGAAGACCTTCGCGAAGTCGATGCTGTCGGCCTCCACCACGGGACTCACGGCGTCGTAGAAGTGGAGGTGGGCCTCTCCGACGAAGTCGGCGATCTCGCGCGCCAGCGGTTCCGACGTCAGGGGCCCCGTGGCCAGAATAGTGACGGGGTCGTCAGGGATCCGCGGAACCTCGCCACGGTGGATGCGGATTCCGGGAAGCGCCTCTACCGCCTCCGTGATCCGTCGCGCGAAGAGGCCGCGGTCCACGGCCAGGGCGCTGCCGGCGGGGACGCGCACTTCGTCGGCGACGCGAACCACCAGGGAGTCCATGCGGCGCATCTCTTCCTTGAGCAGGCCCGCGGCCTGGTCAAGGGCGTTCCCACGGAGGCTGTTCGAGCACACGAGCTCTGCGAAATCTGCGGTTTGATGGACCGGCGTCGTGACCGCTGGGCGCATTTCGTGGAGATCCACCGCGACCCCGCGCTTCGATAGCTGCCAGGCGGCCTCGCAACCGGCGAGGCCCCCGCCCACGATCGTTGCGCGCTCAGCCATTGGGTCGATTATAGGCCGCTGTTACCACAGCGCGCGCCGCGTCCTTGACCAAGCCGAGGAAGCGAGGCAACGTCGGACGATGGTTGGTAGCGATCTGCGGATGCAAATGAAAGACGCGACGAAGTTCACGCTGCTTCGCCGCCGCCGACAGGGGTCCGTGTTGTGTGCCGTCATTTCTCTCGGTCTGATGGTGCCAGCCCTGCAGCTCGCCTACAGCGCCGAATCAGCCGCCTACCGCCACCTTAGCTACTCGTGGGACTTCGGGGATGGCTCACAAGAGACGAGCCAAGCCGTCACGATTAGCATTAGCCTGAATCTTCACACCCCCCTTACCGCTAACACGTAAGAAGGGTGACAGGCCGATCAGCGGATCTCGAACCTGAGTTTCCTGCCGCCCCACCAGGGGATGGTG
>JBGPYB010000134.1:0-12397 GCA_041493035.1 Vicinamibacteria bacterium | reverse complement strand
GCGCACCAACTCGTCGACCAGGGAGCCCTTCAGCCGATCGCGCCAACGCGGGTGGGTGGGCTTTCCCGCGACGATCTTGGTGACGTTGTGCTCGCGGGCATACGCGAGAACCTCGGCGCTGACGTCGCGGCTGTTGAGGACGACGGTTCGCCCGCCGAGCTGCTCGGCCAGGCGCAGGTTGTCCCCTAGGGACTGCCGGTCGGCGTCGGAGAGCCGGGCGTGGAGCGGCGTCTCCACGTAGATCGCGACCCATTCGGCCCTCAGGCCGGCCGCCATGCGGCGCGTCGCGCGAATGAGACGCACGGTGGCGGGGTTTGGGCCGACGCAAACCAGCAGGCGCTCGGCGGCGGGCCATGTCCGGGCGATGCCGTGGTCGCGCCGATAGCTCCGCATCTGCTCGTCGACGCGCTCGGCCGTCCGCCGCAGGGCCAGCTCCCGCAGCGCAATCAGGTTCCCTTTCCGGAAGAAGCTGCGGACGGCGCGCTGCGCCTGGTCGGGGAGGTAGACCTTGCCCTCTTGCAGTCTCTGGAGGAGATCGTCGGGGGGGAGATCGACCAGTTCAACCTCATCGGCCTCCTCGAGGACGGCATCCGGCACGGTCTCGCGGACCGCGACACCCGTGATCTGCGCGACGACGTCGTTCAGGCTCTCGATGTGCTGGACGTTGAGCGTCGTGTAGACGTCGATGCCGGCTTCGAGGATCTCCTCGACGTCTTGCCAGCGCTTCGCGTGACGGGCACCGGTGGCGTTGCTGTGGGCCAGCTCGTCGAGAAGAAGGAGACCCGGTCGCCGCGCGAGGGCGGTGTCGAGGTCGAACTCGCGAATCTCCGTGCCGCGGTAGGCGTAGGCTCGCGGAGGGAGTACGGTGAGCCCCTCGAGAAGAGCCGCGGTCTCGGCGCGTCCGTGCGTCTCGACCCAACCAACGACCACGTCTCGCCCCTCGGCGACGTGGCGTCGGGCCGCTTCCAGCATCGCGTAGGTCTTGCCGACCCCGGCGGTCGCGCCAAAGAAGATCTTCAGCTTCCCACGCTTGCTGCGGATTTCCTGCTTGCGGACCCGCTCCAGAAGAGCGTCGGGGTCCGGACGGCCATCGTTCATTGCGGAGCCGCGGCGGGTCGTGACCCGATCTCGTCCAGTGCCAGGTTGACGCCCAGGACGTTGACGGTTGGCTCGCCCAGGAGGCCAAGCGTTCGCGGGGTCGTCTGTTCGGAGACGACGGTTCGCACGGAGGCGAGGTCGATGGAGCGGGCTCGGGCCACCCGCGCCATTTGATACTCGGCGGCGGCCAGAGAGATATGGGGGTCGAGACCGCTTGCCGACGCGGTGACGAGGTCGACCGGGATAGGGACGGCGTTCCCGGGATCGGCGGCGCGGAGCACGTCGATGCGTCCCTGGACCGCGTCCTTCAGTGCGGGGTTCAGCGGACCAAGATTCGACCCCGTAGACGACGCCGCGTTGTACGGGGCCGGTGTCGTGGCCGAGAGACGTCCCCACAAATAGCGCGGGTCGTCGAAGGGCTGGCCGATCAAGCGCGAACCTGCCGCGTGGCCCCCGCTCACTATGACGCTCCCGTTCGCCTGGTCCGGAAAGAGCGCCTGGGCGAGGGCTGTCACGGCCCAAGGATAGCCCAAGCCCGTGAGAAGGGTCAGAACGAACAAGAGCACGGCGGCGGGTTTCAGATGAACCAGCATGGCGTCCTCCCTTAGACGAGACCGACGGCGGCCAGGAGCATGTCGATGATCTTGATGCCGACGAACGGGGCGACGATCCCTCCGAGGCCGTAGACGAGCAGGTTGCGGCGGAGAAGGGCCGCGGCGCCCACGGGGCGATAGCTGACGCCCCGCAACGCCAGTGGTATCAGCATGACGATGATGATCGCGTTGAAGATCACCGCCGACAGGATGGCGCTCGTCGGTGTCGAGAGACCCATGACGTCGAGGGTCTTCAAGGCGGGGTAGGTCGCCGCGAAGGCCGCAGGCAGTATCGCGAAGTATTTCGCGACGTCGTTGGCGATGCTGAAAGTGGTGAGGGATCCCCGGGTCATCAGCAGCTGCTTGCCGATCTCGACGATCTCGATGAGCTTCGTGGGGTTCGAGTCGAGGTCGACCATGTTCCCGGCCTCACGAGCCGCCTGGGTGCCGGTGTTCATCGCCACGGCGACGTCGGCCTGGGCGAGGGCGGGGGCGTCGTTGGTACCGTCGCCGGTCATCGCGACCAGATGCCCGCCGGCCTGACGCTCGCGGATGAGACGCAGTTTGGCCTCGGGCGTCGCCTGGGCGAGGAAGTCGTCGACTCCGGCCTCGGCCGCGATCGCGGCGGCGGTCAGGGGGTTGTCCCCTGTGATCATGACGGTCTCGATGCCCATCTTCCGAAGCTCGGCGAAGCGCTCCCGGATCCCGCCTTTCAAGACGTCCTTCAAGTGGATCACGCCGAGGACCTTGGCGCCGTCGGCGACGACCAGGGGCGTGCCGCCCCCTTTGGAAATCGCCTCGACCGCCCCGACGACCTCCACCGGCAGGCGTCCCCCCATTCCTTCCACGCGGGCTTTGATCGCGTCCACTGATCCCTTGCGGACCTCGCGTCCCCCGAGGTCGACGCCGCTCATCCGGGTATGGGCCGAGAAGGGGATGAAGCGGGCCCCGAGTGCTCGAACGTCGCGCTCGCGAATGCCGTGCTTCTCCTTGGCCAGGACCACGATGCTGCGGCCTTCGGGGGTTTCGTCAGCGAGAGAGGCGAGCTGAGCGGCATCGGCCAGTGCCTTCTCGTCGGTGCCGGGAGCGGGGACGAAGGCCGTGGCCAGACGATTGCCCAGGGTGATGGTGCCGGTCTTGTCCATGAGGAGAACGTCGACGTCCCCCGCGGCCTCGACGGCACGCCCCGACATCGCGATGACGTTCGCCCGGATGAGCCGGTCCATCCCCGATATGCCGATGGCGGACAAGAGTCCGCCGATCGTCGTCGGGATAAGGCAGACGAGAAGTGCGATGAGCACGGTGACCGTCACGGGAGAACCCTGGCCGGCCACCGAGACACTGAAGACCGAATAGGGGAGCAGCGTGGCCACGGCCAGCAGAAAGATGATCGTCATGAAGGCCAGGAGGATGTTGAGGGCGATCTCGTTGGGCGTCTTCTGACGCTTGGCCCCCTCTACGAGGGCGATCATCCGGTCCAGGAACGCCTCGCCGGGGTTCGCGGTGATGCGCACAACGAGCCAGTCGGACAGGACTCGGGTTCCACCCGTCACGGCGCTTCGATCGCCTCCGCTCTCCCGGATCACCGGTGCGCTCTCGCCGGTGATGGCGCTCTCGTCCACCGATGCGACACCTTGGATCACCTCGCCGTCCGCCGGGACGAAGTCTCCGGCCTCCACGAGGACCGCGTCTCCTTTCCGCAGGTCCGGCGCCGCCACCGACGTGAAGGGCACCGCCGGGTCGGCGGTCGGGAGTTTCTTCGCCACGATGTCCCGCCGAGCCTTGCGCAACGATTCGGCTTGGGCCTTCCCGCGTCCCTCGGCCACGGCCTCGGCGAAGTTCGCGAAGAGGACGGTCAGCCACAGCCAGAGCGAAACCGCGAGGATGAAGCTGGCTGGCGCTTCTCCCTTGCCGAAGAGTGCCTGGACCCCGAGGACCGTCGTGAAAACGCTGCCGACCTCGGTCACGAACATCACCGGGTTGCGTACCTGGTGCCGGGGGTCCAGCTTGATCACGGCCTGCCAGAGGGCGGGGCGCAGGATCGCGGGGTCGAAGAGGGAACGCGCGCGGGCTTCGGTGCTCATGAGTGAGTTCTCCCGTTCAGTGGGGAAGCAGCAAGTGTTCGACGATGGGCCCGAGTGCGAGGGCGGGAAGGAAGGTGAGGGCGCCGACGAGCAGGATCACTCCCAACAAGAGGATCACGAAGAGCGGCGTATGGGTCGGAAAGGTCCCGGGTCCCGCCGCGACGGCCTTCTTACGCACCATGGATCCCGCCAGAGCCAATGCCGGGATGGCGACGAAGTAGCGCGCCACGAGCATGGCGATTCCCAGCGAGGCGTTGTAGAAGGGAGTGTTGGCGCTCAAGCCCCCGAAGGCGCTGCCGTTGTTGTTCCCGGCGGACGAGAAGGCGTAGAGGATCTCGCTGAAACCGTGGGGACCGGGGTTCGCGATGCCAGCCCGCCCCGCCGCCGTGGCGACGGCCACCGCCGTGCCGACCAGGACGACGATCGACGGCGCCAAGAGAGCGACCGAGGCCATCTTGATCTCGAATGCCTCGATCTTCTTCCCCAGATACTCCGGGGTGCGACCCACCATGAGCCCCGCGATGAAGACGGCGACGACCGCGAAGATGATCATTCCATAGAGACCGGAACCGACGCCTCCAAAGATGATCTCGCCGAGCTGGATGAGGACCATGGGAGCCAGGCCTCCCAGGGGCATGAAGGAGTCGTGCATCGAGTTGACCGACCCGTTGGAGGCGCCGGTGGTCGCCGTGGCCCAGAGAGCCGAGTTGACGATGCCGAAGCGCGCCTCCTTCCCCTCCATGTTGCCCCCCGGCTGGCTGGCGCTCGCCGTCTGGTCGACGCCCATGGCCGTGAGCACCGGATTACCCCGCTGCTCGGCCCACATCGAGAGGGCGAAGAACGCCACGAGTGCTATGGTCATGGCGGCCAGAAGTGCCCAGCCCTGACGCGTGTCGCCGACCATGCGGCCGAAGGTGTAGCAGAGTGCCCCGGAGATGACGAGGATCGAGATCATCTCCAGGAAGTTCGACAAGGGCGTGGGGTTCTCGAAGGGGTGCGCCGAGTTCACGTTGAAGAAGCCGCCGCCGTTCGTCCCGAGCTGTTTGATGGCCACCTGGGACGCCGCGGGGCCGAGGGCCAGAGTCTGCTCGGTGACGGCCGCGCCTGCGGCGTCCTTCGTCGCCTCGAGGAGCGTCACGGTCTTGTAGGGCTGCATCGTCTGGATGACGCCCTGGGAGACGAGGGCAAGGGCCAGGACCAGCGAGAGAGGGACGAGGATGTAGAGGGTCGTCCGCACGAGGTCCGCCCAGAAGTTGCCGATTGTCGTTCCAGAGCGGCGAGCGAGTCCGCGGATGAAGGCCGCCAGAGTGGCCATTCCGGCCGCGGCTGAGACAAAGTTCTGGACGGTCAGCGCGAGCATCTGGGTGAAATAGCTGAGGGTTGTTTCTCCACCGTAGGACTGCCAGTTGGTGTTGGTGGCGAAGCTCACGGCAGTGTTGAACGCCAGGTCGGGGGACACGACACCCAGGGCCTGTGGATTCCACGGCAGCACGTGCTGCAAGCGCTGGATGGCGTAGACCGCGAGGAAGCCCAGCAGGTTGAAGGCGAGCATCGCTCCCGTGTAGTTCCTCCAGCTCATCTCCACGGCCGGATCGACACCGGCGACACGGTAGAGGAGCCTTTCGACCGGCCCGAGGAGCGGGTCGAGCCAGGTCTTCTCGCCCGAGTAGACGCGGGCGATGAAGGCCCCGAGGGGCTTCGCGAGCAGGATCAGGACGAGGAAGTAGAGCCCCGCCTGGAGCATCGAGTTGAGGGTCATGAGAACCACTCCGGCTTGAAAAGGGCTGCGAACAGGTAGACGAGAAGCCCCAGGGCCACGAGCCCCGCCGCGACGTGAAGGAGGCTCATTGCTTGTCCTCCAAAAGCCTCTCGCAGAAGAGGGTGAACCACCACGACAGGGCGAAGAAGCCCACCGCCAGGCCAACGTACAGGATGTCCATCACCGACTCCTCCTCATTGAGCCGCCAGGGCCACGCGTACGGCGATGCTTCGAGCCAGGTCCGTGAGAGTGCGGCGGTCCTCCGGACTCGCCGGCGAACCGGTTCCCCAGAGCTCGAGAGACCCGACCTCACGGCGCGCGACGATGAGCGGCAGGCGACCCCCTTCCGCGGGCAGTGGCCGGCCGCGGCGACCCAGGGCCTGCTCCTTGTCCCCTTCAGCCAGCAGGGTGTCGGCGTGCAGAGCGGTTACGGGCCTGGGCCGCGCCGATGCGCCCGGGCTCGCCACGAGCACGCCTCCGCGAGCATCCCGGACGAGGAGAGCCGATACCGGCAAGACCGCCCGCGCGGCGTCCAGCGCCTCGGAAACGGCCGAGTCCGCGGGACCGCCCTCTTCAATGTGGCGAAGCGACTGGTGGACGAGGGAAAGGTGGCGCAGGCCCGCGCGGCGCCGCTCTCGTCCTACGCCGAACGCTGCTGCAATGAGACCGCAGATCCCAAGCCCGAGGAAGGCGATGAGATCGTCCTTTCCCGCGATCGTCAGCTTCATGTAGGGCTCGGTGAGGAAGAAGTCCAGGCTCAGCGCCGCAGTGAGGGCCGTCGCGACGGCGGCTCGGCGCCCTCCCCATTCGGCGATCGCTATGGTGAGCGCCATGAACACGAACGTGAAGTTCGCGGCGGGCGTCATGCCCCGGAACGGGATGAGGGCGATGCCCAACGCCAAGGCCCCTCCGACCCCCGCTGCGATTGCAATGGCTTCGGTCTCGCGATCCATGACTCCTCCCTCTACGAACACGAGGATAGGAGACGGAGCCTCAACCGGCCGTCAAGGGTGTGGTCTCCGGCGTCAAGAAAGCGTCAAGGGGCCCGAGGGGAAGAACGAGTCGGGCGTTTGGAGCCGGCCCGAAACTCTAGCGATCCAGAATCTGGCCGAGATGGTGTTCGAGGTGATCGACGTAGTCGGTCATGTGATGAAGCAGGGTCGTCGGCTCATCCGCGCGGACCACGCATTCGTTGGCCAGCTTCGCTTCCGGGACCCGTGACATGACGTGGAGGAGATGCTGGTTGTAGCTGTGCCACAGCAAGACCAGGTCGACCCAGGGGCGGTCCTCGTAGCCCTGGGTTCTGACCCAGCCGTCCTGCTCATACGGGGGGAAGGTGATGGCCGGCGCCAACTGGGAGCGCACGAAGCGTTGGTGGTTGTTGCTGGCCGAGTCGATGAGGTGGCCGAGGATCTGCTTTCGGGACCAGGTCATCCCCGTGGGAAGGCCCGTTGCCTGCTCGTCTCCGATCGCGGCGAGGCGCGGGTGAGCCGTCCGCAGGACCGCGTCCAGCCGATCGAGAGTGGCCTGGATCGTTCCCATGTTCCCCCTATACCGCTGAGCTCATCGACTCGAGGAAGTCGCGATTGGACTTCGTCTTCGAGAGGCGTTCGAGCATCAGCTCCATCGCCTCGACGGCGGAGAGCGGGTTCAGCACCTTCCGAAGGATCCAGATCCGGTTCAGCTCTTCCTTGGCGAGGAGCAACTCTTCCTTGCGGGTGCCGCTGCGGTTGATGTCGATGGCGGGGAAGATCCGCCTGTCGCTCATCTTCCGGTCGAGGACGATCTCGGCGTTCCCGGTTCCTTTGAACTCCTCGAAGATGACGTCGTCCATCCTGGACCCGGTCTCGACGAGCGCCGTTGCGATGATGGTGAGCGAGCCGCCCCCTTCGATGTTCCGGGCGGCGCCGAAGAAGCGCTTGGGACGCTGGAGAGCGTTGGAGTCGACGCCTCCCGAGAGGACCTTGCCCGACGGCGGCACGATGGCGTTGTAGGCTCGGGCGAGGCGCGTGATCGAATCGAGGAGGATCACCACGTCGCGCTTGTGCTCGACGAGCCGTTTGGCTTTCTCGATGACCATCTCGGCCACCTGCACGTGGCGCGTGGCGGGTTCGTCGAAGGTGGAGCTGACGACTTCTCCCTTCACCGAGCGAAGCATGTCCGTGACCTCCTCGGGGCGCTCGTCGATGAGCAGGACGATCAGCGCGACCTCGGGGTGATTGATTGCGATGGAGTTGGCGAGGCTCTGGAGGATCATCGTCTTGCCGGTGCGCGGCGCGGCGACGATCAAGGCACGCTGCCCCTTCCCGAGGGGCGTCATCATGTCGAGGACGCGGGACATCAGGTTGTCCTGGGCGGTCTCGAGCTTCAGGCGCTCGCTCGGATAGAGCGGCGTCAAGTTGTCGAAGAGGACCTTGTCCTTGGCGCTCTCCGGCGGCTCGAAGTTGATGGCCTCCACCTTGATGAGGGCGAAGTAGCGTTCCCCTTCCTTGGGAGGGCGCACCTGGCCGCTCACCGTGTCCCCGGTGTGCAGATCGAACTTTCGGATCTGGGACGGTGAGACGTAGATGTCGTCGGGCCCGGGAAGGTAGTTCGATTCCGGGGCGCGCAGGAAGCCGTAGCCGTCGGGGAGGGTCTCGAGGACGCCTTCGGCGAAGAGGAATCCGCTCTTCTCCGTCTGGTTCTGGAGGATCTTGAAGATGAGGTCGTGCTTCTTCATCCCCGCCGCACCCTCGACCCCCAGATCGCGGGCCATGGCGGTGAGCTGCTGGATGGTCATCTCCTTGAGGTCCGAGAGATCCGGAGCGGTCTTCTTTTGTTCCTCGGTGGCGGGTGTTTGCTCGTCGATTTCCATTCAGTCCTCCCGGCGGTGGTCGGCCGCCGCTACGCGAACGGTTCTCCACAGTTGGTCGATGCCTTCGCCCGTTTCGGCGCTGACCCCCAGCACGCTCCTTGCGCACTGGGCCAGGCCCCGTTCGAGGGCGGCGATGCGGGCCTTGGCTGGGCCGCGGCCAAGCTTGTCGATCTTGTTGGCGGCGACGACGTAGGGCACGCCGCTCTCGTCCAGAAAGTCTTTCAGGGTCTCGTCTCCGTCGCTTGGCTCATGGCGGGCGTCGACCAGGAACACGCACAAGGCGAGGGCCGCCCGGCCCACGAGGTAGGAAGCCGCGAGGCGGTCCCAGTCGAGGCGCATCGCTTCCGGGACTTGGGCGTAGCCATAGCCGGGAAGGTCCGCCAGGTACATTTCGTCTCCCACGCGGAAGAAATTCACGAGCTGTGTCTTCCCCGGCTTCGAGGACACGCGAGCCAGCCCTCGACCGCCCGCGAGGGCGTTCAAGAGGCTGCTCTTCCCGACGTTCGAGCGCCCTAGGAACGCCACCTCGGGAAGCCCGTCGCGCGGGAATTGATCAGGGGAGGCTGCGCTCCCCGCGAAAGTCACGGTCGGTCTGTTCAAGAATGGTCGACGCTCGGCAGCGCCCGCGGGTCAGTGGGTGATGCCGTCCTGCACCGGGCCCAGGTCCCCCGCCGGCGGCGTCGCAACCTCCTGTTGTTGCGGTACCGGCGGCGTCACCAGGGCAATCTTCAGAACCTCGTCGATATGCTCGACGAGCTCCACCTTCAGCACGTCGAGGACGTTCTTCGGCACCTCGGCCAGGTCCTTCTCGTTCTCGCGAGGAAGGATGATGGTCGTGACGCCGATCCGATGGGCGGCCAGGAGCTTCTCCTTGACCCCGCCGATCGGCAGGACCTTGCCGCGGAGGGTGATCTCTCCAGTCATCGCAACGTCGCGCCGCACCGGGATCTTGGCGAGGGCCGAGACGAGGGCCGTGGCGAGGGTGATACCCGCCGACGGGCCGTCCTTCGGGATCGCCCCCTCGGGGACGTGGATGTGGACGTCGAGGCGGCGATTGAAATCCCTCGCAATCCCGTAGTCTTCGGCTCGCGAGCGGACGACGGACATCGCGGCGTGGGCCGACTCCTGCATGACGTCTCCCAGCTTGCCTGTGAGGCGCACGGCGCCCTTGCCGGGCATCAGGGTGACCTCGATGGGGAGGATTTCGCCTCCTACCTCGGTCCATGCGAGCCCAGTCGCTGTTCCGATCTCGTTTCGCTCTTCCTGCCTCGAGGTCCGGTAGCGAGGCACTCCGAGGTAGTCGGGAACGTTCTCGGCGGCGATCACCGCCTGATAGCCCTTTCCTTCCAGGACGACCTTGCGCGCGACCTTCCGGAGAATCGTCGAGATCTCGCGTTCCATGTTTCGCACGCCCGCCTCGCGTGTGTAGCGCCGAATGACTTCCTGAAGGGCTCCGTCGGTGAAGGAGACGTTGGATTCCTCCAGCCCGTGGGACTTGACCTGCTTCTGCACCAGGTGGCGTTTCGCGATCTCCACCTTCTCGGCCTCGGTGTAGCCGGGGAGGCGGATCACCTCGAGGCGGTCCTGGAGCGCCTGGGGGATCGTGTGGAGAACGTTGGCCGTCGCGATGAAGAAGACCGACGACAGGTCGTACTCGACATCGAGGTAGTGGTCCGAGAAGGTGTGGTTCTGCTCGGGGTCCAGGACCTCGAGGAGCGCCGCCGACGGGTCGCCCCGGAAGTCCATGGACATCTTGTCCACTTCGTCGAGGAGGAAGACCGGGTTCTTCGTCCCCGCCTTCTTCATCATCTGGATGATCTGGCCGGGGAAGGCGCCGATGTACGTCCGGCGGTGCCCTCGGACCTCCGCCTCGTCCCGCACGCCGCCGAGCGACAGACGAACGAACTTGCGGTTCGTGCAGCGAGCTATCGACTTGGCGAGAGACGTCTTGCCGACACCCGGCGGTCCGACGAAGCAGAGGATCGGTCCCTACGGCGTGTTCACGAGCTGCCGCACGGCCAGGAACTCGACGATCCGCTCCTTCACCTTCTCGAGGCCGTAGTGGTCGTCGTTCATGATCTTCTCGGCGGCAACCAGGTCCTTCCGCTCGCGAGTCTTCTTGGTCCACGGAACCGCGACGAGCCAGTCGAGGTAGTTTCGGGAGACCGTGGCCTCGGCCGACATCGGGGGCATGGCCTCCAGGCGCTTCAGCTCCTGGAGGGCCTTCTCCTCGGCGTCCTTGGTCATCCGGGCCTGCTCGATCTTCTTGCGGAGCTCCTCCACCTCGTTCAGGCGATCGTCCTTGCGCCCCAGCTCCTTCTGGATCGCCTTCATCTTCTCGTTGAGGTAGTACTCCTTCTGCGCCCGCTCCATCTGCTTCTTGACTCGCCCCTGGATGCGCTTGTCCACCTGGAGCTTGTCGACCTCCGCCTCGAGTATTCCGCTGATCTTCGAGAGGCGGTCCTGCGGGGAGAAGACCTCGAGGAGGTTCTGCTTCTCCTCGACGCCCAGCACGAGATGGGAGGCGATGGTGTCGGCCAGCTTTCCCGGGTCCTCCACGCGCACCGCCGCCAGCATGGCGTCGTAGTGGAGGTTGTTGGAGAGCTTCACGTACTGCTCGAAGAGGGCGATGACCTTGGACATCACCGCCTCGATGCCGCTTCCGCTCTCGGTCTCGCGGGGGATGACCTTCACGACGACCTTCAGGAAGCCGGCGTCCTCGCGGAATTCCAGTGCCCGGCCGCGGTCGAGCCCTTCGACGAGGACCTTGACGTTGCCGTCGGGGAGCTTGAGGCTCTGGACGATGTTGCAGATCGTGCCGAGGGTGTAGATCTCGTCGGCCCCGGGGTTGTCCCGGGTGGCGTCGTGCTGAGCCGAGAGGAAGATCCGCTTTCCCTTGACGAGGGCGTAGTCGAGTGCCTTGATGGAGCTCGGTCTCCCGATGACGAAGGGGATCATCATATGGGGAAAGACCACGACGTCCCGCAGGGGGACCATGGGTAGCGTTTCGATCACGTCTGCTCGCTCTTTGTCTTTCCCGAACATGTTCCCTCTAGGATATCCCTCTTGCGCCCCGGCCGCATCGCCCCTCGGTTCTCCAAGGTCAACGGACCCCGAAGCCGAGCGAAGCTCCCTATCCGACCTTTTCGATGAGGGTGATGGGCTTCTCCCGGTCGAGGACGACCTCCCGGGTGACCACGCACTCCTTCACCTTCTTCATCGAAGGCAGGTTGTACATCAAGTCGAGCATCAGGTCTTCGATGATCATCCTGAGGCCCCGGGCCCCGATCTTCCGGCTGATGGCCAGATCGGAGATGGCCTCGAGGGCGTCGTCGGTGAAGCGGAGCTTGACGTTCTCGTAGTCGAACATCCGCTGGTACTGCCGGATGATGGCGTTCTTGGGGGCGGTGAGGATCTCGATGAGGGCGGCCTTGTCGAGGTCGTGGAGGGTCGCGAGGACCGGGAGGCGCCCGACGAACTCGGGGATGAGGCCGTACTTGATGAGGTCGGTGGGCTGGACCTGCGTCGTCGCCGCGGCCCCTTTTGCCGAGAAGGCCTTGGCGTCCTTGCCATTGCCGTCGGTGACGAAGCCCAGGGTCTTCTTTCCGACGCGGCGTTCGATGACCTTGTCGAGTCCGACGAAGGCCCCGCCGCAGATGAACAGGATGTTGGTGGTGTCGATCTGGTAGAATTCCTGGTGGGGATGCTTGCGCCCGCCCTGGGGCGGAACGTTGGCCACGGTCCCCTCGAGGATCTTGAGGAGCGCCTGCTGAACGCCCTCGCCTGAAACGTCCCGGGTGATCGAGGGGTTCTCGTCCTTCCGCGAGATCTTGTCGATCTCGTCGATGTAGATGATCCCCTCCTGGCACTTCTCGATGTCCCCGTTCGCGGCCTGGAGGAGCTTGAGGATGATGTTCTCGACGTCCTCGCCCACGTAGCCGGCTTCCGTCAGCGTCGTCGCGTCGACGATCGTGAACGGGACCGACAGGAGCTTGGCGAGGGTCTGGGC
>JBGPYB010000266.1:0-3595 GCA_041493035.1 Vicinamibacteria bacterium | reverse complement strand
TCCGAAGCGCCTTGGGCTTGACGTAGAGGCAGGAGGAGGCGCACACTTCGCGCACCGATTTCCGACGCTGGCGCGGGACGCGCCAACGCTCTTCCTGCCCCTGGAGGTAAGACCGTATGGAGGACAACAAGCCCACGGGTTCTTCGGAGCCGCCGGCTCCGGCAGAGCCCGCCGCACCAAGCTGGTCGGTCCCTGTGTACACCCCGCCGGCTCCCGCCGCCCCACCCGCCGCGGCCCCCGCCAAGAAGGCGTCGGCCCCGAAGAAGAAGGCCGCCAAGCCCAAGAAGAAGGCTGCAAAGAAGAAGACCGCAAGGAAGGCGGCCAAGAAGAAGGTTGCACGAAAGAAGCCCGCCCGAAAGGCCCTGAAAAAGGCCAAGAAGCCTTCCAAGAAGGCCCGGAAGGCGGCCAAGAAGGCCAAGAGAGCCAAGAAGGCTTCCAAGAAGGGCAAGAAGTCAAAGAAGCGCTGACTGGCGGCGACGACAGTGTTTTCAAGGGGCGCACGCGCGTGCGCCCCTTCGTCTGTAGGGGCCCTGCCGGCGCTTCAGGGAACGATCATCGTCTTGAGGCCGTCCCCTTGCGCCATGCCGCCCAAGACCTGCGGCAGCGCGTCAAGAGGCGCCTCGGCCGTGATGAGACTGCGCGGATCCATCGCACCGGTCCCCAGAAGGCGCAGCGCCTCCCGGATGTCCTGCGGCGTGTGGTGGAACGTGGAGGTGATGGTCAGCTCCTCGTAGTGGATCCGCTGGGCGTCGATCCCGATGAGGGAATCGGCGGGACAGCCCGCGAATAGATTCACCAGGCCCCCCTTCCGGACCGCTCGGATCGCCGCCTCCGACGTCTCGGGGGCTCCCGCCGCCTCGAACACGACGTGGGGGCCGCGCCCCTCGGGGCTCTCGTGCCTCAGCAGCTCGCCCAGATCGTCCCTCGGCCCCACGACGATCGTGGCGTCGGCGCCCATCTCTCGCGCTCGCCTGAGACGCTCGGGGCGGCGACCGACGGCGACGACGCGGGCACCGCGGGTGTGGGCCAGGGCAATGAGCATCAGCCCGATCGGCCCAACGCCGATGATCGCCACCGTCTGGCCGGGGACGATGTCGCTCTCTTCGATGCCGCGCACGACGCAGGCGAGCGGCTCGGTTATGGCAGCCTCGCGGAAGCCCAGGCCCTCGGGCAGCCGGAGCAGGTTCCGCCGGGCGACCCGCGCCGGAATCCGCACGAACTCGGCGTAGGCGCCATTCCAGAAGAGAAGGTCGTCGCAGAGGGTCTCGCGGCCCTTGAGGCAGTACTCGCAATCCCCGCAGGGAGCCGAGTTCGCGGCGACGACGGATGCGCCCGGCTCGATGCCGTGGGGTCCCGGTCCCACCTCGGCCACGATGCCCGAGACCTCGTGGCCAAAGAGCGCCGGTGGGACGATCATCCTGGCGTGATAGCCCCGCCGGAATACCTTGCCGTCGGTGCCACACGTGAGCGCCGCGCGGGTCCTTATGAGCACGTCGCCGGGGTCGAGACGCGGAACCGGGACCTGCTCGATGCGCACGTCCTCGCGGCCGTGGAGGACCGCCGCCTTCATGGTGCGGCTCACGCGCTCATCTCCAGCACGACCTTGAGGACGCCGGGGGCCGGCTTCGACGCGAGGTCGATGGCCCGCGCCGCCTCCGACAGGGGAAGCCGGTGCGTCACCAGCTCGCGTACGCGGATCTCGCGCTGGAAGACGAGCTGCGCGGCCAGGTCCTGGACGTCGATCGAAGAGCTGTAGGACGTCAGGATGTCCTTCTCCGCCGGACAGAGGATGCCGAAGTCCACCTCGGCGGTCTCTCCCGGGGACGTTGCCGAGAAGACCAGCATCTTCCCCGCGGGCCGGGTGGCGTCGAGGGCCTGGTGGAAGGCGGCGGGACCGACGGCTGCGAGGAGCGTGCGATCGGCTCCACGCCCACCCGTGACGGCCCGGACTTCGCGCACGACGTCCCCCGTGGCGTCGATGGCGGTGGCGCCGCAACGACGGCTCATCTCCAGCCTGTCGGGCATCGTGTCCGAGGCAAGGACCTCGGCCCCCGCCCATCGAGCGAGCTGGGTGAGAAGCAGGCCGATGGGACCCTGGCCCACCACGAGGACCGTCTGGCCCTTCTGGATCTCGGCCTTCTTCACGGCCTTCAGGCAGGTGTTCACAGGCTCGACGAAAGCAGCCTCCTCGGCCAGGACGCCGTCGGGGATGGGGATCGCTCCGCGCTCCACGATCCAGTCGAGGGCCTTCACGTACTCGGCGTACCCTCCCCCCGACGGCTCGAAGCCCGCCGTGGTGCCGTTCTTCTGGTAGAAGGCGCACTGGGCGTACGCCTTCTCACGGCAATAGAAGCAGTCGCCACACGGCACGTGGTGATGGAGGACCAGCCGGTCCCCTTCGCGGAAGCGGGAGACGCCCTTTCCGACCGCTGCCACCGTGCCGGCGATTTCGTGGCCGAAGACCCGGGGACCGGGGAGGTGCCCCTTGTGGACCTTCTTGACGTCGGTCGGGCAAACGCCGCACACGTCCACCCGAACGAGCGCCTCTCCCGGGCCCGCAACGGGCCTTTCGACTTCCTCGACCCTGAGGTCGTTCTTACCTCGATAGACCGCCGCGCGCATGGACAAGGGACCCTGAGTCTATCGTGTTTGACGCCACCCCGCCGAATCCCTAGGATGAGCCGAGTTTGTCCATGGCCACACCTCGGGCGCGTGTCCTCGTTGTTGACGACCAACCCGCCTTCGGCAGCAGAATCTCCGAGGTTCTCGCGGAGAAAGGCTTCGACATCGCCGCCTTCTCCGACGCCGCCGCGGCCCTCGAGGCCGCCCGTGACGGAAGCTTCGCCGCCGCTGTCGTGGACCGCGCAATGCCGGGGATGACCGGCATCGAGCTGGTGGAGCGCATCCGCGCGAAGAGCCCCGAGACGCAGTTCGTCATGCTCACGGGGCATGCCGACATGGACTCCGCCATCGAGGGGCTGAAGGTCGGCATCGTCGACTACCTCCCCAGGCAGTCGACGCCCCTCCCCCTTCTCGAGGCCTCCGTGGCGCGAGCCGTCGACCGCTGGCGACTCCTCCGCGCGAATCAGGACCTCGTGCAGCAACTCGCCGACTCGAACCACCTTCTCCGCGCGCTCCAGGAGATCGGAACGAGCCTGAGCGGCGAGGCCCACTTGGACCGCCTCCTCGAGCGCCTCGTGGCGGCGACGAAGCAGCTCTGCGGCGCGGACTCCTGCCGGGCGATGTTGTTCCGGCCGACAAGCGACGCCGCTGGGCTGCTCGTCGAAACTGCCGTCGGAGACGGCGCCGATTCGGTGCGAGGCGCCCGCCTCCACTCGGGGGAAGGACTGGCCGCTCTGGCCGTCGATCGCGACGAGATCATCGATATCGGCAGGCCCTCGAGCCACCCCCGGTACTCCCACCGGTGCGACGAGCTGCCCACGGCGCTCCCTTCGTTCCTCGCCGCTCCGCTCCGCCACAGGTCCGTCTTCGGCGCTTTGATCGCGGGAGGGCGCCAGGAGGGATTTAGCAAGGACCACTTCGAGATCATCCGCAGCCTCGCCCGTCAGTCGGCCGTCGCGATCGAAAATGCGCT
>JBGPYB010000025.1:0-39012 GCA_041493035.1 Vicinamibacteria bacterium | reverse complement strand
TTGACCGTCCGTTCGAATATGTGCATCTTCTTTCATGTAGTATACCCGAATGAACGAAGGCAAGCAATGCCTATATTTCCCAAGGCTAATCCGGGAAGGAACGGCTCACCGGCCGGCTACTGATGCGAAGGTCGGGCTAGCGCCCACCGGCCTCACCCTCGGCAGCCAGCTTCATCGAGCTGCCCGTCGTGACTCCCTGACGGCGGCGGCCCGCTTCTTCGGGACACCGGCCGGATGGCAGTCGACGCACGTCACGCTGTGGATGTTGTGTGGGCTCTCTTTCGACAGAAAGGTCGTGTCCATCGTCTCGACGTCGCGGCCGCAGTTGGAGAGCTGGGGATGGCATCCCGCGCACGAAGCCCGCGTCGATTCCCCGTGCTTCTGGTGGCAGGCCAGGCAGCTCAGTCCCTCATGGACGCCGGTGGGCGTGCGGTCATCGCCCGAGAAGACCTGGGCCTCGGCGCGGGGCGCATGGCACTGGTAGCAGAGGGCCTGGCGACGGTCCGGGCTCGCCCGAACTGCGCGCGCTCCGGCACGCATCGCCGGCAGCGGCAGGTCGGCCACCGGCACGTGCTCGAGCGCCCGGCGGTCGTACAGCGAGACCGAAGGCCGGACGATCTCCTCGGTCGAGGCCGGACGCAGGGCACCTGCTGCCCGAGCGGGCAAGGGCTCTCCCTTGCGATGGGCCTGGTGGCAGGCGAGGCAAGGAATGGCGGGTTCGTCCTTGACCGCCGCGTCGCGGAGACGCCACGGGCCCTTCCGGTCGATGGGCTCCACCAGTCGCGCGATCCCCCCCTCGAAGTGCATCCCATGGCAGCGCAGGCAGTCGTCCATGAGCTGTTGGCCGGTGTTGTGCTTCTCGTCCAGGAAGATCCGGGCGTAACGGGTGCCGTGGGGTCCGCTCCTCCAGTCCCCGTACTCCTGCGCATGGCAGGATCGGCAGCGCTCCACGAGAGGCCCCACGTCGGTGTGGCGGATGTGGATCTGCTCCGGCGTCTGGCCCCGCGCGTGGAGCCAGACGCGCTCCAGGTTCTTGACGTGCATGCGGAGGTCCGCGGAGAAAGAGCTGCCGTGGCAGTCCTTGCACGCCACGGACCGGTGGGTGGAAGCGGCCCAGCTGTCCACCATGGGCCGGATCTCGTGGCACCGGGCGCACCCCTTCCCGTCGGCCCCACCGTAGTACGAGCTGGTCCCCGCGAGGCCCAGGAAGGCCAAGGCACCCGCGGTGGCGACGGCGAGAAGGAGCCGGCGAAGCGCTCTCATCGCGTCAGCCCTTGAGGCCGCCGCCCTTCCAGTTCTTCACGATCTGCTCCGAGGCGCGGAAGGCGTTGGCCATGATGGTGAGGGCGGGGTTGAAGCCGCCGTTCGTCACGTGGACGCTCGCGTCGATGACGAAGACGTTGGGTATGTCGTGGACGCGGCAGTCGCGGTCCACGACCGACGTCTTGGGGTCGTTCCCCATGCGGCACGTGCCGGCCTGGTGTTGATGACCCGAGAGTCCAGGACCCGCGCGGCGCTCGTAGACGACGCTGGCCCCGGCTTCGCGAAGCCACTCTGCCGCCCGAGCCGCCTGATGGTTGCCGATCTCGATCGAGTGGGCGTGGCGGCTTCCGGAAAGGCGCAGGACCGGGATTCCCCAGTGGTCCTTCACCTTGGGGTCGAGCTGCACCCGCGCGTCCCAGAGGGGGATCTCCTGCGTGGGACCCACAACGGTGATGTGGCGCCGATAGTAGCGGCGCATGAAGTCCTTGTGGGCCTGCCCCCAGCGCGGAGTCCCGGGCGGCGTCCAGCTCGCGAACTGAATGGGGAGGCGGATGAACTCGTTGGCGAGCATGCCGCCGCCGGCCAGACCTTTGTTCCCGTGGTTGTAGTCCGAGATCGCGATGCACGCCCCGGGGCCCACGTCGTCGTAGGTGTCCTGTTCGAAGAGGCCGAAGGCGCCGGTGTACGTGTGGCCCTGAAGGTTGCGCCCCACCCAGTCGTACCGGTTCCCGAGACCGTTCGGGAAGAGGCGGCTCCTCGAGAGCAGCAGGAGGCGGGCCGACTCGGTGGCGCCACCCGAAACGATCACGAGATCGGCGGGCTGCACCTGAAGGCGATCGTCCTCGTCGAAGTAGGCGACACCCGTCGCCAGGCCCCGTTCGTCGACCTCCACCTCCTTCACGACCGAACGTGCGCGCACCACGCAATGGGCGGTGGCGAGGGCTCGCGGGATCATCGTATTGTGGGTGCCGTTCTTGGCACCGGTCTCGCAGCCGAATCCCACGCACCATCGGATCCGCATGCAGGCCGAACGGCCATCCCGCGGAACGCTATTGATGAGGAGGGGCAGGTCAAAGGGATGGAGGCCGAGGCGGAGCGCGGCCGGCTTCAGGATCTCGTACTCGCGCGTCGGGGACATGGGAGGCATCGGCAGCGGCTTGCGGCGCGGCCCTTTGAACGGGTTGGCCTCCACGTCGCCGCAGACCCCGATCTCGTACTCGGCCTTCTCGTAGTAGGGCTCCATGTCGTCGTAGCCGATCGGCCAGTCCTCGAGGGTGCCTCCCGCGACGTCCCCGTAGGTCGAGCGCATCCGGAAGTCCTGGGGCATGAAGCGCCAGGCCTGGCCGCCGTAGCTCACGGTCCCGCCGCCCACGCAAGCAGCGTTGGGGCTGTACTCGCCCTGGCGAGGACGTACGACGCGCTCGTGCCCCTCGAGGTCCACGAAGACCCGCGGGTTCTTCTCCTCATCGGGTCCGTACGCGACGCCGAGGCTGGAGTTGCGCTGGTTGACGAGGTCGTCCTTGCGCTCCTCGAAGGGCGAATGCCACCGTCCCCGCTCGAGCAGCACGACGCTCAGGCCGGCCTCCGCAAGGACGCAGGCCACGACTCCGCCCCCCGCCCCCGAGCCCACCACGACGGCGTTGACGCGCGGGAGAGCCACCGTCTAGCTCTTCGCCGGCTCGTGAAGCCGGCCGCGGATCGGCGGGTCGGGCAGGCCGACCATCTTCCAACTCGCCCGGCCGCGGTTGCCGCCGTGGCGCGGATCGCCGTAGAAACCCATCATCGTGTGATCCACGAGGAGGGCGAAGAAGGCGGCCGGCTCGACGCCCACCCAATCCGCCGCATCGACCCGGGCATGTTCGACCTCCTGGAGCAATTCCGTCTGGACGTCGGGGGCGAGATCGGCGAAGGGAGCGCCGTGGCGGCGTCGCGCGGTCTTGTTGAGCGCCTCGAGTCCTTGGCGGTAGATCTCGCGACGGTCCCTCTGTCCGCCCGCGAGCTGCCGGTCGATGAAGTCGACCACGCCGGCTTGCGCGGCGCCCGGATCGGCGTCGGGGGGCACGATGCGGTCGCATGCGGCTGCGAGGGTCTTCGCCTCGGCTTCGCCGAGGGCGCGCCAGCGACCGGGCGCTCCGGCGCACCCGACCGCCGTGACGGCGGCGGCGGTCGCGCCGACTTTCAGGAAGTCTCGCCGGCCCACGGCATAGGGATCGTCCATTGCGCCCTCCCGAGGGGCGAACCCACCGTAACGCGGTTGCCTCGAGCGCGTCCATAGGCAAGACGATCCACGCCGGGGCGAGCGACACTGGCGTGAGGCTTGCGGGGGGGACGCCGACCGCTACGGCACCATCCCGGGTACGTAGTACGCCTGCGCGTACGCGATCAGCCCGAGGAGCGTGGCCAGAACGACGCTGTGCCAGAAGGTCTTGTGTAGGATCTTCCCCTCCTGGCCGATCAGTCCGACCGTGGTGACGCCCACCGCGATGTTCTGAGGCGAGATCATCTTGCCCGCGACCGCGCCCGAGGAGTTGGTGGCGGCCAGCAGAATCGGATTGAGATGCAGTTGATGGGCAGCGGCGACCTGGAGGTTGCCGAACAGGAGATTCGCTGCGGTGTCGCTGCCGGTCAGGAAGCAGGCGACCCAGCCGAGGTAGCTGCTCACCACCGGAAAGATGTTGCCCAGCCCCGCCACCGCGGCCCCCAGCGTATACGCCAGCCCCGAGTAGTTGTAGAGGTACGCCAGCGCGACGATGAACAGCACCGTGAGGCCCGGCAGCCGTAGCTGCCGCAGCGTCGTGCGTCCCGCCTCCAGCAAGACTCGCGGGCGCACTCGGAAGCAGAGCGCGGTGACCAGGGTCGTGACCAGGACGGCCGTGCCCGCCGCCAGCGGCTGGAACGTGAACACCGCGGCGTAGGGCTTCTGGTAAAGCGAGATGAGGACGCCGTTGTGGAGGCGGGGGATTGGAATCGGAATCTGGCCGAGCGGGAACAGCTTGAAGTAGGACCACAGCACCATGACGACGGACAGCGACGCCCACGGGAGCCAGGCCGAGAACGCTTCAGCAGCCGAAAGCCGCCCGTGCGCTGGATCAGCGGCCGGGGCTTCTCCGCGCGTTGCCCAGACGCGAAGGAAGGCCCACAGCGCCACGATCGACGACAGAGAGCTGAGGATGTCGGTGGCGTACGGTCCCCAGACGTTCGAGACCACGAACTGCGCCGCCGCAAAGCTGGCGCCTGCCACGAGCGCCGCGGGCCAGGAGCGTCGTAGGCCCTTGCCGCCCGCGACGACCCAGGCCAGATAGGCTGGCAGGACGAGCGACAGAAAGGGGAGCTGCCGTCCCACCATCGCCGAGAGCTTCATGATGTCGAGCCCGGTCACTCCGGCCAGCGCGACGATGGGGACGCCCACGCCTCCGAAGGCCACGGGAGCGGTGTTGGCGACCAGGGAGACGACCACGGCCTTCCGCGCCTCGAATCCGAGCCCCACCAGCAGGAACGCGGTGACTGCCACTGGCGCTCCGAACCCCGCGCTGCCTTCGAGCAGGGCCCCGAAGCAGAACGCCACCAGGATTGCCTGGATGCAGGGGTCGCCGGACGCATGGCCTTCCATCCACCGGCGGAGCCGGTCGAAGGAGCCCGCCGCGACTGACAGGTTGTAGAGCCACAGCGCGCAGAAGACGAGCCACAGGATCGACCAGGCCGCATAGGCGAAACCGTAGACGACGCTCCACGCGGCCAGCGAGACCGGCATGCGCCACACGCCCGCGGCCAGGAGCGCCGCGGTGCCCAGCCCCCAGGCCGAGGCGACGAGCCCGCTCTTGCGAAGGCCGCCCATCAGGACCAGCACCACGATCAGGGGGATCGCCGCGACCAGGGCCGAGAGCGCGACCGAGCCGAGGGGAGCAACGGGCTGCGGCCACGGGGGAGCCGGGGCGAGGTTCAACTCACGCCTCCGCCGGCTCGGTCGGCCCCTCGGGGACGGCCTGGGGTGCGTGTGCCGGGGGATCGAGAAGCGCCACGTGCAGCGCGGCGTGGCCGTACCGGAGCTGGACCCACACGCCGATGAGGAAGATCCCGAGCAGGACGGCCAACACGCCGACGAGCCCGCCCTCGGGACCGAAGGCTCCACCCGTCCAGATCTCGGGCCCGGTCTGCTCGGTGGCGATGACGCTGGTGCGCAGCAGCGTCATCCCGCTCACGGCGAAACCGAAGACGCTGCACTGGACGAAGTTCCACGAGATGTGCAGGCCGATCGACAGCGCCAGTCGGCCGGTGAGCATGTAGCCGAGGGACAAGAGGATGCCGGCCAGCATGATGTTGAAGGTACTCACCGGCGTGGCGCCCGGGTTGCGGGCATGGCCGAGGCCGAAGGACACCGACGACAGGACGCATCCCATCACGAGCGCCGCCCGCGGGCCGAGCGGGCCGATCCGCAGGCCCTCCGACAGGTTTCGCAGCAGGTAGCCGCGGGAGAACAGTTCCTCGAGGAAGCCGACCGCCAGGAAGACGACGACGGGACCGAGGATGGTTAGCGCAAAGGGACGTCCCCAGTCGCTGCGAAAGAGGCCGGTGACACGGACCCACCCCATGCTCCACTCGAGGCCGAAGACGAGGGTCATGAGGAGCCCGCCCAGGGCCAGGCCGGCGACGAAGTCGTGGATGAACGGCCGCGACAACCCGAGACCCAGATCTCCAAGCGGTCTGCGGTCGACCCACCGCGTGGCCACGGCGACCGCGATCGCCACGATCCCCAACTGGGCCCAGACGCCGAGGAACATCGAGAGCGGGCGGTGGAAGAAGAGCGACGGTACGCCGAGTCGCATCGCGGCTTGGACGCTCAAGTAGAGGAGCCCGCCGAGGGTGCCCGCGCCGAGCAGACAGGAGACGATGCGACAGAGCGCCCGCAGCCGGCGCTCATCGCGGTTCCAGAAGAGGCCGAGCATCGGTGGATTCTGCGCGGCCTCGTCGGAAGCGTCAATGCGACAGGCACCGGCGCATGCGATCGACGGCTCGGGGTTGGACCCCGACCTTCAGGTTCCGGACAGCCTACCAGCGGTTCGCGGCCGGGTGATCGGCGGGGACGGCGACGAACACGGCGTGGCAGGTCGCGGTAACCACACCCCCCGACTCGACGGTAGCGTCGACCGCGGCCCGTCGGCCTGTGGAATGTGCCACCCGCGCCCGCACACGGAGCGGAGCGGTCGAAGGCGTCGGCCGCTTCAGCTTGACGTGGAACTCGGCGGTGACCGTGGCCGGCGGGGCCGCCAGGCCGTCGCGAGTCATCAGGTGCCAGGCCGCCGTCCAGTTGCTGTGGCAGTCGAGCAGCGCGCCGACGATCCCGCCGTTCACGACGCCGGGGAAGGCTTCGTGGTGAGCCTCGGGAGTCCAGTCGGCCACCACCTCGTCCCCCTCGACGCGGCTCTTGATGCGCAGCCCCTTGTCGTTGGCGGGTCCGCAGCCGAAGCAGCGGTCCTGCGGCGCGAAGCGGTCCTGGAGCGAGTCCAAGGCTAGCCGAGGCCGGTGTGTTTCTTCTTGATGAGCGAGAGGAACTCGTCCCGCGTCTGCTTCTGGTCGTGGAAAACGCCGCGCATGCAGGACGTTACGGCAACGGAGTTCTGCTTCTCGACGCCTCGCATGATCATGCAGAAATGCATGGCCTCGATGACCACGCCCACGCCCTTGGGCTTGACCTTTTGCATGATCGTGTCGGCTAGCTGGACCGTCAGGCGCTCCTGGACCTGCAGCCGCCGCGCGAACATGTCCACGAGGCGTGGCACCTTCGACAAGCCCATCACTTTGCCGTCAGGGATATAGGCCACGTGGGCCTTGCCGAAGAACGGGAGGAGGTGGTGCTCGCACATGCTGAACATGTCGATGTCCTTGATGATGACCATCTCGTCGTAGTCGACCTTGAACAAGGCATCGTTGATCACCTTGCCCGCATCTTGCGAGTACCCCTGGGTCATGAACTTGAGGGCCTTTTCGACCCGTTCGGGGGTCTTTTCGAGCCCTTCCCGGTCGGCGTCCTCGCCCAGGCCGGCCAGGATCGCCCGTACGTGCTTGCGAATGTCGTGGGAGTCACCCATATCGCGCGAGTCTAGCCCCGTCCCCCAACGAATGGTAGTGACGGACCCCGCCTGGCACCCTTCCAGGAGAGGATGCGCCACGTGAGCCAACAGATCGCCCTGCGTCCCGAGGAAGGCGAAGCCTCCCTCATGGCGGCCCTCAAGGCCCTGGAGGTCGAGAAGACCCTAGGCGCCGAGCCCGTTCTGACGGCGCTCAAGCACTTCCCGGCCCGGCCCCCCCGCTTCGCCGACTTTCCCGCGGGGCTTCATCCGAAGCTGCTCGAGGTGCTCCGATCCCGGGGCTTCGAGCACCTCTACACCCACCAGCGCCTCGCGTACGACGCCGTGCAGGAGGGGCGCAACATCGTGGTCGTGACTCCCACCGCGTCGGGGAAGACGCTCTGCTACAACCTTCCCGTCCTGGACCGCGTCCTCAAGGACTCCGACACCCGCGCCCTCTACCTTTTCCCGACAAAAGCCCTGGCCCAGGACCAGCTCGCCGAGCTGTACGCCACGATCGAGGCCCTCGGCGCCGACATAGGCACCTTCACCTACGACGGCGACACGCCGCAGGACGCGCGGAAGGCCATCCGCGCCCGTGCCCACATCGTGGTCACGAACCCGGACATGCTGCACAAGGGGATCCTGCCGCACCACACCAAGTGGGTGAAGCTTTTCGAGAACCTGAAGTACGTCATCGTGGACGAGCTTCACACCCACCGCGGTGTCTACGGCTCCCACGTGGCGAACCTGTTCCGGCGGCTGCATCGCCTCTGCCGCTTCTACGGCTCGGACCCGCAGTTCCTCTGCTCGTCGGCCACAATCGGAAACCCGAAGGAGCTGGCGGAGGCTCTCACCGGCCGCGAAATGGCGCTGATCGACGAGAGTGGCGCGCCGCGCGGGGAAAAATACTTCGCGATCTACAACCCGCCGGTGGTGAACCGCCAGCTAGGGATCCGCAAGTCGGCCCTTGGCTGCGCGCGGGACGTGGCGCTGTCGTTCCTGACGAAGGGGCTCCAGACCATCGTCTTTGCACCGTCGCGCCTTTCCACCGAGATCCTGGTGACCTATCTCAAGGAAGCTCTAGAGAAACGCCCGGGCTCTGAAGGCGTCATCCGCGGCTATCGCGGCGGCTATCTTCCGCAGAAGCGGCGGGAGATCGAACGCGGGCTGCGCGAGGGATCGGTCCTGGGGGTGGTCTCGACGAACGCCCTCGAGCTGGGGATCGACATCGGCAGTCTGGACGCGGCCATTCTGCTCGGCTATCCGGGGAGCGTCGCCTCGGCGTGGCAGCAGGCGGGTCGCGCCGGCCGGCGCGCCGGCACGTCGGTGGCCGTGCTCGTGGCCAACTCGACGCCCCTCAACCAATTCATCGCCCAGAACCCCGACTATTTCTTCGGCGCTCCCGTGGAGCAGGGCCGGATCAACCCGGACAACCTGCAAATCCTCGTGAGCCACGTGAAGTGCGCGGCCTTCGAGCTCCCCTTCACGGTTGAAGAAGGCTTCGGGAAGGAGGACCTGGCCGAGATCCTGACGTTCCTCGAGGAAGAGAAGCTTCTTCACCGTGCGGGGGACCGCTGGCACTGGACGAGCGAGAGCTACCCGGCCGACGCCGTGTCGCTGCGCAGCGTCTCTTCGGACAACTTCGTGGTGCAGGACATCACGGGAGAACCCCGGATCATCGCCGAGGTGGACTACGACAGCGCGCCGTCCATGGTTCACGAGAAGGCCGTCTACATCCTGGAGGGGCGCAGCTACTTCGTCGAGAAGTACGACCACGAGGAACGCCGGGTCCACGTTCGCGAGGCCGACGTGGACTATTACACCGACGCCATCACCTACACCAAGGTCAAGATCCTCGATCGCTTCGACGAAGAGCCGGTGGCGAACGCCCGGCGCAACCACGGCGAGGTCCACGTCACGTCCCAGGTTGTGGGGTTCAAGAAGATCAAGTTCTACACCAACGAGAACGTCGGTTCGGGCGAGCTGCAGATGCCCGAGAACCAGATGCACACGACGGCCTACTGGCTCACGGTGCCGCGGGAGATCATGGCCTCGCTGCCGTTCACGGGAGAGGAACGGCGCGACGGCGTCGTGGGCCTCTCGTACACCCTGGGGCAGATGGCGGCCCTCTTCCTGATGTGCGATCGCCACGACCTGGGCGTGGCTCTGGGGGACAACGGCCAGGGAGAGGCGCGCATCGAGCGGGGGATGATGCGCCTCGGCTGGAAGGGGCGCGAGGAGCCCGCGCCGGGGCCGGACTACGAGCCGAACGTCTTCCTTTACGACAACTACCCCGGCGGCATCGGCCTCTCGGAGCCGCTCTACCGCCTCCACCGCCGGCTGCTGCAAGAGAGCCTGTCCCTGATCGCCGGCTGCGCCTGTCGCGACGGCTGCCCGTCGTGCGTCGGCCCCGCGGGAGAGGTCGGTAGCCGTGGCAAGGAAGTGGCGTTGACGCTGCTCCGAGCCATCGTCGCGTGAGCGACGGCGGCCTTCACGACAAGCTGCGGCGTCTACGGCGGACCACAGGCGTTCCTCCCGTCGGCGACCTGGACGGCCTCGAGCAGGCGGTGCTGGGGGAGACGCCCGGGGACGAAGCTCTCACGCTCAAGGCGCGCCTCGAACGGCTGGTCGCGGCCACCGCACGCGGCCGAGGGGCGTCCCCGGTGCGTCACGCGGCGCTTGAGGAGATGGTTCAGGGGCATCGCGTCCTGAACGATCGAGGGGAGTGCTTTCGCATCGACAGCGAGCTTCACCTGGAGACGCGCCACGGCGAAGTTTCCCTGTCGCGCTTTCGCAACCTCGTCCCCGGCAGCGTCGGCGTCCTGACCGGGGAGCCGGCGCTCGATTCCTTCGACCTTCGCGAGGCCGTGTTCCTGGACACCGAGACGACGGGGCTGGCCGGCGGGACGGGGACCGCCGCGTTCCTCGTGGGGATCGGCTTCGTGGACGGCGACCGCTTCGTCCTCCGCCAGTACTTCATGCGGGACTACCACGAGGAGCCAGCGCTCCTGTCGGCGCTCGCCGAGGATCTCCGGCGCTTCCAGCGCATCGTGACCTTCAACGGCAAGATGTTCGACGTCCCCCTCCTCGAGACACGCTACCGTCTCGATCGCCAGCGTTTCCCCCTTTCCGACGCTCCCCATCTCGACCTGCTTCACCCGGCCCGGCGCCTCTGGAAGGCGCGCCTCGAGTCGTGCCGCCTCCAGGTCCTCGAGGCGGAGCTCCTGGGAGTGCGCCGTCACGGAGACATCCCGGGAGAAGCGATCCCGGGGATCTACTTCGACTATGTCCGCCGCCGCGACGCGCGGGCCATGGCGCGCGTCTTCGAACACAACCGGATCGACATCGTGTCGCTGGCGGCGCTGGCGGTCACGGCCTGCCACTGGGTCGAGGAGGGCTTGGCCGAAGACCCGCGGGACGTCCTGAGCCTGGCGCGGGTCCTCGAGCGGGCGCGCCTCTACGAGCGCTCGGAGGCGGAGTACAGGCGCACGGTCGAGACCGACCGAGGTGCGCTCCGTGTGGCGGCGCTCGTCCGCCTGGCATCGCGGGCCAAGCGGGCGCGTAACCACGACCGTGCCGCCGAGCTGTGGGTACAGGCCGCGGACGCGGGGGACCTTCTGGCGCTGCGCGAGCTGGCGATCCACCACGAGCACCGGAGCCGCGACCTCGCGGCCTCGCTGGCCGCGGTGGACCAGGCCCTCGGCCTCCTGTCGGCGCGGGGCATCGGCGGAGGCCGCACGGGAGCCGATCTCGCGAAGCGCCGGCAGCGGGTCCAGGCCAAGCTCGCGGGAGCGAGCGGGGCCCACTAGGCCGTCCGAGTCACTCCACGACGCCCCGACGGTGCTTTGCTGGCTTGGGCAGGGGGCCTTTGCTAGCATAGGCGCCCAATGCCCATGAGCGACGAAGGAAGCCGGCTCTTCGACGAGGCGCTCATCGCGCGCAGCCGCCTGCGAAGGTGGGCCGCCGTGGCGGTAGCACTCCTCGTCGTAGTGCGTCTCGGCGCGGAGCTCGCGCCGATCCTGCGAATCCCCGACCTGGTGCTTCTCGACCGCTGGCAGTCCCTTCGCGGCACCCGGACACCGAGCGCGCAGGTCGTGATCGTCGCCATCGACGAGAAGAGCCTCGGACGTTTCGGCCCGCCCGCCTGGCCGCGGAGCGAATACGTGCCCCTCGTCGAGCGGCTCGCCAAAGCGGGCGCGCGCGTGATTGGCTTCGACTTCACGTTCGGCGAGCTCGCGCGCGAAGCGCCGAACAGCCGGCTCCTGGCCGAGGCCATGAAGAAGGCCGGGAACGTCGTCTTCGGCTACGAGTTCACTCGTGTCGGCGACCCGTCCCCTCCGGGGACTCCTGCCTCGGCCGTGATGCAGAAGAACGGGCTCCAGGCCAAAGCACTTCCCCGGCTCGAGTCGTTGGCCATCCCCCCGGCTCCTACTCTCATCGAGCCCGAACCCGCGCTAGCCGGTGCCGCCGTAGCCATTGGCCACGTGCGTACCGTCGCGAGCGAGGACGGGCGAATCCGGGTCCTGCCTCTGGTCATCCAGCATGGGGACAGGGTCTATCCGTCGCTGGGCCTCCAGCTGGCGCGCGTCTTCACGGGGATACCCCTGCACGAGATCGGGCTAGCCGACGGCGTCGTCACGATGGGACAGTGGGACATCCCGGTGTCGGCCTCGGGTGAGGTGTTGCTCAACTGGCCGGCCGAAGCAGCGAAGGCCTTCCCCCTGTACTCCTTTCTGGACGTCGTGCGCGGAGACGTGCCCGACGACGCGTTTCGTGGCAAGGCCGTGCTGGTTGCCGGCACGGCGGACGGTCTCGACGACCGGGCCTTTCCGTTCGCCGTCAAGGCTCCGGGGGTCCTGATCTACGCCACGTTCCTGGACAACGTCTTCCGCTTCGACTTCGCCCAGGCGCCCCTCTGGGCCTGGCTACTGGAGTGGGGGTTGTTCTTTGCCGTGTGCGGACTCAACGTCTGGCTGCTGCCCCGCCTGTCAACGCGGCTGCTGCTCGTCGGGGTCCCCGTCCTGGCGCTGCTCGTCATGGGGGGCGCGGGCTTCCTGCTCGTGCAGAAGGGCGTCTGGGTCAAGGTCTTCTACCCCGGGCTCGCACTCGTCGTGCCTCTGGGCTTGATGGTGGTGCTCAGACTCACGGCGAGCGAGCGCGAGACGCGCGATGTCGGCGCCGAGAAGGTCGAGAGCCAGAAACTCCTCGGGCTCAGCTTCCAGGAAAAAGGAATGCTCGACATGGCGCTCGCGACCTTTGGCAAGCTGCCCCTGACCGACGACATGAAGCTCGTCTACGTGAACCTCGGTCTCGACTACGAGAACCGCGCGCTGCGCGACAAGGCGCTCCTCGTTTACAAGAGAATCTTCGACGTCGACCCCGGGTTCGAGGACGTGGCCCGCCGCATGGAGCGCCTCACCCAAACCGGCGTCGGCACGGGCGTCTTCGTGGCGCCGGTGCCTTCTTTGGGAGAGGCGCCGACGCTAGCTCAGCCGGCCGGGGCCGACTTGGCCGAGCGCACGCCCGAATACGAAGCCGTGACCGACATGTCCCCCGCCGGTCCGCCTGTCCCGTCAGGGCCGGACGCCGACGTCGACACGCACCTGCCCACCCAGGCCCGTCCCTCCGCGGCGCCAACGCATCAGATCGCGCCCACCGCCGCCGTGGGTACGCCCCGCCCCGGTACCGGTCCGGTCGCCGTGCCCCCCGCCGCCCTGGGTACGCCCCGCCCCGGTACCGGTCCGGTCGCCGCGCCCTCCGCCGCCCTGGGTACGCCCCGCCCCGGTACCGGTCCGGTCGCCGCGCCCGCCCCAAGCGGCCCCCTCCTTCCGGGCGCGGTCTTCGGACGTTACGAGGTCGAGAAGCACATTGGCCGCGGCGGCATGGGAGACGTGTATCTGGTCCACGACACGGTCATCCACCGCCGGGCCGCCCTCAAGACGATCCGTGTCGACTCGGACCTCGACGCCTCACAGGTCATCGAGATGCGTCAGCGCTTCTATCGGGAGGGCCAGACCGCCGGGCAGCTCACGCACCCCAACATCGTGACCGTCTTCGATCTGGGGGAAGCCCTCGGCATGTCCTATATCGTCATGGAGTTCGTTGAAGGAGACAGTCTCGCGCAGATGATGAAGAAGCAGCGCCTGACCCTCGCCCAGATAAAGCACGTCATCTGTCACGCCGGGACGGGCCTCGACTACGCTCACCAGAAGGGCATCTTCCATCGCGACGTCAAACCCGACAACATCATGATCTCCAAGACCGGCATAGTGAAGGTCATGGACTTCGGCATTGCCCGGATCGTGGAATCGACTCTGACGCGGACCGGGAGCGTGATGGGCACGCCCGCGTACATGTCCCCGGAGCAGATCAACGGCGAGAAGATCGACGCCCGGAGCGACATCTTCTCCCTCGGCGTGATCCTCTACGAGCTGCTCACCGGCAAGAAGCCCTTCACCGGCGAGACGATCACCTCCCTGATGTTCGCGATCATCAAGGCGAGTCCGGTTCAGCCCTCGGCGCTCGACGTCAAGCTCCACACCACATGGGACGAGATCCTTCGCAACGCTCTGGCCAAGAACCGCGAGGAGCGCTACGCGGCGGCCAAGGATTTCGTCCAGGCGGTCAAGGACGCTCCCCTTCGCTGAGCCGGGCGAACGGCGCGGACTGGTTCCTCAGGGAACAGCACGGACCAAGTCCCCCGTGCGGGCACAAAGCGCCCCGCACGGGGAGGGCCGGCCGGATACGCCGCCCGCGGCATGCCGGGGAGCTCAGCGGATCCCCCGGCATGCCGCTACGGAGCGACTCACTCATTTGCAGACGGTATACAGCTTCCCATTGGGGGTGGGGATCACGGTCGACCAGCACTTGGAGCCCTGGGTGACGAAACTGAACGATTCAGCCTGCAGCCCGGTGCCCACATGCCCAGGCACCGTGAGCGTCACGTCCTTCAGCTCGGTTCCCTCGGAGTCAAGCAGGGTGCATCCGGACGGAGAGGCCGGGTCAATTTCAACGACCACCCCACCCGTCGCAGGTGTGTTCACCGTGACGATGCACTCGCCGAAGTTAACGGTCTTGCTCGTCGTGACGATGTCGAGGGGGCCGGGCCCAGCCTCCAGGCCGATGCCGAGAATCCTGCAGGCCCCGGTCTTGCTGCCCTTCTTGGTGGCTATGGTCGTCGGACTGGATTTTCTCTGTCCCGCCAGGCCCACCTTGAACTTCTTGACCAAGTCAGTCGGGTTGACCTTCACCGCCTGCTCGTGACAGGAATGCTCGCCGAGATCGGTCACCTCGTCTCCCGCGCAGGGCTTGTACCACTGGTTGCCAGGTCCATCCACGTACCACACGCCAACGCCCTCGACCACGGCGACGTGATCCGGAGTTCCGCCGGAAACCACCTCGTACTCGATCTCGGTACACTGCCCACCCGCCGCGGAACAGCTCACGACCGACGGCCCGCTACTCACCGCCATTTGAAACAGACCTGTGCTGCACGACGTCGGCGGCGGGGACGGCGCGGCCGTCGGGATGTTCGTGCCCGACGATCCCGTCGCCATCACGATCGGCCCTCCGAGCAACCCTCCCGCCAGCACGAAGCCGGCGAGGAACGCCTTCTTGTTGCGCATCGCTACTTCTCCTTTCACTCTCGGTCTGTTCTGAACATCGGAGGGATGCACTCCCGCACCCGAGATCACGGGAAGGCCACGACAACTCGACCGTAAATGACCCTGCCGGGTCTGATCGCAAGATTCCTCGGATCCGTTGCCTGATACGTGGATCGCTCGTCGGTGAGATTGTTGACTCCGGCGACGAGAAAGCCGTAGCGCTTCGGCAGCCGATAGCGCAGCCCCGCGTCGACCACCCAGAAATTCTTGTCTCGGGGGATGTACTCGTCCTGGCCTGCCTCGTTCACCGTCTTGAACTCCCCCTTCTGCTTGAGGTACGTCACGCCAACGAAGGCGCTGAGTCCGGAGGGGTGGAAGAACCGCGCGGAGAGCGGCACCCGATGGGTCTCGACCCTCTGGAACGACAGCGACAGCTCCGGGGCGCGCCTGAGGTTCTCGTACTGGTACTCGGCGCCGAACGTCAGCCACGGATGGGGGGCCGCGAAGAGGTAGGCGCGCGCCAAGTGCTCGTGCCCGTCTCTCTCCTTCACGCTCACGCTGATGATCTCGCCGGTGTCAGGGTTGATGTCGATGAGGGTCTGGGGTATCGTGAGGACTCTCTCCGAGTACTCGCCGCCGCCGAACGCCTTCCTGCCGAACTTCTGGTCGATCGCTGCTCCATAGACGCGCGACCGGGTTGCACTCAGATCATCGAAGAACTGGTTGAACCCGGCCACCTGCGTGGGCTCCAGCGTCTGGTCCGTGACCAGCGTGCGCTTCAGCGTCTCGAACCAGGCCGCCCGGAGCGTCGTGCCGGATTTCGAGGTCCACGTGATCCCGGCCTTGGGGTTCGCCTTGTTCTTCTTGCCGAGGACCGCGGCCGGTGTCGGCGCCGGCTCGCCGGGCGGAAACCCAGCGATGAGCGTGTTCGAGGTGGCGGTGCCGGTCTCGTCGAAGAGGTCGCCGCTCACGCCCAATGTGAGCGTCAGGTTGCTCGGGAGGGGGACGTAGGAGTACGCATACATGTTCGTGTGCTTGACCGTCGTGTCGCTGGTCTCGATGTTGGTGATCGTGAAGTCCGGTAAGAAGATCTCCGCGGTCAGTTTCTCCGCGGCGCCGATATCGAAATAACCGGCACCGCCGACAACCTTGAACGATGGGGAACGGAACAGGAACTGTCCCTCGAGGCTGTTGGCCTTTTCGTTCCGATCCAGGCCGAAATTGAGGAAATCCGGGACCTCGTCGGAGTCTCCAATATCCTTGGTCGAATGCATGTAAGAAGCGAGGAAGGTAACGCCGGGACCGAAGTCGTGCCGCAGGCCGATACGCTCATTGGTGCCGTCAATCGTCTCCGCCTTGGATTCGCTGAAGTCGTCCGCGAGGAAGTTGAGCGCCAGGTCCCCGTGACTCAGCTTCCGATGGCGGACCTCGGCCTGTAGGCTCGTGCTCGGGCTCACCTCCACCTGTGCGAAGGCGTTGGCGATCTTGTCGTCCTGGGTACTGTTCTGGCGGAAGCCGTCGGTCTTGAACCCGCTGTATCCGGCGCTGAACGAGGCCTTGTCGTAGATGCCCGAAACGATCCCTTCGCCCGCCAGCGTGTCGCCCAAACTGGCCGGACACAGCACCAGGGTCTTGTCGAGACCGCAGCTTCCGCCGGCAAAGAGAAAGCTGCCCTGTGCGTTCACCTGATTGCGGTTGAATAGGGGGTTGAACTCGTTGAAGCCGACAGCCCCGGGCCCCTGGGAGCTGATGAGGAACAGGTTGCTTTCTCCGAGGCTGGGCTGAATCGGCGTCGTGTTGAGAGGCTGGAGCATCTGGGACTGGAACAGTTCGCTGACCCGGGCGATCTCGTGGCGTGGCAAAGCGGCGTAGGAGTCGGCCAGCAACCGGTGGGAGGAGTAGTTGCTCGGATCGGTGTTGACCGAGTTCCATCCTTCCACGAGGCCGAGATCCTGGAAGCCCAGGTCGGTGTAGATTCGCCCGAGGCTCGCGCTGCGGGCGGCCAGATCCGAGTCGAGCAACAGCCGCGAGCGGTACACCGCCCGGTTGTCGTTCAACTCGATGGCCTCCTGGAAGCTGCTGAGCGCCTCGACAGGCCTGTTCGACGTCTGCTTGGCGATCGCATCGTAGAGCCACGGGGTGGGATCCTTCGGATCCGACTCCTTGGCCAGGTCGTATTCGCGCTCCACCAGAGGAGTGCGCTTGGCTTCGAAGTAGGCCTTCCCTAGGTAGCTGCGCAGCAGCGATTGCCCGGGGTCCAGGCTGACCGCCACCTCGATCTCCTTGCTGCCCTCTTGCAGCTCGCCGTCCCGGATCCTGGTGAGACCCAGACCCAGCCTCGGAAGGGGATCGGCCTGGTCGAGCTCCACCGCCTTCTGGAAAGCCTCCCTGGCCTGCCGTGTGTTGACTTGAGTCAGATAGGCGTAACCGAGGACCGTCTGCGTCCTGGCCAGGTTCGGCTCCAGCTCGATCGCCTTCCTGGCCGCCGCCAGGGCCCCGTCCAGCTCTCCGAACGAGGAGCGGATCTCCGCCAGCCTGGCCCAGGCCAGAGCATCGTCGGGCTTGAGCCGCACCGCGGTATCAAGACTTCCCCGGGCGCCTTCCAGATCGAACCGAGCCTGGCGGGCATAGGACAGAGCGATCTGTGCCGTAGCTGACTGCGGATCGGCGGCGACCGCCCGCTGCGCGGCATCCAGAGCCTTGTCGTTCTCGTTGTTCACTATGGCAATGACCGCTTGGAGGGCGAGTGCCTGGGCGTCGCCCGAAGCCAGTTGCAGAGCCCGCTCGAGGTCCTTCCCCGCCTCTTCCACGCTTCCCGCGGCAAGCAGCAGCGAGGCCCGGTAAGTGAAGAACCGCGGCTCCCGGACGTCCTGGACCGGAACGCCCTCGAGGCTGTCGATGGCCCGCTTGAGATCGCCCTTGAGGTAGGCCTCGGTGGATTCTCGAGCCTTCCCTTGCCAGCCCTGTCCCTCCCCCAGCTCGCCGGCCTTGGGATAGATGACCGGCAGGTAGTAGAGCGCCCATACTACGGCGTCCCGGGGGCGCACCTGTGCTCGGAGGACCGGCGCGCTGCCCTTCCGGGCCACCGCCACCTGGCCGCCGGCAATCATGAGGCTCCCCGAGTCGTTCTCGGCCAGCACCCGCCCCTCGAGGACGGAGAGCTGGGTCTCATCACCCTCGACGGAGAGGCCCAGCTCGGTGCCGCGCATCGCGGCGATGGTGCCGCCGCTGAGGAATCGAGTCGGCCGTTCCTTCCAGCGCACGACGTGAGCCCACATGCGGCCGAAGAACACCTGGATGTCCCGTTCCTTGGCACTTTCGCCAATCTGGACCCGCGTGTCGGGGCCGACCCTCAGTACCGTCCCGTCGGACTGAAAGCGCACGGTGGCCCGACCTCGTTTCGTGACCACGACGTCGTTGAGCTGCAGGGCCATGGATGACGAGGGCTCCTGCGACTGCCCAAGCCGAATGACCATGACCTGGCCCCCGACCGCCTCGAGAGTGGCGAAGCCCTGGTCGTTCGTTGCCGCGACCGCAGCCGTCGGACTGGGGGCCATGGGCTCGGATGTCACCGAGGGCGCAGAGCTGCCGGCCAGGGCGGGAGAGCCCAGGCCTAGGATGCCAACGAGGGCAACCAGACTCTGGGCCCACCCGGCTCGCGATCCATTCATCTTGCCTTCTCTCTTCCTCGCATCGAGCTCAAGACATTGCGATCACTGGAAAAACAGTGGACCTCCAAGCCGGGGTCAAGCGGGGTCGCGCTCGAGTGGCCGGCGCACGTTCGCGTCGTCATGGACGAAACGCGGTGCCATTATGTCTCCGGCGGAGGGGAGCGCGAGAATGACATCCAATCCCTGCATTGTCAACGGCCAAGAGTTCGTCTCCTGCCGAACGGCCGGGCGCTATTCCTAACGGATCTCGGCCTGGAGGAAGTCGGCCAGGTCGCCGATGGCCACCGGCTTCGTGAAGACCGCCGTCCCGGGCTGCCGCTGCGCCGCCTCGAGGAGCGGCGAGCGGGAGTAGCCGGTGAGGAGCGCGATGGGGAGCCCCGGCGTCTGGGCGCGCAGGGCCGTGGCGAGGGCCGCGCCGTCCTGCCCGGGCATCACGAGGTCCAGGATCGCGGCGTCATAGGGCTCGGCCGCACAACGGGCAAGGGCCTCGTCGGGGGAGGCGATGGCCTCGATCTGGTAGCCGCGCCGGGAGAGCGAACGCGAGAGCATCTTCGCGATTTCCGGATCGTCGTCCACCACCAGGATGCGCGGCTTCTCTTTCACCGCGGCGATCCTACTTGACCGCTACGCGGGCGTAAAGGCGCCGGCGTCGGTTAGACTCGCCGTCGCATGGTCAGTCGCACGCGCGTCATCGTCGCCGATGTTCTCGGCCTCCTCGCCATCCTGTTCGTTCTAACCGACTACCTGCCGACGTCGCTCCTCTTTCTTCCCACGATCACCGCCGGCGGCGACACCCCTTGCCACTACCCGGCGCTCGCCTGGTTCTACCAGCACCTCCTTCCCAACCTGCGCCTCCACGGTTGGTACCCCGGCGCCTATGTCGGACAGCCGCTGCTTCTCTACTACTTCCCGCTGCCGTTTCTCGTCATGTCGGCGTTCGCCCCGGTGACGGGCCTTCCCGTCGCCTTCAAACTCGGCACCGTTCTGGGCGTCTTTCTTCTTCCGCTCTTCGCATACCTGTCGCTGCGCCTCATGGGGTTCCGGTTCCCGGCGCCTTTGCTGGGCGCCGCGTCCGCGATCGTCTTCCTCTTCCTGGAGGAGAACCCGATCTGGGGAGGGACCCTGGCGAGTACCCTCACCGGGGAGTTCTCCTACATGTACGGGATCGGCCTCGCCGTCCTGTTTCTGGGTGTCCTGTACCGCGCTTATTCGAGAGGCCGCCGTCCATGGCTGCCGGCCGCGGTCCTGGGGGTCACGGCTCTGGCTCACGGGTACGCGGTGCTCTGGGCCGGGTCCGCCGCCGTCTTCTTCCTGTACTCCACGCGGCGGCCCCTCAGGACACTCGGCTGGCTTGCGGCGGTCGCGCTCCTGGCGTTCGCGCTGGCCGCGGTCTCGCTTCTCCCGCTGCTTTCCGATTGGGGCTGGACGACGCCGTACGACGACCCGTGGATCACCATCACCACCCGCAGCCTCTTCCCTGTGCTCCTCTGGCCGCTCGGCGTGCTGGCGATCGCTGGCCTGGCCGGCACGCTGGTCCTCGCACGGCGGACCGGCGGTCCCGACCATCGCCTGCTCTTCCTGCTCCACGCGGCGCTGGCGGGCGCGGCCCTCGCTGCGGCGGCTCCGGCTCTCGGCGTCATCGACGTTCGCTTCGTTCCGTTCGCGCAGCTCGCCGTGTGCCTCGCCGGCGGGTCCGCCGTCGGCGTGGCGCTCTCGCGTCTCAAGGCTCCCGATCTTGCAGCCCTGGGCCTAGTCCTCGCTGCGGTGCTCTACGCCGACAGCCGATCGCAGTTTCTCCGGTCCTGGGTCGAGTGGAACTATTCGGGTCTCGAGGCCAAGGAGCTGTGGCCCGCGTTTCGCGAGATGACCCGTCACCTGCAAGGTTCCGTCTCCGAACCCCGCGTGGCCGTCGAGTACAGCGCCGAGCACGAGAAAGCGGGCTCGATCCGCATGTACGAGACGCTGCCTTTCTTCACGGGGCGATCGACCCTCGAGGGTGTCTACAACCAGGCCAGCGTCCAGACCCACTTCGTCTACTTCCTCGCTTCGGAGCTCGGAGAGACCTCGCCGAACCCGTTCCGGAATCGGGAGTATTCGCGCTTCGACACCGAGGCGGCGGTACAGCACCTGCGTCTCTACAACGTGTCGGACATCGTCGCCCTGAGCCCGAAGCTCGTCGCCGCGCTAAAAGCCAGGAAGGACGTGTCACTGACGGCGCGGATCCCTCCCTACTCGATCTTTCATCTGACGGGAGGCGGTGGAGGTTACGTGGAGCCGCTGGCCTACGCACCGGCGCGCGCCCCGCGGCGCGGATGGCGTGATCGCGCCTACGCCTGGTTCTCCCGCAAGGCGGGCTCCGTGGTCCCCGTCGTCTTCACCGACGACCCGAGGTTCAAGGCGCCTCTCGCCGACACGTGGATGGAGCCCGACCGCGTGCCGCTTCCATCGGGGACGACGGTCCACGAGCGCGTCCAGGCGGAGACGATCGACATCGAGACGAGCGCCGTCGGCCACCCCCTTCTGGTCAAGGTCTCGTATCACCCGCGGTGGCGCGCCGAGGGGGCCGACGGTCCCTACCTCGTTTCGCCGGCGCTGATGATGATCGTCCCACGCCAATCGAACGTCCGTCTCGTATACGCGCGGACCTGGGCCGATGGCGCCGGCGCGGCCCTCACCCTGGGTGGCGTGGCTCTCTGCCTCGGCGGAAGCTTCCGCCTCCGCCGCCGGAGTCCGGTCCGCGCTGTCCCGACGCCGACGCTGGATGCGTGCGCCCTGCCGCCTCCGCCGCGTCGCTGGGGATGGACCATACCCGTGGCGCTTCTTGTCGGGCTGACCGTCGCTCGATTCGTCGCGACGCGGCAGGGTTCGAGCGCCGCGCGGGCCACGGCCCTCTCGGAAGACGCGTCGAAGGCCTTCGCCGCCGACCGTTTTGCCGAAGCGGCCGATCGAGCCGCGCGGGCCCTGGAACTCGGGGTGCCCTCCGAGGTCCGCGCGGAGCTTCTCTGCCTTCACGGGGAGAGCCTGCTGAAAGAGGGGCAGTTGCAGGACGCTGCCAAGGCCTTTGACGCTCTTCTCCAGGAGGCGCCGGGGAGCCCCTACGCGGCCCAGGCCCTCTACGGCGCGGTTCGGGCCAAAGAGGGGACCGGAAACGTCGAAGCCGCTGCCCTTCAGCGGCAACGGCTGGAGACCGAGTTCGTCGAAACTCCCTGGGCGGCGCGCCTCAAGACGGACAAGCGCCCTTGACGGGTGTGGCCAGGGTGGTAACATCGTCACATTACATCCCTCTGAAGTCGCGCCAGAGGGGTCCGGACGACCCCATGGGTGGAGAGTGGTCATGAAGAGAGTCGGCGTCATGCTTGCGTCCCTAGTCCTCGCGCTCCCGGGTGTTTCCTCGGCTCAGGCTCCGGCGCCCGAGGGAGGCGGTGGCGTCGCCATCGACCACAAAGCGGTGAGCTGCATCGTGGCGGAGAAGTTCCCAAAGCTCAACGCCTGCTTCTCCCCGGGCGCCAGCGTGGCCCGCGCCCGTGTCTACTTTCGCGCCGAAGGTGGCACGAGCTGGTACTACGTCGACATGAAATCGGACGCCCCCTGCATGTCGGGAATCCTTCCGAAGCCTCGCAAGGAGATGATCGACAAGCACGTGGACTACTACGTCCACGCCACGGACAAGAGCTTCACCGAGGCCCGGACCCTCGAGTACAACCCCCTGGTCGTAGCGAGCGAAGACGCTTGCAAGGACAAGCCGATCGCCGCGGCGCTCTCCAAGGCTTCGGTCTCGGTCTTCCCATCGCTCCCTGCCGGCTTCGCGGCCGGTGGCCTGGGCGCCGGCGTGGTCGTGGGCGGCGGTGTGGTCGCGGGAGCGGCGGCGGGCGGGATCTACGCCGCCACGAAGAGCAACAACAACACCACAACGACGACGTCGCCCACGGCGGTCGTCACCACCACGCTCCCCACGGTGACGACCACGACCACGACCACCTCAACGACCGCGCCCGCGGCCCCGACCTTCCGCTTCAGCTTCATCCTCTCGCCGCTCAAGGGAACGGAGCCCCTGGAAGTTACCGTGGACATGTGCGGGAGCACTCCCGAGACGAGCCTCCGTTACTTCTACGACTTCGACGGCGACGGCGTCGACGACTTCCAGGGACCGTTCTGCCAGCAGACGCGGACTTACAAGGTCAACTCCGTCGACGTCTTTCCGGCGGGGATCATTCGGCCCTCGCCCGTGCCGATCCAGACCAAGACGTGGACCGTCAGGGGCTGCGCTGAGCCGCGCAACCCCGCAGTGCAGCCCCAGGAGAAGAAGTGCGATACCGGCACCGTCACGGTCCAGTCGGTGCCGCCCACCACCACGACGTCGACGTTCGCCCCCCTTCGCCCTTCGTCGGCAGGCGGGGGACAGAGCCTTTCCTGGTCGAGTCAACTCGACGTCGCCGGTGCGTCAGGGCAGGTCGTCGTCAACAGCGCGTCGACGGCTTTCTCGACCGCGGGGCGCTCCAGCGCGGTGGCGGAGGGGCGCAGGGGGCAGAACCGAGTCGAGGCGCAGCTCGTCGAAGGCAGCGGAAAGCCGGGGACGTGGCGCTTCGAGTTCGGCGGCACGCCGAGCTTCAGGGCGGGCAGCCTCCGCGTGGTGGCGGGGGACGTCGCGGTCGTGACCGGCGATGCCGTGACGTTCCGGCTGAAGGGGACGCCCGGCGAACGGGTCGTCTTCACCTTCGAGACGGAACACTAAGAAGACGGATGGGCCGCGCGCTCGAGCCGCTCACGGAGGAACTCCTCGGTGACGCGGTGTCGAGCGATTTCCTCGTCTCCCAGGAAGAGAACCGGTATCTCGAAGAGGTAGCGTCGCTCGGCTTCGGGGTCGCCCGTGACGTCGCGCTCCACCACCCGAACACCAAGCGCCGGCGCCACGGCGTCTACGACCCGTCGCATCTCGCGGCAGAGGCCGCAGTCCGGCTTGCCGAGAAGCGTCAGAACTGTCGTCAGCGGCTGCCCTGCCGCGCTTCCGCGGGGTGACGGCGGAGGGAAGCCACGCCAGCCGCGGCCACGATCGCGACGATCGCCAGCTGGACGACAAGCCCGCTCAGGTCCGGGTGAATTCCCATCCACGGGACCTCGGGGAAGTGGATCGGGCGGGGCGGAAGGTACCCCGCGGCGACGAGGGAGTGCATTCCGGCGCCGGCGAACGAGATGGCGAGCCCGCAGAGAAGCACGCTCGAGACCGCGAAGAAGGGCCCCAGCGGCAGCCTCAGGACCGTGCGGCTCATGAGTAGTGAGAGGGCCACGACGACCGCGATGCCGGCGGCCGCTCCGGCCCAGACCTCGCCGCGGGCGGAGCCCGCCTCGAGAAGGAGCGCCTGCGTGAAGAGCACCGTCTCCGCGGCCTCTCGATAGACCGCCAGGAACGAGAGGCCCGCCAGGACGAAGAGGCTGCGCCGGCCGATGCTGTCCTCCACGTTGCGCTTCAGGTACGCGATCCAGTGGCGCGATTCCGCCTTGGAGATCATCCAGAAGCTCACCGAAAAGAGGACCGCCGCGGCCAGGAGGGCGACGACGGCCTCCATCAGCTCGCGCCGGTCGGCGCCGAACGACAGCGCCCGTTCGAATATCCACCACGTGGCGAGTCCGGCCGGCAGCGCCGCCATCCAGCCGGCATGGACGTAGCGAGCCGCCTCGTCGCGGCCGAGCTTGCGTACGGCCGCCAGGAGGGCGCCGACGAGGAGCGCGGCCTCGATCCCCTCGCGGAAGAAGATCAGTGCCGCGGCCGTGAAGGGGATCGCCGGGCGCTGCTCTCCGTCGGCCATGCGGACGAGGAGCGCATCCAGAGCCACGGCCTGGGCGCGGACGGCGGCCCGCTCCCGCTGCGCCATGGCGCCGCGCAGGTCGCGGAACGCAGCCTCGACGGCCTGGGTCCCCGCGGAGTCTCTCGCGCGCAGTCCGGGTTCGACGGGCTCGAAGCCCTGGAGGTACGCGTCGATGGCGAGTCGGTCGGCCTCGGCTGGTTGCCCGCCGTCGAACGCGGCCGCCGCCTCGCGCGCCAGCCGGCGCGCCCGCCCGATCCCCGCTCCCGCGGGGGGCTCGGCGAACGCGGCCTCCCGTCGGGCGTACACGAGCCCGGCCCGGGGCTGCGGGTGGCCTTCGGCGTGGAGGCTCTCAAGCACCTCGTGGTCCGACAGCGAGGCCAAACTGCCCAAAGGGAGGGAGACAGGCCCTTGGGCGTCCTCTCCCTCGTGGCCCAGGCGGAAGACGTAGAACGCCAGGTCCCAGCGCTCGACGGGCGAAAGCGACTCGAACGCCGCCATTCCCGTCCCCAGGACACCGAAGGTGAGGGCGTTGTAGACGCGGTAAGGCGAGAGCTTGTCGAGGCGCGACCGGTCCCGGAAGCTGGCCGGGGCAGGGTCGAGGGTCTTCGCACGCTCCGTCCGGGCGTCCCCGTGGACGCCGTGGCAGACCAGGCAGTTCTCGCGAAAGAGGGCTTCGCCCCGGGGGGCGGAAGGGCGTGCCGAGGGCGTCGTCGGGAGGTTGAAGCGCCCCACGGCCAACTCCCGCGTCGCGTGGGATTCTCGGGCGACGTCGGTGGGATCGGCCCTGGCCTCGACGAGAGCCTCGAGCCGGGCGAGGTGGGACAAGAGGGGATCGTCGGCCGTTGTCTGGGCGCCGGCCAGGGTCGAACCGAGACGCCGCGCGTCCGCGGCGAAGCGGCGCTGCTCCTCGTATTCGGAGGGGACGGCTACGACGCCATCGTGCACCGCGCGGGCGTAGTCTCCGCCCACGTAGTCGACGAGGGCCGCCAATCTCTGGGCGTCCCCGCCGTCCGGCGGCTGCGCCGGAGCCGGTTGCCGGGAACAGCCGACGGCCAGGAGGCTGGCGGCCGCACCCCACGTCATGGATCTGAAATTGAAATCCATGTTCAACTCAAGTCTATCACCGCTGTTCGCGCGGGGTCAAGGCGTCAGGGGCGGAGTGCTGCGGCCATCTCTTCGACGATGGCCTCGGTGGCCGCCGGAGGGTCGGCCGCTTCGGTGATCGGCCGGCCGACCACGATGTAGTCGGCGCCGGCGGAAAGGGCCGCGGACGGTGTCGCGGCGCGAGCCTGGTCTCTCATCGCTGCCCCCGCCGGACGAACGCCGGGCGTCACGATGAGGAAGCCCTCGCCACACGCTTCGCGGATGAGGCGCACTTCGTGGGGGGACGCGACGACCCCGTGAGCGCCGCCTCCCCGGGCGAGAAGCGCCAGCCGCCGCACGGCCTCAGATAGGGGACCGTGCAGGCCGATCTCCGCCAGCGTCGCATCGTCGTGGCTGGTCAGCACCGTGACGGCGATCAGGCGGGTCGGGGCCTCTCCGACGGCTTTGACCGCGGCCTCGATGGCCGCCCGGCCCGCGAGACCGTGGACGTCGACCAGGGAGACCCCGAGGCTCACCGCGGCCCTCACGGCCCCGGCGACGGTGTTGGGGATGTCGTGGTACTTGAGATCGAGAAAGACCTTCTCGCCCCGTGTGACCAGCTCGCTCACCAGAGTCGGCCCGGCCGCGGTGAAGAGCTGCTTCCCGATCTTGAACATCCCGACCCGCCCGGCGAGGCGATCGACCAGGCGCCGCGCCGCGTCGGCCCCGGGCAGGTCGAGGGCGACGATGAGTCGGTCTCTCGGAGTCATGGCGTGTCGCACGATGGGGCGTCCCCGGGATAAGCGAGCGTTCCCACCACCGCGCCGATGTCATCGAGCCCGTGGCGCTCCAGATACTCCCGCAGCCCCTCGAGGATGCTGTCGTAGACGCCGGGGTCCACGAAGTTTGCCGTTCCAACCTGCACGGCACTCGCGCCCGCGATGAGGAACTCGAGAGCGTCCTGCGCCGAGGTGATTCCGCCGATTCCAAGGATGGGGATCTTCACGGCGCGCGCGGCCTGCCACGCCATGCGCACCGCCACCGGTCGTATCGCGGGTCCCGAGAGCCCTCCGGTCCCGAAGGCGAGCTTGGGTCGGCGCGACTCGACGTCGATGGCCAGCCCCAGAAGCGTGTTGATGCACGAGAGCGCATCGGCGCCGGCCTCCTCGGCCGCACGGGCGAAGACCGCGATGTCACCGACGTTGGGAGACAGCTTCGGGATGACCGGCAACCGCGTGGCCTTGCGCACCGCGGCCACGACCTCGTGGGTCATTCTCGGGTCGCCGCCGAAGGCCATCCCTCCCTTCTTGACGTTGGGGCAGGAGATGTTGATCTCGATCGCCGCTACGCCGGAAGCCTGGTCGAGGATCCGAGTCACCTCCGCGTACTCTTCGACGGTGTCGCCGCAGACGTTGACGAGGATCGCGGTATTGGCGTGAGCCAGCCGCGGAAGGACGTCGTGGACAAAGGCCCGCACACCCACGCCTTGCAGGCCGATGGCGTTCAGAAGCCCCGACGGCGTCTCGACGATGCGCGGCGTGGCGCAACCATCGCGGGCCTCGAGATAGAGCCCCTTGGACACGATGCCGCCGAGGACCGAGAGATCCAGGATCCCCTCATACTCGACGCCGTACCCGAAGGTCCCCGAGGCCGCGATGAGAGGGTTCTTGAGATGGAGCCCCGCGATGTCGACGGAGAGCTTCATGGCCGCCCCCCCGCTCGACGGGCGGCCGAAGCGTCGTCGCCGCTCCAGACCACCACCCGCGAGTCGAAGACGGGCCCTTCGGTGCAGGCGCATCGGTACTTCGGCCGCGCCTGGTCGGCCCCCTGGGTGAAGACGACGCACCCGAGGCAGGTTCCGATGCCGCACCCCATCCACGGATCGAGGCTCACCTGGCAGGGGAGACCTCGTGTCTCCGCGATCCGCGCGACCGCGTGAAGCATCGCGTCGGGGCCGCACGCGTAGAGGGCCGCCGGAGTCCCGCCGCCGTCGAGGTAGGCCTCGAGGGGCTCGGTCACGCGCCCAGGGTGGCCCAGGGTTCCGTCCTCGGTCGCGGGGACGAGGGTCACGCCAAGGCCCGCGAACGGCTCGCGGACCTGCAGGTCGCCCGCCGTTCGACCCCCGTAGAAGACTCGTCCGACTCTGCTCCGGCGCCGAAGCTCCTCGGACAGCATGAGGAAGGGTGCGATGCCATATCCCCCCGCTACCATGATCGCCTCGGCGCCGTCTGCCGGGAGATCGAAGGGACGGCCGAGAGGTCCCAGGCATTGGGCCAGGTCGCCAGGCCGAAGCGCCGCGAGTGCGCGGCTTCCCTGTCCCACCACTTTGACGAAGAGCGTGAACGTCTCGTCGGTCGCGTTCGTCTTGAGGACCGAGAACGGCCGCCGCAGAGGCGGTTCGGCCGACGTCCCGGCCTTGATCATGACGAACTGGCCGGGGCGCGCTCCGAGCGCAATCTCGGGATGGCGAAAGGTCAAGAGAATGTAGGGGCCGCCCAAGGGTTCGTGGCGCACCAGGGGGACGTGACGGTTCACGGGCATCGCGACTGACGATCATAACCCGAAGAGAGGGGGGCGCCCGCCCACGGGCCGACTATAATCGCCTCTCCTCATGGTGTTCCGGACCCTGCGCAGCGCCGCTCTGGCCTCGTCGCTCCTGGCGGCCAACATCGTCATCCTCACGCTCTTCCTGAACCCCGAAGCCCGACTCGTCCGCGACGGATCGGCTCTCCTCCTCTGCCTCTTCGTCCCGTACGTCGTCCTGGGAACCGTGGCCTTCTTCGCTTTGGGCCTCGCCGCCGCCGCCACGGGATGGCGCCCCGTCCGCCCGCCGGTCGACGGCCTGCCGTGGTTCACGACCATGGCTCTCGTGGCTCTCTCCCTTTCGAGCGGGCTTCATTGGCTGAACCTCTTCGGCTACCGTCATTCGATCCCTCCGGAGTTCGTCCGGGCGATGGCGGCATCGGCCGTGACGGTGACCGGCGCCGCCCTCGTGCTCATGGCCATTTCGATCGACACATTCTTGTTCCCGCGGCGAGGACGGTGGATGGCGGCGCCCCTGGCCATTCTCGCCTCGGCGTCGGCGGTGGTCGTGCCGCTGGCTCTAAAGCCCGCGCCCGGACCCCCGCCCCGCCCGGTGCCCGTCGCGACCGACCGCGTCCAGCCCACGCGACGGATCATCCTTATCGGGATCGACGGCCTCGGACCGGCGATGGTGGACGACGGTGTCGCTCGCGGGACGCTCCCGATCCTGGGCCGGCTTCTGAAGCGTGGCTCCTACGGGCCGCTCGCGACGCTTCGCCCGACCGAAGGACCGCCGGTCTGGACGAGCATTTTCACCGGGCGCCTTCCCAGGGACCACGGGATCAAGAGCTTCGAAGCCTACCGTCTCCGAGGCTCGCCCACGGTCTTCGAGCTTCTCCCCAAGGGTGCCTTCGTCAGCGCCCTGGAACGGGCGGGTCTCGTGTCCACCGAGCCCCTCGGCGCGGCATCGAGAAAGCGTCGCGCCCTGTGGAACGCGTTGAACGCCTTCGGTATTCGAAGCGGGATCGTGAGGTTCTGGGGGACGCATCCCCCGGAGAAGGTCCAGGGCTTCATGCTCTCGAGCGCCTTTCACTTGCTGGGGCACGAGCGCTCCGGCGATCCTCAACCGTTGTTCCCTCCTGACCTTCTGGCCGAGGCGCGCACGCGCATCGTTCAGCCGAGCGACGTCGACCCGAAGCTCCTGGCCCAGTTCGTCGACCTTTCCGTCGACCTTCCAAGCGACCCGGTTCCATGGAAGCGCGAGCTCGTCGAGCGGGCACTGGCGCCCGACATGACGTATCAGCGCGCGGGATCTCTCCTCCGGTCGGCGTACGACCCGCCGTTCTTCGCGACCTACTTCTATGGCCTCGACGTCGTCGGACACTCGTTCCTGCGCTATGCGAGGCCCGAGGTGTTCGGCAACGTTCCCCCGAAGGAGGCGCGCCGCTACGGTCACGTGATCGACCGCTACCTCACCCTCCTCAGCCAGTGGGTCGGCGATCTCGAACGGGGGCTCCGACCCGGAGAGATCCTGCTCGTGGTCTCCGCCTATGGAATGGAACCCGCGCCGCTCTGGAGGCGAACCCTCGGCTGGGTCGGTGGCGGTCCGGCCCTCGGTGGAACCCACGACGGCGGCCCGGACGGCCTTCTCATCGCCGTAGGCGACGGGATCCGGCCCGGAGTGGCCGTCTCGTCGGCGTCGGTCCTGGACATCGCACCGACCGTCCTCTACTTGATGGGTCTCCCGGTGGCTCGCGACATGGAAGGGCGCGTCTTGACCGAGATCCTCGACGACGACTTCGCTCGCGCCCACCCCGTGGCCTTCGTCCCGAGCTACGAGAGCCTGGCCGTCACTCCCGTGGCCGGAACCGCCGACCCGCGCGTCGTCCCCATGGACGAGGAGACTCCTTGATCCGGCGCTTGGTTCTGTTCGACATCGACGGCACGCTGCTCTCAGCGAGCGGCGTGTCGGGCCGCGCTCTCGGGGAGGCTCTTCGCGAGATCTTCGGCGTTACGGGTAAGGTGGAGGGGTACGACTACTCCGGGAAGACGGACCCGTTGATCGTTCGAGAGCTCATGACGTCGGCTGCCTTCTCCTCCGAAGAGATCGACCGGCGGATGGCGCCGACGCTCGATCTCTATCAGCAACGCCTCGCCGCGGCCCTTCGTCCCGAACACGTTCGGCCGAAGCCGGGGATCGGCGCGCTCCTGGCGGCGCTCGAAGAAGATCCCCAGGTAACCCTCGGCCTACTGACCGGGAACCTGGAGGCCTGCGCCCGCCTCAAGCTGGAGCCCCTGGGGGTGAACGGCCACTTTGGCTTCGGCGCATACGGTTCGGACCACGAAGACCGACACCAGCTTCCCGCGGTCGCCGTGGACCGCGCCCAGGTGGCGACGGGGCTTCGCTTCGAAGGGAAACGGATCGTCGTGGTGGGGGATTCGATCCACGACGTTCGCTGCGGTCGCGGTCTGGGGGTCCGTTCCGTCGCGGTCGCCTCCGGCAAGACGAGGCCCGAAACCCTCGCGGCGGAGTCTCCCGATGCGCTGCTGCCGGATTTCGGTGACACCGAGACGTCCCTTCGCGCGATCCTCGGCTGACGGGCCTCGCTTGTTCCTCCCTCTCTCTCGGGGTACGATCCGCGCGCTTTGGCCACGGTCGACGATTTCCTCGCCCTCGACATCCGGGTCGGGACGATCGTTGCAGCCCGAGTCCTCCGAGGAGCGCGGCGACCCTCCTTCGCTCTCACCATCGACTTCGGCAGCCTCGGCAGCAGGAGCTCCGCCGCTCGCATCACCGACCTCTACGAAACCGAGGACCTCGTCGGTCTCCAGGTCGCCGCGGTGGTCAACGTCCCGGCGAAACAGGTAGCGGGCTTCGAGTCCGAGGTTCTGGTCCTGGCCGTCGACGACGGAAAGGGGGAGAACGTTCTTCTCATTCCCGAGCGGCCCCTTCCCGACGGGGGGAAGGTCGCGTGAAGGGAAGCACGAGCGCGCCGGCGGGCTACCGGGAGCGCCACGAACTCATGGACGCGGCGCGCCTCTCGAGGGCCCTCTCCCGCATGGCCCACGAGATTACCGAGCGTCATCCCGATCCGACGGCAACGGTTCTCGTGGGCGTCGAGACTCGCGGCGTTCCGCTCGCCCGGCGGCTTGCGCGCCTCGTCAAGGAGGCGAGCGGGTCCGCGCCCCGAGTGGGCTCTCTCGACATCACGCTCTATCGCGACGACCTCACGGCCATCGGTCCCAACCCTGTCATGAAGGGGACGGACATTCCTCTGTCCATCGATGGACGCGTCGTGGTGCTGGTCGACGATGTGCTCTACACCGGGCGCACCATCCGCGCTGCTCTGGGCGAGCTGCTCGACTTCGGCCGCCCCTCGCGCATCGAGCTGGCGGTGGTAGTGGACCGCGGCCACCGCGAGCTGCCGATTCACGCCGACTACGTCGGCAAGAGCGTCACGACGACGCGAGACGAGACCGTGCAGGTGCTCCTCAAGGAGCAGGACGGCGAGGACCGCGTCGTGGTCTACGAGAAAGTCCGTGCGAAGGCGCCCTCGGCATCGGCGAAGAGGCCACGGTGAGCGGCTTCCCCCATCGTCACCTCCTTGGGATCGAGCCGCTCGAGCCGGCCGAGATCCAGTTGATTCTCGACACGGCCGAGACGCTCCGCGAGGTCCTGGATCGACCCATCAAGAAGGTCCCGACCCTTCGGGGCAAGACGGTGATCAACCTCTTCTACGAGAACTCGACGCGCACTCGCTCTTCCTTCGAGGTGGCCGAGCGGGTCTTGTCGGCGGACAGCCTTTCCATCGCCACCGCGACGTCGAGCGCCCAGAAGGGGGAGACGCTGCTCGACACCGCCAAGAACCTCGAGGCCATGAACCCCGACATGATCATCCTGAGGCACGCGGCCTCGGGTGCTCCCCATTTCCTGGCGCGCCACTGCCGTCCGTCCATCGTCAACGCCGGCGATGGTGCCCACGAGCACCCGACCCAGGCGCTCCTGGATGCTCTGACGCTCAGGCAAAAGAAAGGGCGCATCAAGGGGCTGCGCGTGGCCATCGTGGGAGACATTCTCCACAGCCGTGTCGCGCGTTCCAACCTTTGGCTGCTCACGAAGATGGGAGCGGACGTCGTGCTCTGCGCCCCGCCGACGCTGATCCCGCCAGGCATCGAGGCGATGGCGCCCGTCACGTACAGCATCGACGAAGCCGTCGAGGGCGCCGACGCCATCATGATGCTTCGAATCCAAAGGGAGCGAATGGCCGGTGGCTTCTTCCCGTCGACCCGCGAGTTCCACATCCGGTTCGGCCTCACGGAGGCACGAGTGAAGCGTGCCAAGAAGGACGTCGTGATCCTGCATCCCGGACCGATGAACCGCGGTGTCGAGATCGCCAGCGAAGTCGCCGACGGCCCCTACTCGGTGATTCTCGATCAGGTCACGAACGGCGTCGCCGTGCGGATGGCGGTCCTCTATCTGCTCCTCGGCGGCGGCAGCGGCGAGGCGGCGGCGTGAGCAACCGGCTTCTCCTCAAGGGCGGGCGGGTCGTGGATCCCTCCCAGGGAATCGACGACGACCTCGACGTCCTCCTCGAAGACGGCCGTGTGACCGAAGTCGTCGCACGGGCGAAGCCGCGAGGGGCCGAGATCGTGGACGTGAGCGGCCGGATCGTCTGTCCCGGCTTCATCGACATTCACGTTCATCTCCGGGAGCCCGGGCGCGAGGACAAGGAGACGATCGTCACGGGGACCCGCGCCGCTGCCGCAGGGGGCTTCACCGCGGTATGCGCCATGCCCAACACCGACCCGGTGAACGATCGAGCCGAGGTGACGAGGGCGATCCTGGAGCGCGCCCGCGAGGGCGCCGCGGTCCGGGTCTACCCCATCGGGGCCATCAGCAGAGGATCGAAGGGCGAGGAGCTGGCCGAGTACGGTGACCTTCGCGAAGCCGGCTGCGTGGCGGTCTCCGACGACGGACGACCGGTCGCCAGCGCTCGCATGATGCGCCGGGCACTGGAGTACGCGCGGGCGTTTGATCTCACCGTCATCGATCACTGCGAGGAGCCGTCTCTCGCTGAGGGCGCCTCGATGAACGAGAGTGCTGTCTCCACGATTCTCGGCCTGCGCGGGAATCCGCCGGCGGGAGAGGCCATCATGGTGGAGCGGGACGTCCTCCTCGCGGAGCTGACGCGCGGGAAGGTTCACATCGCTCACATCAGCGCCGCGGCCTCGGTCGACGCCGTGAGGCGCGGCAAGGCGCGGGGCGTTCGCGTCACGGCCGAGGCGACGCCGCACCACCTGCTGCTCATCGACGAGTTGGTCCGGACTTCGAGCTACGACACCTCGACCAAGATGAACCCGCCGCTGCGTGGCGAAGCCGACCGCCGCGGGGTCCTGGAAGGCCTCCGCGACGGGACGATCGACTGCATCGCAACCGACCACGCCCCGCATTCCGTCGACGACAAGAAGGTGGAGTTCGACCACGCCGCATTCGGGATCGTCGGCCTCGAGACGGCGGTTTCGCTCTGCCTCGACCGCCTGGTCGCCGCCGGTGTCGTCGACCTCACGCGAGCCGTGGCCCTTCTGTCGACGAACCCGGCGCGTCTCCTGGCGCTCCCTGGCGGGACCTTGGCTCCGGGCTCGCCGGCCGACGTGACGGTCCTCGACCTGGGCCGGCGCGTGAAGGTCACGCCCGAGAAGTTCGAGAGCAAGGGGCGCAACACGCCGTTCGGCGGTTGGATCCTGAAGGGCGGCCCATCCATGACGATCGTCGGTGGGCGCGTCGCCTGGAGCGCCTGATTCGGCCATGACGCTGGTGTCGGACCCGGTCGTCGTCTACAACCGGCTGGTCGAGGCGGACCCTGCCGCGGCTCGAGAGCAGTGGGATTCGCTGGTCGAAGCCTTCGCGCGCCGCGGCATCACCTTCGACGGGTTGCCCATGCGCAGCTTCCTGCGCCCTGATCTTGTCCTCCGCCCGGCCTGGGACGACCTTCGTCGTTCGGCGTACCGACTCCTGTCCCTGGCCGCCCGGGCCGCCCGCCAAGTCTTCGACGGTGACACGGCGCGTCTCTGCGCGTGGCTCGAGATGCCCGAGGCGCACGCCCGGTGGATCGTCCCGGACCCTGGAGCGCCCGACGTCGTCCTCTCTCGCCTCGACGCCTTCATCACGCCCCGTGGGCCTCGGTTCATCGAGATCAACAGCGATGCTCCCGCCGGTTTCGGATACGGGGACGGGATGGCGGAGGTATTCGCGGAATTGCCTCTATTCCGCGCCTTTGCAGCTCAGGTTCCGGTCCGCTACGAGCCGTCGGCGGGGCGCCTCGTCGAGGCGGCCCTGCGCGTCTTCAAGGCGCGCGGCGGCGCCGGCTCGCCCACCGTGGCGATCGTCGACTGGGCCGAGGTGAAGACGCGGGCCGACCAGGAGTTGCTGCGTCGCCTCTTCGAGGACGCCGGCGTGCGCTGCGTGCTGGACGACCCGCGGGCCATGACCGTTCGCGAGGGCCGTCTCTGGTCCGGCGACACGGCCATCGACATCGTCTACCGCCGCGGCGTCCTCTCGGAGCTGGTCGAGCGCGAGGCCGAGGTCAAGGACTTTCTCGAGGCCTACGCCCGTGGCCTCGCGGTCTTCGTGAACTCCTTCCGCTGCCAGTTGTCGGAGGACAAGGCGTTCTTTGCGCTGCTCACCGACGAGTCCTTCCCGCTGCTCACGGAGGACGAAGCCGCGTTCGTGCGCCGTCTGGTCCCCTGGTCGCGCAAGGTGGAAGAACGCCGCACCGTGAAGGACGGCCGAACCATCGATCTGTTGCCCTACGTCATCGAGAACCGCGATGCTCTTGTCCTGAAGCCCGCTCACGCATACGGCGGCCGGTCGGTGCACATCGGCGACGAAACCGATGCCGCCACATGGGAGGCGGCCGTCATGGCCGGCCTTGGCCAAGCGTGGATCGTTCAGGAGCGGGTGACGATTCCCGAAGAAAGGTTCCCGGTGTTCGAAGCCGGTGCTTTGACCTTCGAGTCACTGAAGGTCAACACGAACCCCTTCTACGCCCTGGGCGCCGAAGTCGGAGCCGTCACCCGCGTGTCCCGCAGCAACATCATCAACGTCAGCGCCGGCGGCGGAAGCCTCCCCACCTTCGTCGTCGGCTGACGGCTCTCGCGCCCGAGCCGCTGTCCGTCCCCGACCCCTCCCGAAGGCAGCTTGGTGATCCGGGTGGCCAACCTGTTCGACAGAACAGCCTATCTCCCCACGTGCGACACGCCTTGGGAGCCAAACTCGATGATGCCACGGCTTTTGTGCCCACGCTCCGTCTTCCGGCTCCCGCGCTATACTGCATTCGTGGCGAGCTTAACCGTACTAGACCGAACAGCCGACTAAAGTGTTATCCGGGCAATCGAGGGTGTGGAGTGAGTGATTGCTGACCCTGCTGATCGCTGGAGCAATGGTCATGGGCCCGGACTTGGTGCCATCGTGCGCTGGTGGCGATCCGATTGTAGCTGTGGCCACGGAACCAGGCCTCGGGCCAGGCCCTCTTGGCGTCGTGGTGGCAGTCTGGCCGGACGGAGTTGTCCTTCGGACGCGGACATCGTCTGATCCCAGTAAGGGCCATGTCTACGGCAATCTGAGTGCCGCAGATGTTCGAGCTGTGGTCCGCTTCATCGAGTCGTCCGCGGCATGGAGTTGGAGGCAACCGAGTCTGGCTATCGACATGCCGGAGGATCTTCTCGTCGTCTGCATCGGTGAGCGTCGACACTCTTGGCGCGAGACACAGGGCATGGACCGTCAGTCGCCCTTGCCGAAGATCCGCAACTACTTGCTTCGACTTCCCCTCGTCAGCACGACCAATGATGCGGCGGAGCCGCCCGATCAGTGGTGGAAGTGGTTTCAGGACAAAGCGGCCGTGCAGGCACAATGAATGCTGCGTGCCGGATAACAACGAAATGAACCCGGCGAAGGGCGGCAAGGACGCGGGCGCTTCGCGCCCGCCTCTTCACCAATGTGCCCTTCGCGGGTTATTTCGGTGTTGGACGGACAGTGTGAGGGTCGAGCATGACGGACAGCGAAAGTGATTGCCTCCACATCTGGCTGATCACTGAGGCCGAGTCGAAGGCGCAGCTCTTCACCGATCTGTGCGCCATGGCACGCCACCTTGTGGAGCGGTTCGGCGGCACGCTCCAAGAAGTGCCCGACCCCATCGCGGTCACTCCCCGGAGTCATCATTACTTCGCACAGGTGCGGGGCGTCGATGCTGCCAGGCGTCTGTCGCACGAGATGGGCATTCACCGCGCTCAGGTGGTTCCGGCGTCAAGCACGAACGGCCGCGTCGAGACGGCCCTCGTTGGTTTGGAGTCCATTGCTTCCGCCGGCGCCGCACGAACAAGCCGCCCTGAGGGCCCGGTATTGAGGACGTACAACTACATCCACCGTACGGTCACCCATCATGCTTCAGGCGAACAGCTGGCACTGGAGTCCGTCCTTCGTGGCGAGGCGTGAGGTGCCGTCCAACATAAAGGCGTCTATCCACAGCCGCGAACGAGTGAAGGCGAGCCTCCGGAGTGAGGGTGGCAGCGGTTGTGGATAGACGCTGTTGAACCGAGGCCGCGGGCGTCGCCTAAGGACTTTGGAATCTCTCGGCTTGCCGTTGCCGTGCCGTTGACGCCCGCCACTCGCGCCAAGAAGGGGTTCTGAGAGCCGTTGTCGCGGCCGACGGCACTGCGGTCGGGGCCGCCTGGCCGGTCTGATCGAGCCATCGAGACACACGGGTACCTTCGCCGAGCGGGGCTCGATCCGAGGGGACGACGTACCCGGCTCGTCCTGTTGTCACATCGTCACGCCCTCATCGGCGGCAGGACGCGGGTCATGACGAGGACGCCGGTCTTGCAGGCTGGGCACTGGAGCGGGTTGTACCCGAGGAGCCGCTCGAACGCCGCGACCCAGTTCGCGTCCTTCTCCCGGGGTGCCGCTGTGGGTGCGCCGATCAGGGCTCGACAGCGAGCGAGGTCCTTGCGCCTCCTTGCCGCGAGGATTCCGTAGTGGCGGATGCGAACGAAGCGTGGTGGCAGGACGTGCTGGAGGATGAGCCGAGCGAAGTCTGGCCCGCTGACGGTGTGGTCTTTGGTCTTGTTCCCATCGGTGCGGTCCTTGTAGCGGAAGGTGACGTTCTGGCCGTCGTAGTGCGTGATGCGGGAGTTGGCAATCGCGATGCGGTGGACGTAACGGGACAAGTAGCGTACGACGTGCTCGGGTCCGGCGAGGGGTGCTTTGGCGTAGACGTTCCAGATCTTCGGAGTGTGCCTGAGCAAGCCCAGGTCGTGAGCGAGATCGCCGAGGATGTCCCCGGAGCGGAGTGCACGCTCGATCTTGGAGAGGAGCTTTCCGCGAAAGACCTGGCTGAGCTTCTTGACGGGCAGGAAGAAGCGCCTCGATGTCGGGATCCAGCGCGACTCGTCGAAGGCGAGGCCGCCGGCGGGGACTACGCAGTGGAGGTGCGGATGGAATCCGAGCATCTGGTTCCAGGTGTGCAGGACGGCGGTGAATCCGATCGTGGCCTTCATGTGGGTCCAGGCGATCTCGGTGAGGGTCTGGGAGACGGCATCGAAGAGCAGAGCCAGGCACACCTTGGGCGCACGGCGGAAGAACGCGTGCAGCTCTTGCGGGATCGTGAAGACGATCTGGAAGTAGAGCGTGGGCAGGAGCAGGGCTTCCTGAGCCTCGGCCCACAGCTCTTGCTTCAAGATCTGGCACTTGGGACAGTGCCGATTCCGGCAGGAGTTGTAGGAACCGCGCGAGAAACCGCAGTCCTTGCAGACCTCGAGATGCCCGCCGAGCCGCTCGGTGCGGCAAGCGACGATGTCGCGTACGGCCCGGGCCTGGACTGCTGTCAGGCGCAGGGCGTGCGCGTGGTCGCGTAGGACGTCGGCGACCTCGTAGCGGCGGCGGGGCTCAAGGGCGACGACAGCTGGGGAGGCCATGGCCTACTCCTTCACCGGCTTCTTGTCCGGCTCCTCCTTTTTCTCCTTCAGGCGGTCGAGCGGGCTCTTGGTCGCGTTCACGTACGTCTGCGCGACGTGGGTGTAGACCTGCGTCGTCGCCAGGCTCTGATGCCCGAGCAGAGTCTGGATCACTAGGATGTTCGTCCCACCCTCGAGCAGGTGCGTTGCGAAAGCGTGGCGCAGGGAGTGGAACGACACCCCCTTCTTGATCCCGGCCCGGCCGGCGGCTGAGGTGAAGATCTTCTCCGCGGTGGACGGGGCCAGGGGTTCGCCCGGCTTGCGTCCTTCGAAGAGCCAGCGGACTGGGCGGAAGGTCTTCCAGTAGCTGCGCAGCGTCTCGAGCAACAGCGTCGACAACATCAAGTAGCGGTCCTTGCGTCCCTTGCCCTGCTCGATGCGGATCATCATCCGCCCGCTATCGACGTCGCTCGGGAGCAGGCCGAGGGTCTCACCCAGACGCAGCCCGCCGCTGTACGACGTCATGAGGAGCGTCTTGTGCTTCAGGTTGTGGCAAGCGTCGAAGATGGCAGAGACCTCCTCGACGGAGAGGACCTCCGGCAAGGCGCGGCGCTTCCGTTGGAACGGCATTCGCGCGATCATCCAGTCGGACCGGCCGAGGCACGTGCGGTAGAAGAACCGTAGGGCACAGGTGGACTGGTTGAAGGACGAGAACCCGACCTTGCGTTCCGTCACCAGGTAACGCTGGTACGCTTCGATGTCTTCGGGTGCCACGACGTCGAGGGTCTTGTCGATGTACGGGCGACCCAAGTACCGGCCGAAGAGCCGGAGCATCAGGGTGTACGTCTCCTGGGTCCTGGGACTGCGGCCGTGGGCGGCCAAGGTGTCGGCGAGAAGCTTCTCGAAATCGGACTGCTGCATGTCGTCCTCCTTGTCGCGGGATGCGACTTGGAGGAGGCTATGACCTACGAACGCCGCTACGGCAGGAGATCGCGTCTCGGCCCAGACCCTCCGCCGCGTAGCGGCTTTGGTTCAACAATGAAATGCA
>JBGPYB010000117.1:0-14926 GCA_041493035.1 Vicinamibacteria bacterium | reverse complement strand
GTACCAGTCCCGGTCCTTGGCCGGGTTGCCGCCCACGTCGAGGGCCTCGGGATAGGTCTCGCCGATCTGCGGGTTGAAGACGAACTCGGGGGCGCCGCGCGAATCGCGCACCCGCTGCGCCTGGGTGAGGGCCATGTCGTCGGCGACGCCGTGCTCCGGCTGGCAGGTGGTGAAGCACTGGAGGAACGCGGTGCCGCGGTACTCCAGCGCGTCCAGGAGGGCCTTGTAGAGCTTCGGGGCGTTGGCGATCGAGACCTGGGCCACGAAGGGCGATCCGTGGCCGGCCAGGAAGGTCTCGGCCACGGTCTTCTTCTCCACCGCCTTGCCCTGGGTGGCCGCGCCGAACACGTTCATGTCGCTGCCCCCGAGCATGGGGGTGGAGTCGGAGTTCTGGCCGCCGGTGTTCGAGTAGACCTGGGTGTCCAGCATCACGGCCTTCACGTTCGGGCGGTTCTGCAGAATTACCTTCGACATGTTCTGGTATCCGATGTCCCCCATCCCGCCGTCGCCGCCGATGGCCCAGGCCTTGGGCAGCTCGGCAACCTCCTGGTCCGTCATGAGGGCATCGCCGAAGTGCGAGAGCGCGTAGTAGTCCTTGGGCGTCATCACGTCGTTGTCCCGACCCAGCAGGGCGTCGGCGAGCCGCTCGGGGATCACCGACCGCCGGGCGTGGTCCATGATGAAGCTCTCGCCCATGAGCCAGGTGATCGTGACGCCGTCCTGAAACAGCGAGTTCATCCAGGGATAAGGGTGGGGGTTGTTGGGGGGCGTCGAGCCGTAGACCGTGTTGCAGCCGGTGTGGGCGCCCATGGCCATGACGGCCATGCCGTTCGCGAGCCGCCCGTCGATCGACTGGAGGTCCTTGTGGTTGAAGGCTTCCTGCCTCATGACCGCGGTGAGCGCGCCGATGATCTCCGCGTCGGAGATCGGGCCGTGGGCGGCCATCCGGCCCTTGGTGTCCTTGTCGTCCTCTCCCCCGAGACCCATCACGAGGTGGGCGACCGCCTGCCGGAAGAGCGCGTGCTCCTCCGGGCTTCGCTTGGCGATCTCGGCGAGCTTCTGGACGCCGGCCTGGTCGAGTTGGTCGGCCTTGCCCCGGAGCCGGTCCGCCTTGGCGTGGTAGATCGGCCGCATGTACGCCTCGGTGACCGAGGCCAGGGAATGGAGGATGCTCTTCTCGCCGCACCCGGCGCAGGCGCCGTCGCCTGAGACGAGCGCGTCGTAGTTCTTCCGGACCATGAGGTGGTTGCGGAGGGCGGCCATCTTCGAGTCCGTGGGGTTCTCAGCGTTGTAGAGGCCCAGGTACTTCTGCGACGTGTCCGGGAGCAGGTTCAGGAAGGAGGTGCCGCTTTCGTGCTCGGCGTTCACGTGCTCGGTCTCCTGGACCATCTTGAGGGCCCCGTGGTCGCCGCAGGCGGTGACGCAGGCGGCGCAGCCCTTGCAGAGGTCGGAGACGAAGATCGAGAAGATCCCCCCGCTTCCCGGCTTCTTCCGCTCCGGTGTCGCGAAGATGGCGTTCGCCTTCTGGTACGCCATCGGGATCTTGTCGATGATGGCGAAGAACTCCGCCTTGGCCGCATCGGAGAAGCCGTCAACTTCCGTCGTGACCATCTTGAGGATCTGCTGGAGGGGCACGCCCGTCTTGCCCTGGATGGAGTCCCGCATCAGCTCACGGGCGCGCTCGTCGATCTCCGGGACCTTCCCGATCATCTTCCGCCGCTCGTCCGGATCCTTGACGTAGTTCAGGATGGCCGTCTTGAGAAGCGTGTCGAAGTCCTGCGAGCAGTTGGGGAGCGCGGTGTCCGGACAGACGGCAATGCACTCCATGCACTGCGTACAGTTCTCGGGGATGAAGAGGGGCGTCTCGCGCCGGGCAACGTACTTCGACGCGGTGTCCCCGCTGGCCGCGGCCATCACACCCACCGACGAAAAGGCCGAGGAGGGCTGGTTGTAGCCGAGCCCGGCCCGGAACTCCTGGTCGAACGTCGCCACGCGAGTCAAGGGGATGCGCTCCATCTGACCGGGCGGCGCCAGGGTGGAGCGGCATCCGCTGCCGCAGCCGCCACCGCCGTTGGTGGGCGCCAGGACCGGCGTCAGGGCCACGCCGCGGAGCGTCGAGCGGTCGGGTGCGTTCAGCTCACCCACCGCGATCTCCTTGACGCGATCGAAGCCCTGGATCATGACCTCCATGTTGGAGCTCACGACCGCGTCGCCCAAGCGCCCGAACTTCTTCTTGTACTGCCTGTGGACGATCTCCCGGAAGCTCTCTGTGGCGATCTTGAACTGGGCGAGGATGGGTGAGACCGCGAAGAAGGCACCGAGGAATGCGTTCCCCTGCATGCGGAGCTGGAGGTCGGAGCGATCCGTCGCGTTCCTGGCGATCTGGAAGCCGGGCAGCGTGTACACGCGGATCTTCCTCTTGAGGATCACCTCCCGGGCCCACCGGGGGAGCCGTTCCCACGCCTGGGCGGGCTCCTCCTCGGACTCCCACACGAGCGCCCCGCCCTCCGCCATCCCGTCGAGGGGATTGGTGTGCGTGAAGGCCTTGGGGTCGCAGCACAGCACGACGGTCACGTGGCGCAGGTCGCAGTTCACCCGGATACGCTCCGGCGCCACGACGAGGAAGTACGAAGTCGGCGCGCCCTTCTTCTCGGACCCGTACTTGGGGTTCGCGCTGACGTGGATGATCTCCTTGGCCTGGCCCAGATCGTCCAGGACCTTGTCGCGCTCCGCCAGGAAGTCGTTGAAGTCGCCGATGATCGCACCCAGGTTCTTCCCCGTGGTGATCGCGCCCCAGCCGCCGATGGAGTGAAAGCGGACGGCGGTGGCCCCCTCGGGGAGGAGAGACGGTGTGTCGGCCGACTTCACCTCGTAGGGATGGTCGACGCCCAGCACGAAGAACGACGCGTCGCGTGCGCTCTTGCCGTCCTTGCGCTTCCCCGTCCCGACGGCGAACTCGTACGCGCCGAGGACGTGCTCGGGCCGGAAGTCTCGCGACCCCAGGCCGTAGATGCCGTCGAGGATGCGGGGCATCTGCTCCCGCGTGATCTTCGCCTCGGCCGGCTTCCCGTCGGCGGAGAGGGCCTTGGCGAGGGCGGTCCTGATGTCGCGGCCCATGGGGTTGGCGCCCGCCATGGGCTCGTCGGTCCGTTCCAGGACGATCACGTTCCTCTTGCCGGCGAGCGCCTTCACGACCGCCGCCTCCGGGAAAGGACGGATGACGTTCAGGTGGATCGATCCGACCTTGGCCTGCTGCTTCTGCCGCAGGTAGTCGACGCCGGCCTCGATGTTCTCTGCCGCCGAGCCGAGCGAGACGAACACGGTGTCGGCGTCTTCGGTCTTGTACTGGGTGATGAGCCCATAGAAGCGGCCGGTCAGCTTCCCGAAGGCCTCGTGCGACTCCTCCAGGAACTGGAGGATGGGCTCGACGAAGTTGTTCCGCCGGGCTGCGACGCCCTGCATGTAGTGCTCTTGATTCTGCACGGGCCCCACGAGCACGGGGTTCGTGAGGTCGATCATCTTCGGGACCCGACGGCGCCGGGGCCCGAACAGGATCCGCTGGGCCTCGGTGGGAGAGTCGATGATGTCGTCCGGGGCACCCAGGAACTCCCGGATCAGCTCGGCCTCGTGCCTATAAAAGGTACGCTCCAGGTGCGAGGTCAGGAAGCCGTCCTGCACGTTCATCCCGGGTGTCAGGGCGAGCTCGGTCACCCGGCGGAGGATCAGCGCCTGGTCGGCGGCCTGCTGCGCGTCCTTGGCGAACACGATGATCCACCCGGTGTCGAGGGCGCCGTAGATGTCGTCGTGGCCGCAGTGCACGTTCAGGGCGTGCTTCGTGAGGGCGCGAGCCACGACCTCGAGCACCATCGTGGAGCACTTGCCGGGGGCGTGGTAGTACTGCTCCATCGCGTAGGCGATTCCCTGCCCGGACGTGAAGTTCACCACGCGATGGCCACACACGGCGTAAGCGGTCGCCCCGCCTTGGGCCGCGTGCTCCCCCTCAGCCTCGATCGCCAGCGTGTTGTGGCCGAAAACGTTCAGTCGCCCTTCCCCGAACGACTGCTGGTAGAGCTCGCCGCCCTCCGTCGAGGGTGTGATGGGGTAGAAGACGCCGCCGTCCGCCACTCGCGCCTCGGTGTGGTAGGAGACGAGCTGGTTTCCGTTGACGGTAACGCGAACACCGGGATAGCGAGGTCTCGCTTGCATGACCCCCCGGAGACAATGGCGGCTAGGGGGCTAATCTAGCCAGTGTTCGAAGGCAAAGCAACCCCGATTTGGCGCCTGAAGCCCTACCAGGCTCCCGCGCGCAGGTATTCGTCGATGGACCGGGCAGCACGGCGCCCCGCCCCCATGGCGAGAATGACCGTGGCACCGCCGGTCACGATGTCGCCGCCCGCGAAGACGCCACGCTTGGACGTGCGAAGCGTATCGGGATCGGCCTCGATGTACCCCCACTTCCGCGTCTTCAGGTCGGGTGTCGTGGATTGGACCAGCGGGTTGGCACTCGTCCCCGTTGCGATGATGGCGACCGACAAGGGCAGCACGAACTCCGAACCCGGGATTGGAGCGGGTCGGCTCCGGCCGGAGTCGTCGGGCTCGCCCAGCTCCATGCGGATGCAGCGCGCCGCCCCGAGCCAGCCGGGCTCACCCCCTTCCAGGAACGCCACGGGGTTCGTGAGGGTCATGAACTGAACTCCCTCCTCCCGGGCGTGCTTCACCTCCTCGGCGCGTGCAGGCATCTCCTTCTCGGAGCGCCGGTAGAGCAAGTACGCGTTCCTCGCTCCGAGGCGGAGCGCCGTGCGGATCCCGTCGAGGGCAGTGTTGCCACCCCCCACCACGGCCACGTCGCGTCCCCGGCAGTCGTAGACGGGCTCGTCGTATTCGGGGAAGCGGTAGGCCCGCATCAGGTTCACGCGGGTCAGGAACTCGTTGGCGGAATAGACGCCGTTGAGGTTCTCGCCGGGCACGCTCAGGAACTGGGGTAGCCCTGCGCCCGTGGCGATGAACACCGCGTCGTACCCCTCCTCGCCGAGAAGCTCGTCGACGGTGACGGTCCTGCCCACGACCACGTTGGTCTCGAAGCGGACCCCCATCCGCTCCAGGTTCGCGACCTCCCGGTGAACGACGTCCTTGGGGAGACGGAACTCCGGGATCCCGTAGACCAGCACGCCGCCGATCTCGTGGAGCGCTTCGAAGACCGTGGCGTCGTGCCCCTTCTGGACGAGGTCCCCGGCCACGGTGAGACCGGCCGGCCCGCTTCCGACGATAGCCACCCGTTTGCCGGTGGCGGCGGCACGGGGTGGCAGGGCGACGGTCCCGACGCTCTGCTCGTAGTCGGCGACGAAGCGCTCCAGATATCCGATGGCGATGGGCGCAGCGCGCTTGGACACGACGCAGCCTCCCTCGCATTGTTCTTCCTGCGGGCAGACGCGCCCCGTGACCGCCGGGAGCACGTTGTCTTCGCGGATCTTCGCCGCCGCGCCGAGAAAGTCGCCGTCCAGGACGAGGTCCACGAACTCCTTCACCTTGACGCCCACCGGGCACGAGGTCACGCAGGCCGGCTTGGCGCACTGGAGGCATCGGAGAGCTTCCTGCTTCGCCAGCTCCACGTCCAGGCCCAGGTTCACCTCGTCGAAGTTCCTCGCGCGCTCGCCGGCATCCTGCTCCGGCATGGCCTGTCGCGGGAGCTTGATGCGCTCCTTGAGCTTCAGGGGATTCACGGCGTCACGTCCTCGAGAGCGGCGATCCGCGGATCGCTCTCGGCGAGCCGGCACTCTCGGCGGATCTCGGCCAGCTCACGCTCGGGATCCCGCTCCATCTCCTCGAGAGCGCGCTTCTCGGCCGCGCGGTACATCGCGTTTCGCTGTGCCAGGACCCCGAAGTCCACGGCGTGGGCGTCGAACTCGGGGCCGTCGACGCAGGCGAACTGGCTCTTGTCGGCGACCACGACACGGCAGCCGCCGCACATGCCCGTGCCGTCCACCATGATCGCGTTCAGGCTCACGACGGTCCTGATCCCGCTCGGCCTGGTGATGTCGGCCACGGCGCGCATCATCGGAACGGGGCCGATCGCCAGAACCAGGTCGATCGGGCGCTCCGCGGCTATGAGCTCGCTCAGCTTCGCCGTCACGAAGCCTCGCTCCCCGTGGCTGCCGTCGTCGGTGAGGACGTGGGTCTCGTCGCTCACCTTCCGGACCTCGTCTTCCAGGATCACGAGCTCGCGCGTCCGCGCGCCGACGATGGACACCACTCGATTGCCCGCGGCCTCCATGGCCCGCGCCGTAGGGTAGGCGATGGCCGTGCCGACGCCGCCGCCGATCACCACCACGGTGCCGAAGAGCCGGACCTCGGAGGGCTTGCCCAAAGGGCCGACCACGTCGCGAATCGTGTCCCCCGCTTCGAGGCGGTTCATGAGACGGGTGGTCTTGCCGACGCCCTGAACCACGAGCGTGATGGTCCCGGCTTCGGGATCCGATCCCTCGATCGTCAGGGGGATGCGCTCGCCTCGCTCGTGGAGGCGCACGATGACGAACTGCCCGGCTTCTTGCTTGCGGGCGATGCGCGCCGCGCGAATCTCGAAGAGCTTGATGTCCGGGGCCAGGAACCGAGCGTGCAGGATCGCGAACATGGTTTGGTCGCGGCGGCCCGCAACGCAGAAGTTGCGCGAGCGGGCGCCCTGCTTCAAGAAGTGCAAAAAAGGAGCCACCCCCACTCGTTGGGCGAGCTCTACGGCCGAGGAGCCCTGCTCAGTATCCCTTCGAGCCGCGCCCCGCTTGCAGCCGCCGAAGGGCGGCCACCAGCGCGTCGATATCCTCGCAAGTGTTGTACAGCGCCAGCGACGGCCGGACGGTGCTCTCGACGCCGAAGCGACGGAGGATCGGTTGCGCGCAATGGTGCCCCGCACGCACGGCGATGCCTTCGCGGTCCAGGGCCGTGCCGACGTCCTCGGTGCGGAAGCCGTCCAGGACAAACGACATCACGCCGGCCTTCTCGGCGGCAGTCCCGATCAGACGCAGGCCGGGAACGGTCTGGAGTTGCTTCGTCCCGTACTCCAGGAGCTCGTGCTCGTGGCGGGCGATGTTCTCCATGCCGATGCGGTCCAGGTAGTCGAGAGCGGCGCCCAGGCCCACGGCATCGGCGATGTTGCCGGTACCGGCCTCGAAGCGAACCGGCGCCGCTTGGTACACCGTCTTCTCGAAAGTGACGTCGGCGATCATGTTGCCACCGCCCTGCCAGGGCGGAGTCGTGTCGAGGAGGTCGGTCTTCCCTTGAACGACGCCGATGCCCGTCGGGCCGAAGATCTTGTGCCCCGAGAAGACGTAGTAATCGCAGTCGAGGGCCTGCACGTCGACGCGGAGGTGGGAGACGGCCTGAGCGCCGTCGACGAGGACCCGGGCGCCGTGGCGGTGGGCCATCTCGATCATCTCGCGCACCGGCGTCACCGTGCCGAGGGCGTTGGACACGTGGGCGAAGGACACGAGGCGCGTGCGCGGGCCCAGGAGCTTCTCGTATTCCTCGAGGATGACCTGGCCGTGATCGTCCACCGGCGCTACCCGGAGGCGCGCGCCCTTCTCGGAGCACAGCATCTGCCACGGCACGATGTTGGCGTGGTGCTCGAGCCAGGTGATGACGATCTCGTCCCCCTTCTCCACGTAGCGTCGGCCGAAGCTCTGGGCCACGAGGTTGATCCCCTCCGTGGCGCCCCGGACGAAGACGATCTCGCGCGTGGAGCGGGCGTTCAGGAAGCGGCGCACCTTCTCCCGCGCCGCCTCGTACGCGTCGGTGGAGCGGGCCGCGAGGACGTGGGCCGCGCGGTGGATGTTGGAGTTCTCGTGCTCGTAGAAGTGCGAGATGCGGTCGATGACGCTCTGCGGCTTCTGGGTCGTGGCGGCGTTGTCGAGCCAGATCAGCGGGCGGCCGTGGACGCGCTCGCTCAGGATCGGGAAGTCGCGGCGAATCGACGCGGCGTCGAAGATCTGCGGCGTCAGGTTGAAGCTCGGGACCACGTCGGGACGGAAGTCGTAAGACTCGATCCGCGGCATCTGGGTGATCGGGGCAACCGACTGGGCCTCCTCGAGGAAGGAAAAGGCCGCCGCGGAGGACACGGGGAGCCAGGGGAAGGCCTCCGGTGTCGCCGCCGCGGGCAGAGACGCCGGAGTGAGCAACGCCGGTGCCGAACGAGGGTCCGCTTCGGCGGGGAGCGAGGTCACTTCCGGGAACGAGGCGCGTGCCGAGAGCGGATCGGCGACTGCATCGGGCAGCGTCGTGGGTACCGGAGGCACGGCAGCTTCTGCCGACTGCGGCGCAGTCGGCAGAGCCGTGAAGAACTCCCGCGCGATCTGCGCGATCAGCGCGGGGTCGGGGAAATCACTTGTACTCATGGTAGTTCCCGACCTCGACGTTCTCGAGCACGCCGAGGGCGTCCGGAGTCAGGACCGCCGCCGAGCAGTAGAGCGAGATCAGGTACGAGCCCATCGCCTTCCGGTTGATCCCCATGAAGCGCACCGACAGGCCCGGCGTCTGCTCTCCCGGGAGCCCAGGCTGGAAGAGCCCCACGACTCCTTGCTTCTTCTCGCCGACGCGCATGAGAAGGACGTTGGTCTTCCCGTCGCCCTTCTTCCCGCCTTCGACCTTGAGCTTGTCGCAGGGAACGAGGGGAATCCCGCGCCACGTCAGGAACGGCGAACCGAAGAGCGTGACGGTCGGGGGCGGCACGCCGCGGCGCGTGCACTCGCGCCCGAAAGCCGCGATCGCGCGAGGGTGGGCGAGAAAGAACGACGGCTCCTTCCAGACCCGCGAGATCAGCTCGTCGAGGTCGTCCGGCGTCGGGGCGCCCTTCCGGGGCTGGAGGCGCATCGTGGGCGCCGCGCTCCCGAGAAGACCGTACTCGCCGTTGTTGACCAGCTCGCTCTCCTGGAGCTCCTTGACGCTCTCCACGGTGAGACGGACCTGCTCGCGGATCTGATCCATCGGGGTGCTGAAAAGGTCGGAAACGCGGGTGTGAACATCGAGGACCGTCGAGATCGCACTCAGCGTGTACTCGCGAGGCTTCTCTTCGTAGTCCACGAAGGTCTCGGGGAGCGTGCGCTCATCGCGAGAGCCACAAACGACTTCGATGGCCGATTCATCCCTCACGCGGTTGACACGGAAGGTGCCCGACTCGAGAGGCTTCCATTCGAGGAAGCGGACCAGCCAGCGCGGCGTGATCGCCGCCATCTGTGGGACGGTCTTGGTGGTGTTGGCGAGCTGGCGCGCCGCCGCGTCTGCGAGCGCCTGATGGTTCTTGGTGGTCTCGGCCATATGGAATCTGCTCCCTCCGTTCGCCGTGGCTTCTCGTCCGCCCCGCGGTTCCCCGGCGCTTCGCCGCGCATTGTAGTTCCTCGGGGCAACCCGCGCATTCAGATATGACAGGCTCGCCTGCTATGCCCTCGCCCACACACTGGAGCTGCTCCGCTCCAGGTGATTTCGGGCGCGGTCAGCCCAGCTCGTCGAGGCAGCGCAGGATCTGGGCGCGAATCTCCTCCACGGCCTGGCCGTGGCCGCGGGCGAGATCGACGTAGAGGCTGCGCAAGAGGTCCTTGCCGTTCTGGACCGGGGCGAAGCGGGCAGGGTCGATCGCGGGCCCGTTCTGCCAAAGGCGTTTCCCGTCGGCCTCGAGCTGGTCGAGCCACGCGGTGAAGCTGGCCCGGTCGAAGTCGGGGCGCAGCGCCAGAGACTCGACGGCGCGCGCCAATCGTTCGTTTTCGCCGTAGACGAAGACATGGTCCGCCGCGCGGATCTTGGCGGCGATGGCCGCGAGAATGCGTGGCTGATCTGTCGGTCGGAGGCGTGAGCTCCGTCCCAGGAACTTGAGCAGGTCCGCGGTGTGGGCAGTGGCGTGCAGCCAGCCCTTCTGTGGGTCGAACCCCCGGAGGTCCTTCTCTCCTTCCAGGTAGGCGAGGGACGCGGAAAGAAACGATGTGAATTCGGCGTCCTCGAGGAAGGCCTTCGTGTTGTCGAGGGCCGCGAGTGTGGACAGGTCCAGAGCGCTGAACGATCGAACGAAGATTCCGTCCGAGCCGGTCTCACCGAGCCCCTTCCGGAAGTTCTCCGTCCACGTCACGAGTAGGGAACGCAGGGTGTCGTTGGACAGGCGCTTGTCGCGATAGATCCAGGCGGCGGCGATGGAGTATGCGAAGTCGTCGCGGAGCTGTGGGTCGGTCGAGCCCAGGTACTGATTCAGCTCGATGACAAGAGCGTCGGCCGATTCCCCGTCGGGCACGCGATAGTCGTTCCCGGTGATCGCCAGCCAGAACGCCTTGTCGTGCGGGGTCGGGTCCACCGCTTGAAGGTGCGCCGGGAAGCCGGCGAGGAGAACCCCGAACAACACCAGGACCCTGGCTGGGCTCGTCATGGCCGCGCGACTCCTCGCCGACGAGGATAGCCGAGCTAGCACTCTTCCTTTTCCGCCTCGGCCAGCTCCTCCTCGACGAGGGAGGCCCATTGGGCCAGGATCGCGTCGGGGCAGCGGGTGAGCCCCTCGTCGGCGGCGGCCAGTGCCTCACGGAAGCGCCTCTTCTCGCGCAGACACCAGACGATGGTCAGGTAGACGGGCGCCGCGAAGCGGAAGTTGTCGCCCTCCCCAAGGATCCGCCGCGCCGATTCGGCCGCGGCCAGCGCCTCGTCGTCGCGTCCCAGAGCGTGGAGGCAACGGGCCACACCGTTCCGGGCCTCGGCCGACCGAGGCTCGGCGGCGGCCGCGTGCTCGAAGAGCGCCAAGGCCGTGTCGCCGTCGCGCGCGTCGAGCAGGAGGCCGGCCTTCAACAGAAGCGCCGGCACGTGGCTCGGCTCCTCGGCGAGCAGCGCGTCGACGGCCGTCAAGGCTTCGGCCACGCTTCCCCGCGCCGCGAGGAGCTGGGCTCGATCGAATGTCGCCGCCGTCATGGACTCGCTAACGGGGAACCCGCACGCGGGGGAAGAAGCGATGGAGGTAGTCTTTGAGGGCCACTCGAGTGCTTTCGAAAGCCAAGTCGTCCCAAGGGATTTGCTCGGGAGGAAACGCCTTGGCGTCCTCGGCCTCGTCGCCCGCGGCGAGATCCCCGCCCACGATGTCCGCCGCATAGACCACGACGACGACGTCGCTGCGCGGGAACGAGTAGACGTCGAGGATGCCCGTGACGCTCACTCGCAGCCGGACTTCCTCGAGGGTTTCGCGCACAGCGGCATCCTGCACGGACTCGCCTCGATCGACGAAGCCGCCGGGGAAGGCCCACTTCCCCCACTCCGGATCGGTGGCGCGCCTCAGCAGGACGATCCCGCCGTCGACCACGCAGATGGTACACGCCGCGACCTTGGGATCGAGGTAGAAGACGAAGCCGCACGACACGCAGACGAGGCGCGGCGGCTCGCCAGCCTTGAGCCCGCGTGACTCGAGAACGTGGCCGCACTTGGGACAGAACTTGAACTCGCTGGCCGGCACGGCTTGAACCATGTGGGGCCGATTATACCGAAGGGGCGGATCGGTTAAACTCCGGGGGTCATGAAAGCGGGAGTTCCCAAGGAAACATTCCCGGGCGAGCGCCGGGTCGCCGTGATCCCGGCCGCCCTGGCGGGTCTCGGCAAACTCGGGATCGAGGTCGTGATCGAGGCGGGAGCGGGTGTCGCTGCCGGATTCCCCGACGCGGCCTACGCCGAGAAGGGTGCGAGCGTCGCCGTGACGCGCGAGGAGGTCTTCGCCTCGGCCGACGCCATCCTTCAAGTGCGCTCCCTCGCCTCGAGCCGCACGGCGCCGCCGCCGGATCTGAGCCTGGTGCGCCACGGCCAGGTGTTGGTGGGCCTCCTCGATCCCATCGCCGCACCCGAGGGAATCCAGGCCCTGGCGGACCGCGGCGCTACGGCCTTCGCCATGGACTTGATCCCGCGCATCACCCGCGCCCAGGCCATGGACGCGCTCTCGTCGATGGCCACCATCATCGGCTACAAGGCGGTGCTCCTCGCCGCCGACACGACGCCGCGGATGTTCCCTATGCTGATGACCGCCGGCGGGACGCTGGCGCCGGCCCGTGTCTTCATCATCGGCGCGGGGGTCGCAGGGCTTCAGGCCATCGCGACGGCGCGACGGCTCGGAGCCGTGGTCGAGGCCTACGATGTCCGCCCCGCGGTGAAGGAACAGATCGAGAGCCTCGGAGCCAAGTTCGTGGAGCTGCCCCTCCAAACGGAAGGCGCCCAGGACAAGGGAGGCTACGCCAAGGCCATGGACGAGGACTTCTACCGCAGGCAGCGGGAAACGATGGCCCGGGCCGTGGCCGCGGCCGACGTCGTTATCACCACCGCGGCGATCCCGGGGAAGAAGGCGCCGGTCCTGATCACGGCCGACATGGTCGCGGGAATGCGTCCGGGCTCGGTGATCGTCGACGTGGCAGCGGAGCAGGGCGGCAACTGCGAGCTGACGCGCCCTGGCGAGACGGTGGTGACGGGAGGCGTAACGCTCCTGGGTCCGGTGAACATGGCGTCATCGGTCCCGACCCACGCGAGCCAGCTCCACGCCAAGAACGTGGCGAACTTCCTGGCGCTCATCGTGAAGCAGGGAACGCTGGTCATCGACATGGACGACGAGATCGTCCGGGAAACGCTCGTGGCCAGGGACGGTCAGGTCGTGCATCCCCGCCTGCGCGAGGCTCTCGGCCTCGAGGCCCAAGCGCCGGGAGCCAGCTAGTCAGCCGGGGCCCCAAGAGGCTCAGGTTTCTTGCGCGTCATCGTCCGGTACCACGAGATCGCACTCAAGGGGCGCCACCGTCCCTTCTTCGCTCAGAAGCTCGCCGACAACCTGCGCAAGGCCACGTCCGACCTCCCCGGAATCGGCGTTCGGCCGATGGCGGGACGCATCGCGCTGACGGCATCGGACGGCGTCCCATGGGCAGACCTGCGCCCACGGATCGAGTCGGTCTTCGGCGTCGCCAACTTCTCCCGAGTACGCGAGGTCCCCCACGACGTTGAAGCGGCAAAGCAGGCGGCCATCGCGGCCGCCCGCGAGCGCCCCGTCACGTCCTTCCGTATCACGACGCGGCGGTCGTGGAAGCTCTTCCCGTGGGACTCGATCCAGCTCGACCGGGAGATCGGCGACGCGGTCCGGAAGGCCACGGGCCTACCGGTGGATCTGGACGAGCCCGATCTCACCCTCTTCGTCGAAGTTCTCAAGGACCGCATCCTTGTCTCGTCCGAGCGCCTCCGTGGCCCCGGCGGCGTCCCGGTCGGCGTTTCCGGACGGGTTCTCGCGCTGCTCTCGGGCGGTATCGACTCCCCAGTCGCGGCCGCGCGACTGATGCGGCGGGGCTGCACGGTCCACTTGGTGAGCTTCCACGCCTTCCCTCTCCAGGACCGCACGATGCTCGACAAAGCGAAGGCGCTCGCCCGGGAGCTGACGCGCCGGCAATTTCGTACGAGGCTCTTCCTGGTCCCGTTCGGCCCCGTGCAACAGACGATCGTGGCGTCCTGCCCCGCGCCGCTCCGCGTGGTTCTCTACCGTCGCTTCATGCTGCGCATCGCCGAGCAGATCGCGGCTCGATGCTCGGCCAAGGCGCTGGTCACCGGCGAAAGCCTGGGGCAGGTCGCCTCCCAGACCCTCGACAACATCCTGACGATCGGCGAAGCCATACGCCTCCCCGTGCTCCGTCCGCTGATCGGCATGGACAAGGACGAGATCACGGCCGAGGCTCAGCGCCTCGGGACCTTCGAAATCAGCACCCTGCCCGACCAGGACTGCTGTCAGCTCTTCGTGCCCCGAGGCCCTGCGACCGCTTCGGCCCTGGACGAGGTCCATCGCGCCGAGGGAGCCCTCGACATCCCGTCCCTCGTCTCTGAAGCCCTGGCCTCGTGCGAGGTCGAGCACCTCGCCTTCCCGGCGGTCCTTTCCCACGCGCTATAATCCCGTCCGTCTTGAGTGAAACGACACCGACGGAGTCCTGGTCCAGACAGAGGCTCAGCCAGATGCTCGCGGGCCCCGACGAAGCCATCGACCTGGCCGAGGCTTCGCTCCTGATCGCCTGCGAGGAATACCCGGATCTCGACGTCGCCCAGTACCTGGCGCACATCGGGACCCTGGGCGGCGAGCTCGGCGAACGGGTCTCGGGAACCTCCGACCGCGGTGAGATCGTCGCGGCCATGAACGCTCTGCTCTTCGACGAGCAGGGCTTCACCGGGAACACGAAGGACTACTACGACCCGCGCAACAGTCTCCTGAACGACGTGCTCGACCGTCGGACCGGAATCCCCATCACGCTGTCGATGGTCTACATGGAGGTCGGGCGGCGGGCGGGGGTTGCCGTGGACGGCGTCGGCCTGCCGGGGCACTTCATCGTCAAGCTTCCGGCTCCCGGGAACGATCTGCTGGTCGATCCCTTTCACGGCGGCATGCGCCTCTCGGTGGAGGACTGCCAGCAGCGCCTCGACCGGATCTACGAAGGGCGGGTCAAGGTCGAGGCCTCGATGCTCGAGGCGTGCGGACGAAGGGAGATCCTCGACCGCACCTTGCGCAACCTGCGCGCCATCTACGTGCGCGCCGAGGACTACGCGAAGGCGATCCGCACCGTGGATCTCCTCCTCGTTCTCGACCCGGCGAGCCCGCAGCACTTGCGCGACCGCGGGATGCTCTACGCCGCCCTCGACTGCTATGCCCTCGCCGCACGCGACCTCGAGGAGTCCGTCGACCAGACGCCCTCCTCCTCCGACGCCGCGGCGCTTCGCGACACGATCGACGATCTGCGCCGCAAAGCGGCGCGCCTTCACTGACGACGCACAAGGAGGACCGATGACCACGCTAAAGACGATCGAAGAGCACCTGGCACAGGGCGGCAAGTCCCTCCTGGACCACCGCTGCAAGGGGATCCCGAAAGAGGACCTCCACCTCCCCGGCCCCGATTTCGTGGACCGCGTCTGGGCCGCCTCCGAT
>JBGPYB010000160.1:0-10512 GCA_041493035.1 Vicinamibacteria bacterium | reverse complement strand
TGACCTACGAACGCCGCTACGGCAGGAGATCGCGTCTCGGCCCAGACCCTCCGCCGCGTAGCGGCTTTGGTTCAACAATGCGTTGAAGCTGACAAGCCATGGCTAGAATGCAGGCTTGCAGCTTAACGCAGTGTTGGACGGACATTCGTGGAACCAGCCAGAGCGTAACATGACCAATGTTCTGCGGTCCCACCCGCTCCTGCTCTACTTTATACTCGCCTTCGCGCTCTTTTGGGCTTGCATTGGGCTGGGGTTCATGGACCGGTTCCACTTCTGGGTGCCGATTCTTGGGGCCTTTGCACCAGCACTGGCCGCCGTCGTCATTTCGGGCTTCGAGAGCGGAGAGCATGAAGTCAGGGCTCTGCTGAGGCGACTCGGGCAATGGCGCGTAGGTGTCGGCTGGTATTTCGTCGTCCTTGGCCTTCCCTTTGCGGAAGACCTGTTTGCTGCGGGTCTCGCAAGCGTGAGAGGAGTGTTCTCCGCCGCGCGGATCCCTCCCATACTCCCGGTTCTGCCCGCGATGTGGGTGGTGTTCCTCTTCGCGGCGGGTGAGGAGGTGGGCTGGCGCGGCTTTGCTCTGCCGCGTCTCCTCGTCTCGCGCACGGCCGTTACGGCCAGTCTGATGCTCGGTGCCGTTCATACGGCGTGGCATTGGCCGGTGATCTTGCTGCCCCATCAATACTTGAGCGACGTGCCCCTCTTCCCTTGGTCGGTGTTCGTTCTCTCCGAGGCGATCGTGTTTACGTGGATCTTTCAAAACACGGGCGGCAGCATTCTGATGGCGACGCTGTACCACGGGTCCAGCAACATCGGTATGATTCTCTATGGCGGGATCGATCCAGCGTGGGCGCCCTGGTTCAAGTGTTCCACGTCGGCGCTCGTCGCGGTCGGCCTGCTAATGTGGGCGGGGCCGAATCTGAGGCGCGAGCGAAGAGAGACGGCGCCAGCGGGCGGGGGCCGTCCAACAAATGCAGCTGGCGGCGCCGGCGCAAGCGATGGAGCGCCGTAGCTGATCTCAGTGTTCTCTGGACCACAAGGCGATGGAACTGAGGGAGCGGCATGGCCCGAGAGCGGTGGCGTCCCGAGCCCACGACGAGCACGCTGTTCGTGCTCCTCAGGGATGACAGGAGGCGAGTCAGACACGTTGTCATCGGGTCCGCGCTCCTGGATGTCGACTGGGCGGCTGACTTGTCAATGCTGATGCCGGAATCGGAGGCTCCGCCCTTGTGCGAGCTGTTCTCAGACACGCCGCGGGAAGCACGGCGGGCCTTCAGAGAGCTCGCTGATCTCGGCGACGTGGATCCGGATCCCGCGGATTTCAAACAGGAGTGGCTTCCGCCCGCTGCCGGGCTCGCCACGGTCAACTGGCTGCTCTCCGAGGTCGCCCAGCCTCGATCCAAGATCCGACGGTTGCTACATGCGTTGGCTACAGAGGAGCTGGAGCGTATTCGCGGCGTGCTGGTCGCGGCGGAGCGTGAGCGCTGGGAGTTCCATCTCGCTGAAGTGCGAGAACGGGAGGGACGGCGATTCGCGGGGCGTGAGATAGTCGTAGGGCCAGAGAACAACGAGATGCACCTGACGATCCGGCGCTTGGCAAGGTGAGCGCCGGCTCGCAGGTGATCCCGGTGTTCGGCGTACAGTCGAAGGGGCGAGGGGTTTAGAAGTGCCAGCCAACATGGAACAAGGCCAGCAGGTCATCGCCGCTTGGCGGACGAACAACCGAGCTACCACGTACCTCATCGAGAATCTGCCGGCAGACCTGTGGTCGAGTGCGGTGCCTGGCATTCCACGGCAAACGGTGCGGATGATCGCCGCGCATATCCACAATAGTCGGTGCGGATGGATCAGAGCGCGTGGGTCGCGTCATGGCATTACCGTACCCAAGCTCGTCGACCTGAGGCACGTGCGGCAGCGCGAGCTGGCTCAGGCGTTGTCTCGCAGTAGTAAGGGCTGATCCAGTTAATCGAAGTATGGCAGTGGACGAAGCGAGCGCGGGAGTAGGCTGACGCCGAACAGCCGGATGCAGCTGATCTGGGTGTTCGACGGGCACGCTGGAATGAACGAGTCTTTGGCACGCGTTGACTGACGGTGGGAGCCTCGAACATGAATGTGAGACACAGGTTCTTTCACTCCGGCAGGGACGGGGTCTGGCGGGACCTCGGACTCTTGATCGCACGGGTGGGTTTCTCGGGGATCTTGATCTGGCGTCACGGTGTTTCGAAAGTTCCGGCCCTCGTGGCCGACCCAGTCGAGTTCCTCGATCCACTTGGCCTAGGACCAGCGGTGAGTCTCGCGTTGGCGACGTTTGCCGAGTGCGTCTGCGCCTCCGCGCTCGCTTTGGGCATCCTTAGCCGTCTCGCCTGTCTGCCACTGGTGATCAACTTCGCGGTGATCGTCTTCGTGCTGCACGAAGCTCAGGTCCCAGGTGACCGGGGGGAGCTGGCGCTACTCTTCCTCGTCGCCTTCACAGCGCTTCTCCTGACAGGCCCCGGGCGTTACTCGCTCGACGAGCGGTTCAGAGGAGAACGCACCACGAGCTAGTTGACAGGCGCAACCGTTGTTCTTGAGGAGCTGGATTCGTCTCGCTCTCCATTGATCCTACCGGTGGTATCCAAGACCGTATTTCCTTCACGCCCTGCTCACTGAATTCCCGGGGGGTAAAGTGTCTCACCCATATTGGCAGGGAGGGGAGTGGCACGGCAGCCAAGCAGCTAGTAGAGGCGACGCTCGCCACCTGTCATCCACCTGCCACTTCCGCGCCCATGTGAACCAATCAGCGAGACCTGTCTTGAGGTCACCTATCGGCACGGTCTTGCCCTTGCAGCGTACTACTACCTGCCGCGCCGGAAGGGGGACCGTGCCCACCGGACGTCGCGTGGCCCTTCTGGGTTCCTGATCGACTACGCGCGCGGCGGTCGCGTCATTGGGATCGAGCCCACTGGTCGTGCTGCGGTTTGATGCTGATGCGAGGGATACCCGGGAACTTCTTCAGGCCGTCGATGTCGATCTCGTTGTCGAAGTGGCCGATGTTCCCGACGATGGCCTTGCCGGGCCGCCGCTCCGCGTAGACGCACAGGGCCTTCCCGAGGTGCACCCGCCGCGCAGATCTGCACCGCGGACCGCCAGGAAACCGGCGCGACGGATCGCCAAGCGGGTGCGCGAGCGGTGCCCAGCATGTGGGCTGCGAGTCGGTTCCAGATAAACGTGCCGATCGTCGGAGACCACAGATACAGGCTGTCAAGTCAACACGTTGCCCGCGCGCTCTCGAATCGCTGCTGCGCCGGCACGGCTCTTGCCCAATCGGCTTCTGTCATGCGGGCCGCACCCGGTCGGCCCCGCCGATGCGGGGTGCGGGCTTGAGGAGGTTGACCATGCGTGCTCCGTCACTGCGTCTCCGCCGGATCGGCGTCGTGCTCTCCGGAGCACTCCTGCTCGCGGGCTTCACCACGTCGGGTGGGCCGCCTCCGGCTCTCACCTCAGCCGCTCGGTGCTGGGTCGACGGCGAGGCCGAGCGCGCACTTGCGGCGCTCGGTGCAACGACCCCCGCCCGAGAGCGCGAGCTCAACCGGGCTGTCGTCTGGCTTTACGGCGGCGATGCTGCCCAGGCGGTGTCACACCTGACCACTCTCCATCAGCGCGAGCCGCGCTGGACGCCGGCACTGCGCTGGCTTGCTCGCGCGCAGCAGCAGCTCGGTCAGCCCGAGGTGTTCGACAGCGCCGCCGCCTTGCTCGGAATGCCTGGCGCCGACGTGCGGGATCAGCTCTGGGCCGGCCGGCTCTTCCTGGAGCGGCCCGATCTCCAGCGTGCCCGCGCAGCTTTCTTGGGTGTCGTCCGCAACGACCAAGTGATCGGCCTCGGCTGGGTCGGCCTGGCGGAGACCGAGGCACAGTTGGGTCACGCCGGAGCCGCGCGCGTGGCCGGAGACCGGGCCGCCGCCCTTGGCGGCGCTGAGGCGGTCCCTGCTGCTCCGGCGCCGGCGAGCGAGGTTGGGCCCGGCCACCTCCTGGCGCCCCCGGGCTTGCACCCGGGAGAGACGCTGCGGTACCGGGTCAAGTACCTCTTCTTCAATCTGGCCTCGGTCACGCTGGAGACGGGGCATGGGATCGTGTACCGGGGCAGGGCCGCACACCAGGTCGTGTTCTCCGCGAGGTCGAACGACGCAATTCCGTTCTTCCACATGGACAGCCGCTTCGAGAGCGTCGTAGGCCAGGACGGCGCCGTCCTCGCTCACCGCCACGCGGCCAGCGACTCCGACTCGGGCGACGACGAAGCCGGCTACGACATGGACCCCGAGGCCCTTCGCTGCACCGTGCGCACGGTAAGGGATGGCCTCTTCGGATACGACGTCCTGCCACTCCCCCCGAATGCCCAGGATGGCATCTCGGTTCTGCTGGTCGCTCGCGCCCTGGCCCGTGCGCGGGGCTCGGCCGTGGTCCCGACGGTAGTCGACTCCATCTGGTGGCCCACGCAGCTGCGGACGGTCGGCACGGAACGGATCCGCTGGCATGGACAGGAAGTGCAGACGGTGCGCATGCAATTCGTCGGCCGCTACCGGGGGCCGGGTGGTCTCTCCGGCGCCGTCGACATCTGGATCTCCGACGACGAGCGTGCGGTTCCCTACAAGGTCAAGATGAAAGTTGCCGTGGGCTCCGTAGTGCTCGAGCTGCTTCCTGACCAGGCCGCGGCGTTGGCCGGCACCCATGGCGCCGAGGTGTCGTGATGCGGAGCCTCGTTCATCGCGCCGTTCTCGAGGGCCTGGCCCACGTTGGCCGGACCGTGGAGGGTCTGGCCTGCCACGCCGGGCAGATGTGGTTGCTCGTATCGCGGGTGGCTATGGCCACGCTTCGTGGCCGGGTGGCCCTCCGCGACGTGATGGCTCAGCTCCACTCAACCGGCGTGGAGAGCATCCCCCTCGTGTGCGTGACCGCCGTCCTCTCAGGCGTCGTTACCTCCCAGCAGGGCAACTACCAGTTCACCGGCTCCGTCCCGCTCTACATCCTCGGCAGCGTCGTGGTCTCCAGCATCGTCCTGGAGCTCGGCCCTGTCATGACGGCCGTCGTGCTGATCGGGCGGGTGGGCGCCCGGATCACCGCCGAGCTCGGCACCATGAAGGTCTCGGAGCAGATCGACGCGCTCCACTCGCTGAGCCGCGACCCCATCTCGGTCCTGGCCGGGCCGCGGCTCATCGCCGGCACCATCGCGATGCCGCTCCTCGTGGCCCTCGCCGATTGCGTGGGGATCTTCGCGGGCATGATCTCCGCGCGCATCAGCGCCGGGCTCGGCCCCGAGTCCTTCCTCTACGGGGCGCGGATCTTCTGGCACAGCTGGGACCTCTTCTACTCGATCGCCAAGGGCCTCGTTTTCGGTTTCCTCATCCCCTTCATCTCCGTGCACATGGGACTCGAGGCACGCGGCGGGGCGGAGGGAGTGGGTCGGGCCACGACCTCCGCAGTCGTCTTCATGATCATCTCCGTCCTCGTCGTCGACGCGACCTTTCCCCCGCTCTTCCTAGGGTAGATCCCATGATCGAGTACGTCGGCATTCACAAGTCCTTCGACGTGCCGGTGCTGAGCGGGGTCGACCTCGACGTGGCGACCGGGGAGACCCTCTCCATCGTGGGACCCTCGGGCACGGGCAAGAGCGTCCTGCTCAAGACGACCAACGGCCTGCTCGAGCCCGACCAGGGGGACGTGCGCATCGACGGCGAGTCGGTGTTCGCGTCGGACGGCGCGCTCGAACGGATCCGACGCAAGGTGGGCTACGTGTTCCAGTACGCAGCCCTCTTCGACTCGATGACGGTCTACGAGAACATGTGCACCGGCCTTCCCGACCACGAGGGCCGGTCCGCCTCGCGCGACGTGCTCCGCAAGGTGTGCTTAGCGCTCCAGGACGTGAACCTGGAGCCCGCTCTCGTTCTGGAGAAGCTGCCTTCGGAGCTGTCGGGAGGCATGCGCAAGCGCGTGGGGCTCGCGCGGGCCATCGTGGGCCGCCCCGAGATCATGCTCTACGACGAGCCCGTGACGGGACTCGACCCAGTCAACAGCGCCGCGGTGTCGCGTCTCATCCTCGACATCCGCGAGCGCACCCACGTGACGTCGATCATCGTCACCCATGACATCCAGCAGGCCCTCGAGATCTCCGACCGCGTGGCGCTGCTCGAGCATGGAAAGCTCCGCTTCGTGGGGCCCCCGGACGCGTTTCGTGCCAGCGACGACCCGGTCGTGCGCGCCTTCGCCGACCGGCACGCCGCCGCCGAAGCCGCTCTGAGGATCCTAGAGGCAAACGGAGAGGATCGGAAGGAGGAGTTGTGAGCACAGCAAGGTTGCTTCCGTCGATGCCACGAGCCCAGGGCCGCCACCGAGAGGCGCGGGTGGGGCTCTTTGCCATCGTGGGTTTGTTCGCCGCCTGGTTCGCCCTGATGACCCTCACGAGCCCCGCCCTGTTCCGGGGTCGCTATCTCCTGAGGACCAGCGTTCCCGATGCGGCAGGGATCCGCAACGGCGACCCCGTACGGATGCGCGGCGTGAACATCGGCCGCGTCGTCGGCTTCGGGATCGGGACGCATGGCGTCGAGCTGCGGTTGGAGATCGAGAAAGCGTATGAGGTCCCCTCCGACTCGCGGGTCGAGCTGAAGGCCAGCGGCTTGCTCGCCGGCATGGTGGCCGACGTGCTCCCCGGCGGGTCGACCCGAAAGGCCAGGTGGGGCGACGAGCTGTCGGGCGGGAACGGCCCCGGGGTGTTCGACAAGGTGCAGAGCCTCGCGGGCGAGGCCGACAAGGTGACGACCAGGCTCCAGGGGCTGATCTCGGACGACACCATCCGCAACGTCCGGGACAGCAGCGGGCAGATGAGCAAGCTGCTCCGCCAGGTGTCCGGCGTCGTCTCCGACCAGCGTGGCGAGGTTCAGGCGCTGTCCGCGAGCCTCCGAAAGTCGGCCGAGGGCATGGAGAGGGTGACCACCGGCCCGGAGCTGGAGCGGGTCGTGAAGCAGGTGGACGACCTGAGCCGGCGAATGGACGGCCTCGTCGTGAACCTGGACCGCTCCGCTACGTCGCTCGACGCGATCCTGGGGCGGCTCGACCACGGGGAGGGCACCCTCGGCAAGCTCAGCCGCGACGCTGTTCTCTACGACCGCGCTTCGCAGGCCGCGACCGACTTCGACAAGGCTGCGATCGAGCTGGAGAAGCTGGTGGAGGACATCCGCCGCCAGCCGAAGAAGTACATCAACCTGAAGGTGTTCTGAGCGAGCTGAGGTGAACGCCGATGAGCGAGCCCACGACCGTTCTCACCGACTACCTCCTCGCGGCCCTCGCTTTCGGGCTGGCGCGGCGGCTCTCATGCCCTGGATTCTCCCCGCCCCTTTCGCGTCGGCTTTGGGCCGCCTCGTTCTTCGTTCTGGCCGTGGCCGCTCTCGTTGGGGGGACGTGGCACGGCATCCCGCCGGACGTCCTGCCCTCGCTTCGACACTACCTGTGGTCCATCACGTACGTCGGCATCGGCCTCGCCGACCTCTTGATCCTTGCCGGCGCGACGCGGGCCGCGTTGCCCCTCAGCGGCCTGCGGGTCGCGGCTCTCGTGCTCCTCACCGGCCGGTTCCTCGTCTATACCGCCCTCATCCTCGCGGAACGGGACTTTCGCTTGGTGGGCTACGACTACGCAGGCACGCTTCTTCTTCTCGTTGCGTTCGGCCTCCAGCTGACGCGGCGGAGCGAGCGGGCCGGAGGTTTCGTCCTGGTCGGCGTCCTCGTCTCGTTCGCGGGGGGGCTCATCCAAGCCCTGCACCTCGGCCTGCACTCTCAGTTCAACCACAACGACCTCTTCCACGTCATCCAGATGGCGGGAATTTGGGTCCTCTCCCGAGCAGGGCTCCTGCTGCGCGACCGCTAGAGTGCCGTTCCAGCTTGACCGGCCCTCTAGGGGGCTCCGCTGGCCCCCCTAGAACCCCCGCGCGGTGAAGACCGGGATCAGTACCGGTAGCGGTCGGTCTTGTACGGGCCGTCCACGGGAACGCCGATGTACGCAGCCTGTTCGGGCGTGAGGCGCGTCAGCTTCACGCCGAGCTTGTCCAGATGCAGGCGAGCGACCTTCTCGTCGAGGTGCTTGGGCAGGACGTACACCTTCCGCTCGTAGCTCGATCGGTTGACGGCCAGCTCGATCTGGGCGAGGACCTGGTTGGCGAAGCTCGCGGACATCACGAAGCTCGGATGCCCCGTGGCGCACCCGAGGTTCAGGAGACGCCCCTCGGCCAGGATCATGACGCTGTGGCCGTCGGGGAACGCCCACTGGTCGTACTGCGGTTTGATGTTGATGCGACGGATACCCGGGAACTTCTTCAGGCCGTCGATGTCGATCTCGTTGTCGAAGTGGCCGATGTTCCCGACGATGGCCTTGTCCTTCATCCGCGCCATGTGCTCGACACGGATGATGCCGGCATTACCGGTCGCGGTGATGAAGATGTCGGCGGTCTGGAGGACGTCGTCGAGGGTGAGGACCTGGTACCCCTCCATGGCCGCCTGGAGGGCGCAGATGGGATCGATCTCGGTGACCACGACGCGCGCGCCCTGCCCCTTGAGAGACTGGGCGCACCCCTTGCCGACGTCACCGTAGCCGCAGACGACGGCGACCTTGCCCGCGAGCATGACGTCGCTCGCGCGCATGATGCCGTCGATCAGGGAGTGGCGGCAGCCGTAGAGGTTGTCGAACTTGCTCTTGGTGACGCTGTCGTTCACGTTGATGGCCGGGAAGAGGAGGCTTCCGGCGCGCTCCATGTCGTACAGGCGGTGGACGCCCGTCGTTGTTTCCTCGCTCACGCCTTTGCACTCCATCGCGACCTTCTGCCACCGGCCGGCGTTCTCCTTCTGGAGGCGTGCCAGGAGGCACAGCACAATGGCGAACTCCTCGTTGTCCGCGGTCGAGGGATCGGGCACGCGGCCGGCCTTCTCGAACCCGAGCCCCTTGTGGATCAGCAGCGTAGCGTCTCCGCCGTCGTCCACGATCTGCGTGGGGCCCTGCCCGCCGCCGAAGTCGAGGGCGCGCTCCGTCAGGTTCCAGTACTCCTCCAGGCTCTCGCCCTTCCACGCGAAGACCGGTACACCCGCGGGCTTCTCCAGGGTTCCGTTCGGGCCCACCACCACTGCGGCCGCGGCGTGGTCCTGGGTCGAGAAGATGTTGCACGACGCCCATCGGACGTCGGCGCCGAGGGCCTTCAGCGTCTCGATGAGGACCGCCGTCTGGATGGTCATGTGGAGGCTGCCGGTGATGCGCTGCCCCTTCAAGGGCTGCGCCCCCGCGTACTCCTTCCGAATCGCCATGAGGCCGGGCATCTCCTGCTCGGCGAGGACCATCTCCTTGCGTCCCCACTCGGCGAGGCCGAGGTCCGCCACCTTGAACTCCAGGCCACCCTTCTTGGAAGGCGCCGATACCGTCGTGCTCATAGCTTTCCCGTTCCTTTCTTCCGTCCTGTTCCGAGATCGATCACGTGCCCCGCCTTCGTACCCGTGGCGAGAACGAGGGCCGGCCCCTTCGCTTTGGGTTCTGGCGTCAGCGACCGCACGCACCCTCGTCCAAGCCCCGATTCATGGAGCATCCCGGCGAGGGCTTCCGGGCCGAAGCCCCGGCTCGCCTGGCCCATCTGCCGCTGAAAGTCTTCCCGGTCGTGGCGCAGCAAGTCGACCACGACGACGCGGCCACCGCCGCGAAGGATCCGGGCCGCTTCATGAAGGGCCCGCGATGGATCCGCGACGTAGGTCAGAGCCAGGATGAGCAGCACGCCATCGACGCTCTCGTCTTCGATGGGAAGTGCCTCGAGACTTCCCTGCCGCACCTCCACGTTCGCGAGGGCCGCGGTGCGCTTTCGCGCCGCCCGCAACATCGCCGCCGATTGGTCGACGCCCACGACCGTTCTCACGTGGGGCGCCAGGGCCGCCGCCGTCTGGCCGGTGCCGCATCCGAGGTCCGCCACGTCCCACTCGGGTGGAAGCAGCGACAGGAGAGCGGCCTCCGTGAAGGTCTCGCCGTAGAGCTCGTGGCGCAGGCGGTCCCACTCCCCCGCGGCTCCGGCGAAGAAGGCTTCGGCCGCCGGACGCCGGGAGACCAGGCGACGCGTGAGCCGCAGCTGATCCTGCTCCACCGTGGCCCAGCCCGCCGTTTCCTCGCGGGCAATGGCCCAGAGCCGGCGCGGCGCACCGTCCTGATCCTCGATCATGCGGTAGAGGCGCGTCGTGCCCTCGGCACGGCTCCGCACCCAACCTTCGTCCCCAAGCACCTTCAGGTGCCGGCTCACGGTCGACTGAGGGAGCTGGAGGACGTCGCACAGCTCCGCTACGCCCAGCTCGTGGCGCTCCAGCAGGCGCAGGAGACGCAGCCGCGTCGGGTCGGAGAGGCTCGCCATCCACGACAGGAGTGCGTCGGGTTGCCGGGCTGATTGTGCCATCGCTCTATCCGGATGAAAGGATATATCGAGCGCAGCGTCTCGTCAAGCCCGCCCCGGCGAAGATCAGTACCAGCCCAGG
>JBGPYB010000030.1:0-35510 GCA_041493035.1 Vicinamibacteria bacterium | reverse complement strand
TGGCGACCGGAGGCAGAGTATGAGCATCGGACTCTTGATCGTGCGGTTGGTGGTGGGCCTGACTCTGGCGGCCCATGGGGCCCAGAAGCTCTTTGGGTGGTTTGGCGGCGGCGGGATCGCTGGGACGGGCGCGGGCTTCGAACACCTCGGCTTCCGTCCGGGCCGGGTGCAGGCGGCCCTGGCCGGCGTGGTCGAGGTCGGCGGGGGGCTCTTCGTTGCAGCGGGGCTTCTGACGCCGGCGGCGGCTGCGGGCGTCGTCGCGGTGATGATCGTGGCCGCGGTCAGCGCCCACCTTCGGAACGGCTTCTTCGCCCAGAATGGCGGCTTCGAGTACGCCTTCGTCCTTGGCGCGGTGGCCCTGGTGCTGGCCTTTACGGGGCCCGGGAACCTGTCCCTGGATCACGCCCTCGGGGTGTCGTGGTCGGGTCTGTCGTGGGGCTTCGCGGCTCTCGTGGCGGGGCTCGTTGGGGGAACCGTTCCGCTGCTGACTCGGGCTCAGCCAGCGGCTTGAAAGACTTGAACCAGGAAGGAGAATAGATAGCCATGACTCGCAAGGTGGAAGAGGTGATCACTGCGCACCGGCAGCTCGAAGGGGGCGGTTTCGTGGTGCGGCGTCCGTTCCCGACCGGGGGACTGGATCTGGTGGATCCCTTTCTCCTCCTGGACGAGATGGGGCCGGCGGACTACGCACCGGGCGAGGCTGTCGGGGCGCCAGACCATCCGCATCGTGGGTTCGAGACGGTGACGTACATGCTCGAGGGGGCGTTCGAGCACGAGGACTCGGCCGGGAATCGCGGCACGATCGCGGCGGGGGACGTGCAATGGATGACGGCCGGCCGCGGTGTCGTGCACTCCGAGATGCCGACGAAGGCGATTCGCGAGAAAGGGGGGCGCGTCCACGGCTTCCAAGTGTGGGTGAACCTGCCGGCGCGGGACAAGATGATCGCGCCGCGGTATCAGGAGGTGCCGTCCGCGGGGATTCCCGAGGGGACCAGTCCCGACGGTCTGGCGCGCGTCCGGGTCATCGCGGGAGAAGCGCTGGGCGTTCGCGCCGTCATCGACACGCATACGCCGATCGTCTACCAGGACTGGACCCTGCGCCCGGGCGCCGTGGTCGAGCAGCCCGTGGCCGAGGGTCAGAACGCGTTCGTCTACGTCTTTGAGGGAAGCGCTGTGATCGGGGCCGACAAGACGCCGCTGGCCGATGGGCAGCTCGGCCTGCTCGGCTCCGGCAGCTCGGTGCGCCTGGCTGTGCCAGCGGACGCGAAGGACGGTGCGCGCCTTTTGCTTCTAGCCGGTCAGCCCCTGGGCGAGCCGGTGGCCCGGCATGGCCCGTTCGTGATGAACACCCAGGCCGAGATCGCGCGGGCGTTCAGCGACTTCCGTTCCGGTCGGCTGGGAGAGATTGTGCGAGTCTGACCGAGATGGTGAGTGACGCGGCGCTCGGCTTTCGGTCGCACTCCGGTTGGGCCGTCCTCGTTGCGGTGGCCGGCCCAACCGCGGAGCCGTCCGTGTTCGTGCGACGGCGCGTCGAGCTCTCCCGCCGGACGCCGCGCCAGCCCTTTCACGAGGCTGAGGGACTCCCGTTCGTGGCAGCCGAGAGCCTGATTCGCCGTTCCACCGACGAGGCCCACGCTCTCGCGGACCGAGCGGTGCGGGAGGCGCTCGCCGAGTTGCGGGCGGCGGGGTACGAGCCCCTGACTGCCGGCCTTCTCCTCGCGTCGGGGCGCGCGTTGCCGGGCCTTCGGGACATCCTCGCCTCTCACGCCCACATCCACGCTGCGGAGGGCGAGCTGTTCCGCGACGTACTTCGGCAGGCGAGCCGGCGGTGCGGGCTTCGGGTCGCCGAGGTGAGAGAACGCGACCTGGAGGAGCTTGCCGCGCGAGCACTGCGGCGCTCGGCCGCTGAGCTGGGACGTCGCCTCGCGGAGTGGGGAAAGGCTCTGGGTCCTCCGTGGACGCAGGACGAGAAGCGGGCCGCCCTCGTGGCTTGGCTCGCCCTGGCGGACGCAACGTCGAAGTAGGGTCAGGCGGATGGTGGGCGGGACGCGGCGAGAAGGTCGTCCAGGACTTCCTCGAAGCCGTGGACGCCGGTGCGCGTCGCGATCCACTCGGCAGCCAGAACGGCCCCAGTCGCGAAGCCGCGGCGGGATCGAGCGCGATGCTCGAGCACGATCTCGTCGCCGCCGGAGTCGAAGCCGACCGTGTGATCGCCCACGACGCCCCCGGCGCGGACCGACGCTACATGGAAAGCGCCCTCCGGTATGGCTCCGGCGAAGGAGGTGACGCCTCTGAGGCGCCGCCCCTTGGAGTCCTCGAGGATCGCAGCCAGAGCTTTGGCTGTTCCGGAAGGGATGTCCTTCTTCTGGCGGTGGTGACGCTCGAGGACGAAGGGGTCGTACTCGGGGAAGCCGGCCAGAAGTGCCGCGGCATCGCGGACGATGCGGTAGAAGAGGTTCACGCCCAGGGAGAAGTTGGCGCCGTGGACGAGGCCGCCTCCCGCGCGACGGACGGAGCTGGAGATGGCGTCCAGTTGCTCGCTCCAGCCGGTGGTGCCGACGACGTACCGGGATCCGGCACTCATGGCCGCCGCCACATTGCCCACGACCGCGTCGGCGTTCGTGAAGTCGATGCCCACAGCACACGCGGCGGGATAGGGACCGCCGCGGGGGACGCGCACCGGCTCGTGGCCGCGCTCGCGCAGAACCACTTCCACCTCGCGCCCGGTCTTGCCGTGACCCACGACAGCGATCTTCAAGCGGCAGCTCCCTCGAAGAAGGTCTTGTGGAGCAGGCGAACCGCCCGCTCGGCATCTTCGGCGGCGACGACCATGGAAACGTTCACGTCCGAGGCTCCGAACGAGATCATAACGATGTTTACGTCGCGAAGCGCGGCGAAGATGCGAGCGGCCACGCCGGACTGACGGGCGAAGCCGCGGCCGACGACGCTGACGATGGCCATGGGACGCAGAACCTGAACCTCGCCGAGTGCCGCGAGATCGGCTTCGATGGCGGGGAGTCGCGCGGGATCGTCGACCGTGAGGGAAATCGAGACCTCGGACGTGGCAATGAGGTCCACGGGCGTGCGGTGGCGGTCGAAGACCTCGAAAACGCGAGCGAGGAAGCCGTGGGCCATCAGCATCCGGGGCTGCGATATCAGGACGACGGTGATCCCACGCTTGAAGGCGATGGCCCTCGGCTCGCCGGTGGCACCGGTGGAAGCCGCCGCGATGCGCGTGCCGGGGGCGGCAGGGTTCATCGAGTTGAGGATGCGGACGGGAATTCCCTTCTCGACGGCAGGCTTGATGGTGGCCGGGTGGAGAACCTTCGCGCCGAAGTAGGCCAACTCGGCGGCTTCCTCGAAGCTGACCTCGGCGATGTGCCGCGCCGCGGGGACGACGCGCGGGTCGACGGTGAGCATCCCGTCGACGTCCGTCCAGATCTGGATTTCCTCAGCCGGGAGCAAGGCGCCGATGATCGCTGCGGACCAATCCGAGCCTCCGCGCCCGAGGGTTGTAGTGACTCCGTCGCGGGTGCTGCCGATAAAGCCGCCGAGGACCGGGACGATACCGGCTTCCACCAGTGGGCGGACCAGCGCCTTGACCTGCGCCTCCGTCTCGGCCGTCAGCGGGAGGGCGCGGCCGAAGGTGTCGTCAGTGACGATGACGCTGCGGGCGTCCACCGCCTCCGCGCGGAGGCCCTCTCGCTGGAGAACGGCCGCGACCATGGCGTACGAGAGGCGCTCCCCCATGGCCGAGACGGCATCGAGGGAGCGAGGCGTCAGCTCCTCGAGCGCGTGGACGCCGGTGTAGATGCTGCGAAGCTCGCCGACGATCCGGGCGACGTGGACCTCCAAGAGATCGCGCACCTCGCCCAAGGGAAAGAGCTGGTCGAGGACGTCTCGATGGCGGCTCAGGATCCGGTCGGGGACGCCCTCAGCCGCGGGATCGCGGGCGAGTGCCAGGCGCGCGCCATGGATCAGGAGGTCGGTGATACCGGAGACCGCGGAGGTGACGACGACGGGCTTGCGATCGAGACGCTCGCGAACACGATCGGCGACGCCCTGGATGCGCTCGGCGGAACCCACGGAGGTCCCGCCGAATTTCATCACGATCACGGCAGCAGGCCGCGCGCCTGGAGAAGCTCTCCGTTGAGGATTGCGACGCCCGCGGCGCCCCGGATGGTGTTGTGGACGAGGGCTTCGAGCTTCAGGCCGCCGCGCCCGTCGGAGCGGATCCGCCCGACGGAGACGGCCATGCCCTTCTCCCGGTCCCGGTCGAGGCGGGGCTGGGGCCGATCGACCTCCGTCAGGACGTGGATCGGTTGGGTCGGCGCGAAGGGGAGTCGGCGTTCCTGCGGCTCGCCCCGAAAGGCGGCGAGCGCGCGGGCGGCGTCATCGGCCGTCGCGGCCTTGCGGAGGCGGACGAAGATCGCCATCGTGTGGCCATCGGAGACGGCGACACGGTGAACGGAGGCCGAGATCGGGATGTCGGCGTCCGCAAAGGCACCGCCTGCGAGACGTCCCAGGATCTTGCGCGGCTCGGCCTCGATCTTCTCTTCCTCGCCGCCGCCGATGTATGGGACGACGTTGTCGGCCACGTCCATCGATGGCACGCCGGGGTAGCCGGCTCCCGAGAGGGCTTGGAGTGTGACGACGTGGACGGACTCGAGACCGAAGGCACGCTCCAGGGGAGCGAGAGCCATCGCAAGTCCCACCACGCTGCAGTTCGGGTTGGTGACGATGTATCCGCCGCCCGTTCTCTTGCGCTGGAGGGCGACGGCGTCCAGGTGATTCGGGTTGATCTCGGGGATGAGGAGCGGGACGTCGGCATCCATCCGATGGTTGCGCGAGTTGGAGACGACCGCGTGCCCCTTGGCGGCGAGGTCCGTCTCGACTTCACCCGCGACCGAGGAGTCGAGCCCCGAGAAGAGGAGCTTGGAGCGGAAGGGACCGGCGGTCGTAAGGACCGTCAAACCCGCCACCGCGGCGGGAGGCGTTCCCGTGAGTCGCCACGTGCAGGCGTCCTCGTAGGACTTCCCGGCCGAGCGGTCGGAGGCCGCGACCTCCGCCACCTCGAACCACGGGTGCCCTTCGAGAAGCTGTATGAACCTCTGTCCCACGGCGCCCGTTGCGCCCAGGACGCCCACGGGGATCTTCTCTGTCGCCAAGGTCTTCCCTCACCGCATCTGTGCCGAGCGTGAACGAGGAGTTTAGTTCAGGTAGGGATTTCGAGGGTCCTGCTATGACACGCTCGGGAAGTAGAATTCGGCTTGGAGGGTGCATGGATCTGGTGGATCGAGCCATTCAGGAGGCGCGGGAGGAGCGCGAGTTGGCGCCGTGGGGAATGCGGAGCAGTCGGAGCCGCGGGCGCCGTTTCCCGGAGCCCGAGCACTCGATGCGAACGCGTTACCAGCGGGACCGGGATCGCGTCATCCACAGCTCCTCGTTCCGCCGTCTCGAATACAAGACGCAGGTTTTCGTCAACCACGAGGGGGACAACTATCGCACTCGGCTGACCCACTCCCTCGAGGCGGCGCAGATCGGGCGCACGGTCGCGCGCGCCCTCGGACTCAACGAGGAGCTGACCGAGACGCTGGCGCTCGGCCACGACCTCGGCCACACCCCGTTCGGCCACTCGGGGGAGAAGGTGATGGACGAGCTGATGCGCGGCCACGGAGGCTTCGAGCACAACCGTCAGACGCTCCGCATCCTCGAGGTGCTGGAGGAGCGGTATGCGGAGTTCCCCGGGCTGAACCTCACATGGGAGGTGCGCGAGGGGATGATCAAGCATCAACAGGAGAGCGATGCCTTGGCGCCGGCGGAGTACGCGCCGGGCGAAGCGCCGACTCTCGAGGCTCAGCTCATCGACTTCGTCGACGAGATCGCCTACAACAACCACGACATCGACGACGGGCTGACGTCCCACATGGTGAGCATGGAACAGATCCGCGAGGTGCGACTCTTTCGCGAAGCCCACGATGTCGCCCTGGCGCGGGGCGTCCGGGATGAGCGGCTGGCCCGCCACGAGGCCATCCGGCGGATCATCGACCGCTGTAGCCGTGACCTCATCGAGACGACCATGGATCGCCTGCGGGAGGCGCGCGTGGCATCCGTCGAGGACGTTCGTGGGGCGGGCCGGCGGCTCGTGGCCTACCCGGCGGAGATGGGTGCACTCGTTCGCGAGATGAAGGAGTTCCTGCTCAAGAATATGTACCGGCATTATCGCGTCGTGCGGATGGGGGACAAGGCGGGACGCATTCTGCGGGACCTGTTCGGGTCCTACACCGGAGAGCCGCTACAGCTCCCGCCGCGCTTTCAGGAGCGGATCGAGAAGGACGGCCTGCACCGCGTGGTCTGCGACTACATCGCCGGCATGACCGATCGGTTTGCCCTGGACGAGCACCGCAAGCTCTTCGACCCGTTGGTTCGTGTCTAAATCGCGTGGAAATGCTGTGAATGAGCTGTGAGCAAGCCGCGGATCCGCGGCGGATGGGTGTGCATGAGGGCCGCGCGGCGAGACTGTGGGGTTCCTGTGGATGGTCTGTGGGTCCTCTGCGGGTTTCCTGTGGAAGCACTGCGGATGCGACCATCCTAGCCTCCTGATGGGCCTGATTCTCCGAGCGACGGTCGCGGCGCTGGTCTTTGTGGCGACGTCCACGATGCTGGCCACGGTCGCCGCGGTTGTGGAAGGATCGGTCACCTCTGCCGTTGTGGTTGCAAGCCTGACGCTGGGTGTGGTCGTCGCATTGGTAGCGTGGCGGAGCGTGGGGCCCGCGCCCTCGGCTCGCCCGTCTCGGTGGGAGGCGGTCGCTCTTGTGGCCTTCGCCGTGGCCGCGCTCCGTCACCTGGCCTGGATGGTCTTCGAGCGGGACGGGCACCTACTGACCCTCGATGCCTTCAACTACGGCGACCTGCCCCTTCACTGGACCTACATCCAGTTCTTCGCGAGGGGCGCCCACTTCTGGCCCGAGAACCCGATTTTCACCGGCGCACGCCTTCAGTACCCGTTCGGCATCGACCTCTTCACGGCGCTGCTGTTGAAACTGGGCCTCCCAATGGCGGGCGCGCTGCGTGCCGTTGGTCTGCTGGGCGCAGTGCTCCTGCTCGTGACTCTCTTCCGCTGGGGGAGAGGCTTCGCCGTGGCCGCCTTTCTCTTGTCGGGCGGGCTAGGGCACGACCCCGCATGGAAGAACCTCTTCCTTGCGCTCTTCTTGCCGCAGCGGGGCTTCCTCTTTGCTCTGCCCGCCGGCCTCCTGCTTCTCTGGAGCTGGCGTGAGGGGTTCGTCCAGCGAGAGGATCGCCTTCCCGCGTGGGTCGAGGGGTTCCTCTGGGGTGTGATGCCTCTCTTTCACCTGCACACGTTCCTGTTCCTGTCGTTGGTGTACGCCTCTTGGACCGTGGGTCTTGGACGTCTGCGCGAGGCGTGGAGGACCCTCGCGTGGGCCGCGCTCCCGGCGATCTGGACGACGTGGGAAGTGACAAACGGCTTTCGGGCGGCTTCACTCGTCTGGTGGAAGCCGGGTGGGATGATCGGCGGCACGAACGTGGTTGTCTTCCTGGTCCTGAATTTCACGCTCTTTCTCCCCCTCTTTCTTTGGGCGCTCGGCGTTGCAGTGCAGCGTTCGGACCGGGAAGGGCTGGCGACCCTGGTCCCTGGTCTCGGACTCTTCGGTGCGCTTTTCTTCGTGATGCTCGCCCCTTGGGAATGGGACAACACCAAGGTGATGATCTGGTGCTTTCTGCTGATGCTTCCCGCGGTGGAGCGGCTCGTGATCGAGCGGTTCCCCGCAGCGGGAAGAATCGCCCTCGTGGCACTCCTCCTTGCGCCAGGGGCCTTCACCTTGGTGGCCTCGCTGGGGCCGCAGCAGGGGTACAGCGTCGCGGAGAGCGACGAGCTGACCGCGGTCTGTCAGGCGGTGGAACCACTAACGGCAGCCGGACGGGTCGCGACGGTCCAGACCTTCAACCATCCGGTGGCCCTCTGCGGTCAGCCGCTCGTCGCGGGATACGCGGGTCATCTGTGGAGCCACGGTATTCAGGCGAAGGGGGTCGAGGAGTCTCTGGCTTCCTTGATGACCGGCGAACCGGGTTGGGAGGAGCGTGCGCGATCTCTCCATGCCCGCTACCTCTTCTGGGGGCCAAGGGAGAGCGCAGCCTATCCAGGCTCGTCGCGTCCCTGGGAAGGCTCGCGGCCGATCCTATGGGATGGGCCTTTCGGACGGCTCTACGACTTGGGCGAGTAGTCCGAGAAGAGGCCCCGGATCTCCTCGGTGTCGCTCGTCGCGCCCAGAGCGACCATCAGCTTGATGCGCGCCTTCTGCCCCGGCAGATCCCCGCCGGGGATGAGGCCGAGTCCCTGAAGCATCTGCCCTCCGCCGTCGTATCCATACGCGGGAGCGACGCGCCCTTCAGGGCAGCGGGATACGAGGACGACCGGGAGCCGGTCCGCCAGTGCCGCACGGACGCCGGGGAGGACCGACGGCGGAACGTTGCCGCAGCCGGTTCCCTCGAGGACCAGGCCGCGGGCGCCGCGGGCGATGGAAGCATGGATGAGCGCATCGCTCGTGCCGGCGGCCATCGTGTGAAGGTCCACGTCGACGACAATGCGAGGCGCCTCGATCCGTGGCGTACGAAACGGGGGCCGATGGTATCGGATCTGTCCGCGCTCCACGACCCCGAGCGGCCCGTGAGTGCTCCGGAAGGCGCCGAGGCTTTGCGTGTGCCACTTGGTGGCTTCCGCGGCATGGTGAATCTGCTCGCCGACGGCGATGAGGACGCCGCGCCCCCACGAGTCCGGATGCACCGCCGTTCGAACGGCGGCCATGAGGTTCGCCGGGCCATCCCAGCCGGGCTCGGAGACGGTTCGCATGGCGCCGCAGAAGACGACAGGCTTCGGGCTCTCGAGGGTGAGGTCCAGAAGGAACGCGGTCTCCTCGAGGGTGTCGGTGCCGTGAGTGAGGACGACACCGTCCACGTCGCCGGCTTGAAGAAGCGACTGCACGTGTCCCCGGAGCTCCCACATCCACTCGGGCGTGACGTGGGGGCCGGGAAGGCGGGCATAGTCTTCGAGGGTGAGGCGCGCCTCTTTCCGAAGACCCACGACCCGCGCCACGATCTCTTCCCCCGAGAGTGCCGGTACCGCGGCCCCGGTTCCCGGGTCGATACGCATCGAGATGGTGCCGCCGGTGAAGAGGACGTGAACTTGCTTTCGCGTGCTCATCGCGTGCCCCCGCTCGCAACGAGGGCCAGAGCGCCCATCACGAGGCTTCCCCCGATCACGGTCGAGGAAGACGGAACCTCGCGGAAAAGAACGTAGGCGAGGATCGAGGCGCCGAGGGGCTCCCCGAGGAGAAAGAGGCCAACGACGGCGGCGGGAACCGTTCGCAGGGAACGGTTGATCAAGCCGTGACCCAGGAGGGTCGGCACCAGGGCCAGGGCCAGCAAGGCCGCAAGCGTACGCGGAGGATAGCCCGATAGCGGGACGCGCGAGCCGAACGCAAGGGATGCGAGGACGAGGGCGGCGATCGCCCAAACTCCGAGCACGTAGGCGCCGAGGGGAAGCGCCGATCGCAGGCCGCGGCCGATCACGTGGTGGACGGCGAGGGACGCGGCGCCGGCGAGGGCCAGGAGGTCACCACGAAGCGGGGCAGGACCGGCGGCGCTGTCCCCTGTCGCAATCGAAGCCGCCCCAGCGATCGCGAGGCCCACGGCGGCCACCAGTCGGAGCGTGGGAGGCTCGCGAAGCGCCATCCAGGCGAGAAGCAGGGTGAAGACCGGGGTCATGTCGACCAGGAGCACCGAAGCGGCGACCGACGTCAGAGAGAGGCTGGCGATCCACGTCGCGAAATGGAGAGCGAGAGCGACACCTGAGCCCAGGAGAAGAAGCGCCTGGTGAAGGCCCAGGGCGCGCCAGGCTGTGATGGCCGACGGGAGCGCAAAGGGCGCGAGGAGAAGCGAAGCGAGAAACATGCGATAGAACGAAACGGTCAGCGCTGGGGCCTGGGCGAGTCGGACGAAGATGGAGCCGAAGGAGATGCACGCGACCGCCAGAAGCAGTGGGGCGTAGCGCCTGGCTCGGCCCGTCACCCGGAGGCCTGACGCGGGGATCGTGCGCGGGTCGCGGCGGCGGCGAGGGCTTCGTCGAGGGCGCGCACGTTGTCGCCCGCGCCCTGAGCGAGGTTCCCCTTGCCCCCCCCGCGCCCTCCGACGATGGCGAGAGCTTCCCGCAGAAGCGCGGGGACATCGTGGGGAAGGCCGTCGGACTGGGCGAAGACGAGGGCCGCCTTGTCGGCGCGGCTGCCGAGAAGAGCCACGCAGGGCGCCATCCGCACGAGACTCTGGGCCAGACTGCGGAGATCGTCGGCGGGCCAGCCGTCATAGGCGGCGATGATGACCAGTGGGTCGCTGCTGACCGACGCTAGAAGGCGGCGGGCCTCGCCTTCGAGGGCGCGCTCCAGCAGGTCGCGGCCGCGACGCTCGGCGGCGGCGAGCTGGTCCTTGGTTCGCTGCGCGGCTTCCAGAAGCTGCTCCGACGGCGAGGAGAAGAGTGCGCCGAGTCGTTCCAGGACAGCGCCGCCCGCGCGCAAAGCGGAGAGGACGCGGTGGCCGCAGAGAAAGCGGACTCGGGACCCACCCTTGTAGCGTTCGTCACCGACGATCGCGACGACGCCGACCTCCGACGTGGTGTGCGGATGGGTTCCGCCGCAGGCTTGGATGTCGAAACCCTCCGCCTCCACGAGCCGGACGGCGTCGCCAGCCTCCCCGGGAGGGGCGAGACCGAGAGCCATCGCTTCGGCCCGGCTCACGGTGCGAACCCGGACTGGTCGGCCTGCCCAGACGATCTCGTTCGCGCGCGTCTCTGCGGAGATCCGCTCCGCCTCTCCCACCTCGCGGTCGAGGTCGATGGAGGAGACGTCGCTCCCCAGATGGAAGCTGACGGTCTTCGCCGTGGCCACCTCCACGAAGGCTCGCGACAGGAGGTGCTGACCGTGATGCTGCTGCCGATGATCGCGACGACGAGCGCCGTCCACCTGGCCGTGGACGGCGTCCGCGGAGAGGGGACCCGCGAGAACGTGGAGAACGTCGTCGCCTGCCTCGAGGACGGCAATGACCGGGACACCGCCGAGCGTGCCGGTGTCCCAGGGCTGACCGCCGCTCTCCGCGTAGAACGCAGTCTGATCGAGGACGACGGCGGGCCGGCCCTCGTGATCGCGCCGATTCACGACGCGAGCGTCGAAGTCGACGAGGTACGGGTCGTCCCTGTAGAGGCGACGCGTCACCAGGAGGGTGCCATGTTCTCGACGTACTTGAATCCGGTGCCCGTGTTGAAGAGCACGACCCTGTCGTCGGGGGTGAGCGCTCCCGATGCGGTGAGGGTTCGAAGGGCTGCGACACAGGCTCCGCCCTCGGGCGCCATGAAGAGTCCCTCACAGGCCGCGGCCTCCTTCACTCCCGCGACCATGGCGGCGTCCGACACGGCCACTGCGCCGCCGCCACTGTCGCGCAGCGCACGCAGCATCAGAAAGTCTCCGATGGCCCGGGGGACACGCAGGCCGTGGGCGAGCGTCGTGGCGTTCGGCCAAAGAGGCGCTTCGCTCGCGCCTTCGGCGAACGCTTTCACGATCGGGGCGCACCCCTCCGCCTGCACGGCGTACATGCGGGGGCGTTCCGGGCCAACGAAGCCCATGGTCTCCATCTCCTCGAAGGCTTTCCACATCCCTATGAGGCCCGTGCCTCCGCCGGTGGGGTAGAGGATGGCGTCGGGGAGCGACCAGTCGAGCTGCTCGGCCAGCTCGTACGCCATCGTCTTCTTTCCCTCGACGCGATAAGGCTCCTTGAGCGTGGCGCAGTCGTACCAACCCTGCTCCCGGGCACGCTCGGCGCAGATGCGCCCGGCGTCGGTGATGAGGCCATCGACCGTCTGGACCTCGGCGCCGTAGGACTCGGTCTCCATGAGGAAGACCTGAGCGATGTCCTTCGGCACGAAGACGTGGGCGCGAAGCCCGGCCCGCGCCGCGTAAGCCGCGAGGGCGCTCCCCGCGTTCCCCGCGGACGGGAGGCAGACCTCGGTCGCCCCGAGCGCCTTGGCCATCGAGACCGCGAGGGACAGGCCGCGGGCCTTGAAGGAGCCGGTGGGGTTGCCTCCCTCATCCTTGATCAGGAGGCGGGGGAGACCGAGGCGCGCGCCAAGGCTTGGCGCTGCGAGCAGCGGAGTGAAACCCTCGCCGAGGGTCACCCGGCCCTCGGGGTTCTCGAGGGGAAGGACCTCGGCGTACCGCCAGAGGGTCGGCTCGCGCAGCGCGAGGTGACCGGGCCGCATGTCCCGCGCGGCCGCCTCCAGATCGTATCGGGCGAAGAGGGGAGCGCCGCACTCGCAGAGGTGGGCGACGCTGCCTGCGTCAACGCGGCGGTCGCACTTCGTGCAGTCGAGGTGCGTCAGGGGCACGGGCGAATTATACGCGCTAGCGGGTGGCGGCCACCGCCCACATCTCGAAGCCGCGGCCGTAAAGGTCGTCGCCGTCGAACTCCCACGTGGCCGTGTCCCCCTGGGCGCAGGTGTTGGCGCGGACGATGGGGGCCGGCATCACCAGGGTGACTCGGAAGTGGATCGCGTGGGCAGGGTTGTCGGAGCCGAAGAACGGAATGGGGAGTCCCGCCGCGGCCAGGTCGGCCGGGAGGGAGTCGCCGAAGGTGGTTTCGAAGGCCGCGTCGATGGCCTTCTTGGCCTGCTCCGGCGTGAGCCCGGGAGCAAGCGCCAGGACACGTTCGGCGAACGTGTCGGAGAGCGGGTCGAGGCGATCCAGGAGGCTGGCAATCTCGGCCTTCTCCCGGGGCCCGAAGACGGGGCCCGAGGAGAGCCGAGAGACTTCGGCGACAAAGGGGACCGTCACGGTATCGTGGAACGCCTGAACGACCTCCCTGCGGCGCAGGGGCATGCCGTCGAGCTGCTCCGCGAGCTGTCGCGCGAAGGCGTCCTCCCTCTGGCTCAGAAGTTGAGCGAGCAAGCGGAGTCCCTGAAGAGGGGAGGCCGGGTCCATGAACGTCTCCGAGTACTCGTAGCGCGTGTTCGAGTCGTCGCCGTCCATGGCGAAGGAGAAGTGGTTCCGCGCCGGCGCGGCCTTCGAATTCGCCGCCCGCCAATAGTCCCAGCCGATCTCGTTCGCAGAGGGGAATCGCGCGTCAAGAGTGACCGTGTGCGCTCGCGCCTTCAACTCGTGCTGCACCGTCCACGCGTCGCCCGTCGGGTAGCGATGGAAGACCCGAAGCGGGTCCCGGTCCGGGCTGAGCTCGGGAGGTGGATCCGCCGCGTCGCCGTTCGTGCGCTCGAGCTGGTACGCGACGTGGCGAGTGCAGGAGCCGTCGCCGTGGATGACGGTGTTGATGTCGACGGTGAGCCGGTCCTCGACGCAGCCAGCCGAGGAAATCGCTGAGGCGAGGGCGAGAGCCGCGGCGCGCACGTGGGTGCCTTTCGCGACCTCAGACCTCCATCACTTCGGCTTCCTTCTTCTTCAGGATCTCGTTGATCCTCTCGGTGTGCTGGTCGGTCAGCTTCTGGACCTCGGCCACGGCGTGCTTCTCGTCGTCCTCGCTCACTTCGTGGTCCTTGAGGAGCTTCTTGAGGTGCTCGTTGACGTCCCGCCGAACGTTCCGTATCGCGATGCGTCCATCCTCGGCGTTCTTGTGGGCGTGCTTCACCAGGGTCTTGCGACGCTCCTCGGTCAGGCTCGGGACGGGGATCCGGATGATCTTGCCGTCGTTCTGCGGATTGAGGTCGAGGTCCGACTGGCGGAGCGCCTTCTCGATGGCCTGGAGGACCGACGCGTCCCACGGCTGGATGGTGAGGAGCGTGGGGTCTGGGATGCTCAGGTTCCCGAGCTGGCTCAAGGGCGTGGGGGTTCCGTAGTAGTCGACCCTGATGCCGTCGAGCATGGCCAGCGAGGCCCGGCCGGTTCGCATCGCCGCCAACTCGCGACGTACTGTCTCCACCGATGCGTCCATGCGTGTCTTCGCGTCAGCCACGAGCTTCTTGGTGGGCATGGTCATTCCTCCACGAGGGTGCCGACCTTTTCGCCGGTCACGATTCGTCGCAGATTTCCCTTGACCCGCAGGTTGTACACGATGATGGGCAGGCGGTTGTCCATGCAGAGGGAGATGGCGGTCGTATCCATCACCTTCAACCCCTTCTTCAGGACGTCCATGTACCGGAGGCGGTCGAACCTGCGCGCCTTGGGGTTCTTCATCGGGTCCGCGTCGTAGATCCCGTCGACCTTGGTCCCCTTCAGGATGATGTCGGCCTTGACTTCCATGGCCCGCAGCGCGGCGGCCGTGTCGGTGGAGAAGTAGGGGTTGCCGATGCCGCCGGCGAAGATGGCCACGCGCCCCTTCTCCATGTGCCGGATGGCTCGCCGGCGGATGAACGGCTCCGCCACCTCGCGCATCTCGATGGCCGAGAGGACGCGGGTGAAGACGCCGGCGCGCTCGAGGGCGTCCTGCACGGCGAGGCCGTTGATGACCGTGGCGAGCATCCCCATGTGGTCGGCGGACACGCGATCCATCCCCTGAGCGTTGTCGGAAACGCCGCGGAAGATGTTCCCGCCTCCGACGACGGCAGCTACCTCGACGCCCAGGGAGTGAATCGACTTGATCTCGTGGGCGAGATAGTCGGTGAAGTTGCGGTCGATGCCGAAGGCCTTCTCTCCCAGCAAGGCCTCTCCCGAGAGTTTCAGGAGAACGCGCTTGTAGATGGGAGCCTTCCGGGTGGCGGGCATGGTCTTCGGCTCCCCGATCTTACGCCTGGACCGGCTGGGGAGTCTCGGCTCCTGCCTGGGGCGCGGCAGTTTCCTCGCCCACCCGGAAGCGGGCGAAGCGGCGCACGACGATGTTTTCCTTGATGAGGGCGATCTTCTCCTGGACGAGCTGCCCCACGGTGATCTTGGGATCTTTCACGAAGGGTTGCTCGAGGAGGCAGAAGGTCGCGTAGTACTCCTTGAGCTTCCCGTCGGCAATCTTCTCCTGGACGTTCGCCGGCTTTCCCTGAGCCGCGGCCTGGGCCTTGTAGATTTCCTTCTCCTTGTCGAGAGTCGCGGCCGGCACCTCGTCCTTCGTGACGTACAGGGCGAGGGCGGGGGAAGCGGCGGCGATGTGCATTGCGACGTCCTTCACGAGAGTCTGGAACTCCGGAGTCTTGGCCACGAAGTCCGTCTCGCAGTCGACCTCGACCAGAACCCCGACCTTGGCGCCCGGGTGGATGTAGGTTCCGACCACACCCTCCGTGGCGGCGCGTCCGGCCTTCTTCGCTGCGGCCGCCAAGCCCTTCTTGCGGAGGATGTCGCGAGCGGCCTCGGTGTTGCCACCGGCCTCGACCAGGGCGGACTTGCAGTCCATCATCCCGGCCCCGGTTTCCTCTCGTAGCTTGCGCACCAGCTCGGCTGAAATGCTCATCTTAGGAATTCCTCAACCAGGGTCCACAAAAAGCCCCGGGGACGTGTCATGCCCCGGGGCGCTCGGCCGTCTCAGTAGGGCGGAGTCGTCAGGCGGTCGGCGCGGCGGGCGCCGTGGCCGGTGCCGCGGGTCTCACGCGGGCCTTGGGGCGCGCGGGTTCCGAATCGGCTCCGGCTCCCTTGTCGGCGGCGGCGCTCTCCGCGGCCCGCGCTTCGCGGATTCCACGCCCCGCAAGCACGGCATCCGCCACGCGCGCGGCGAAGAGCTTGATGGCCCGAAGTGCGTCGTCGTTCCCGGGGATCACGTAGTCGACCTCGTCGGGATCGCAGTTGGTATCGACGATGCCCACGACCGGGATCTTGAGCTTCCGGGCCTCGGCGACGGCGATGGCCTCCTTGCGGGTGTCGATGACGAAGACGGCGTCGGGGATGCTCTTCATCCCCTTGATGCCCCGCAGGTTCTTCTCGAGCTTCCCGCGCTCTTTTTCGAGATGTGCGACTTCCTTCTTCGTGAGGCGCTCGTGGCGACCGTCGCTCCCCATCGCCTCGAGGTCCTTCAAACGGTCGAGGCTCTTGCGAATCGTCAGGAAGTTCGTGAGCAGGCCACCCAGCCAGCGCTCGGTAACGTAGGGCATGCCGCAGCGCTGGGCTTCCTCGGCGATGGCCTCCTGCGCCTGCCGCTTGGTGCCGACGAACATGATGTTGCGTCCCTGGGACGCGAGGTCCTGGATGTACTGCAGAGCATCGACGAGCTGCTTGTGGGTCTTCTGGAGATCGACGATGTAGATGCCGTTGCGCTCGCCGAAGATGTACTCCTTCATCTTCGGGTTCCAGCGGCGGGTCTGGTGCCCGAAGTGGACCCCCGCTTCGAGGAGATCCTTCATGGTCACGGATGTGGACAAAACGCCCTCCTTGACGGTTCAGACCCGGTCGCCCATGCGGGCCCCGAGGCTTTCCGGCCCCTCTCCGGGGCTCGAGTTAGACGACGGTTAGCGCTTGCTGAACTGGAAGCGGGCACGAGCGCCCTTCTGTCCGTACTTCTTGCGCTCCTTGATCCGGGCGTCGCGGGTCAGGAAGCCGGCCTTCTTGAGCTTCTTGCGCAGCTCGAGGTCGAAAAGGCAGAGGGCTCGAGCGATGCCGTGGCGGACGGCTCCCGCCTGGGCCGCGACGCCGCCACCGCCGACCGTTACGACCACATCGAATTTCTCGATGGTCTCGGTCACGGCGAAGGGCTGCCGGACGATCATCTTCAAGGTCTCGTGACCGCCGAAGTAGTCGTCGACGCTCCTGTCGTTCAGGGTGATCTCGCCGGCGCCCGGGCGCATATGCACGCGTGCCACCGACGTCTTTCGCTTCCCCGTACCGTAGTACTCCATGGTCGTGGTGCTCAACGCGCTACTCTCCTCGTGATCGCCGCCGGTTGCGGCTTCTGCGCCTGGTGGCGATGCTCGTCGCCGGCGTAGACCTTCAGTTTGCCGAACATGGCCCGTCCGAGCTTGGTCTTGGGCAGCATCCCTCGGACGGCCTCCTCCACCAAACGGGCGGGCTGCTTCTTCCGAACGTCCCCGGCGGCGGCCGACTTGAGGCCGCCCAGATACCCGGTGTGCCGGTGGTAGACCTTGTCGGTCTCTTTCTTCCCCGAGAGATGGATCAAGGCGGCGTTGATCACGATCACGTGATCGCCGGTATCGAGAAAGGCCGTGTAGGTCGGCTTGTGCTTGCCGGCGAGCAGCTCAGCAGCCCTTGCTGCCAGCTTGCCGAGGACCTGTCCCTTGGCGTCCAAGACGAGCCACTTCCTCGAGATCTCCCCGGGCTTCGGAATGTAAGTCGGCATCAGTACCCCATGGCGCGCTGCGCGCCCAAGTTGCAAACACTTGATTTTACGAGAGCGCAGAACCCCTGTCAAACGTATCCCTCGGATTCCATAGGGCTTGGTGGCGATGGCGTCGCCCCCGAGGCGGCGTTCCGGCCGGGTGGCCTTACGACGAGGAAACCAGGTGGCCGTCCAGGCGCTTGTGGGCGAGGGCTGGGAGCTGCCGGCGGATCTCGGCGAGGTGCGCGAGGTCGATCGGCCCCACAGCCACTCCTTCGCCCCCCACCGCCTGCGCCACGATCGTCCCCCAGGGATCCACGATCATCGCGTGACCGTGGGACGTGCGCCCTCCGCCGTGGGCTCCAACCTGCGCCGGCGCAAGAACATAGGTCTGGTTCTCGATGGCACGGGCGCGGAGCAGCACCTCCCAGTGATCCTTCCCTGTGCGCTCAGTGAAAGCGGAGGGCACAACCAGTATGTGCGCCCCGCGCCGTGTCAGCTCTCGATACAGCTCGGGGAAACGGAGGTCGTAGCAGATCGAGAGGCCGATCGTGGCGAAGCCGGCGTCGGCCACGACCAAGGCGTCTCCGGGTGCGACGCTTCGGGATTCCTTGAGATGTTCGAGGCCCGGCAGGTCGATGTCGAAGAGATGGATCTTCCGGTAGGTGGCGAGGGTGCGTCCATCAGAGCCAAGGAGGACCGAGGTGTTGTGGATACGGGGGACTCCCGGTATCCGCTCGGGGATGCTTCCGAGGAGGAGCGTGAGCGCGTGGCGGCGGGCGACCGCAGCCATCCGCCGCACCCACGGCCCGTCGAGGTCTTGAGGCTCCGGAACGGGCTCGCCTTCGGACCGAAGGAAGCCGAAGTTCTCGGGGAGCCCCACGAATTGCGCTCCGCGTCCGGCGGCTTCAGCAACCAGGCGTTCGGCAGTGGTGAGATTGCGCTCCACGTCGGCGGTCGACGTCATCTGGATGACGCCAGCGAGCATGGCACTCATCGCCGGCTCCGTCGGGACGAGCCCTTCGCTGGTTTCGCCCTGGGTCGCTTCGCGGCGGAGGAGGCCGTCTTCTTCGCCGACGCTGGCCTCGGGCGCTTCCCCGCCGGCGCCGTGGCCCAGGCCTGGCGGCTCTCCCAGCGGCACAGGCCGAACAGAGAGCACGTGTGGCAGGCTGGGCGTCGCGCGTCACACACTTTGCGGCCGTGGAAGATGACGAGGTCGGTGGTCCGGGTCCACCGCGCTCGAGGGACGAGCGCCATGAGCTGCCGCTCCACGTCGATCGGATCATCGCCGCGCGCGAGGCCGAGGCGATTCGAGACGCGAAGGACGTGGGTGTCCACGGCGATTCCTTCAGCGATCCCGAAGGCGTGGCCGAGGACAACGTTGGCGGTCTTGCGCCCGATCCCCGGGAGCTTCACGAGAAGGTCGAGCGATCGGGGGACCTCGCCGCCGTGCTCCCGAACCAGTGCCGTCGCGCACCCCATCAGGCTCTTCGCCTTGGAGCGGAAGAAGCCGGTGGAGCGGATGATCTCCTGCAACTCGTCAGGGTCGGCCGAGGCCAGGGCCGCGGATGTCGGGTAGCGGCGAAAAAGCACCGGCGTGACCATGTTGACCCGCTGGTCCGTGCACTGCGCTGAGAGGATGGTCGCGGCCACCAGCTCGAAGGCGTTCGCGTTGTGGAGCGCGCATTCCGCCTCGGGATGAGCTTTCTCAAGAGCATCGAGGATCCGCCCAGCACGAAGCACTTCAGCAGCTCTGGCCATTGGTCCGCGATTGTATCAGTCGGTGCTCAGCGGGCCAGCCTGGGAAGCTCGGGGAAGAGAGGCGCCTGCGGGCGCGGCACGGCCAAGCGGGCGAAGCGAACGAGCAGAGACCGAATCCCAGCGGCGGGGGAGAGCAACGGACCTGCCAGACCCCGGGCGACTTCGCGGGCCGTGGCCTCGTCGGCGATCCCCGGCTGGATCGTCTCCGACCGGCGGAGGACGCCCTCCGGGCGGCGGACTTCGACCGTGACGCTCCCGGCTTCGAGACCGAACGGGCGGAGGCGACGGCAGGCGCGCTCCGCGAGGCCGTCCAGGATGGCCTCGAGTGCGGCACGATCGTTTTGAGCCGATCGGATGGGGGTCTCTTCGAGAATCGAGGACGGGGGGGCGGCGACAGCCACCGGCTCCTCCAGGTCGCCGCGAGCGGCGGCCCGGAGGGGCTCGGCCGCGTCGCCGACGGCGGCCCTGAGCGCGCCTTCCTCCGCATCGAGAAGCTGGCCCAGCGTCTCGATGCCGGCACGGTCGAGGGCGGCCTCCAGATGAGGAGGGAGGTCCGGAAGGCAGTCGACAGGTCGGCCCGCGAGGAACGAGGTCTCGTACCCGGGAAGGACGACGAGAAGGCCGCGCGGCTTCGCCCACCCCGACGCGACCCGTGCCGCGAGGCGAGAGGACGCGAGGCCCAGTGAGGCCTCGAGGCCGAGGCGGCGCTGGAGCTCGTCTTTGATCGCCTCGGCCGCCGGCACGGCGTTGCGCTCGCTCGCGGACTCGGGAGTGAGATCCACGTAGGCTTCATCGGCCGATGGACGCTCCACTCGCCGTGAGGCCGCCAGAAGAATCCCCGTGATCTCGTCGCTGACGCGAGCGTAGGTCTCGAGGTCCCCCGGGCGGTAGACCGCCTGAGGGGCGAGGCGGCGAGCGACCGCCAGAGATTGACCGGGAGCGACCCCCATTGCTCGCGCCTCGGGGCTCGCGGCCGCCACGATGCCCGTCGCACCGTCGCCTCCGACTACGACGGCCTTTCCCCGCAGGGCGGGGTCGAGGCTTCGCTCCACCGAGACGAAGAACGGGTCCAGGTCGATGTGGAGGATGCTGCGGCGTCGGGCCGGGCTCTTCACGGCCCCAGAGTAGCCCGAGCGCCCGCCCGGGGAGGTCCGGAAAAGGCTTCTAGTGCAACGGCCCCTGGGGTGGCCCGAACGATTCCTGGTAGAGGCGGAAGTTCTCCTGGAGGGCGGCGATCAGGCCCGGGATCATCTGGACGGGTACGACCATGCGTGCGCGGACCGGGGCCTTCACCATGTGGGTGGACTGGGCCTGCTGGATCTCCCGCTCCCCGATGGGAAGCATCTCGCAGAACGTGAGGGTGAAGTCGAAAGGCGTGTTCTGGATCGAGCAGAAGTTGCTGTAGACGCGAGGCGCCTTGGCGTCTTCCTCGGGAATGATCGTGAAGTTCACGGATTTCTTCTCGTCCATTTCGGTCCGGTCCTCCGGGCTAGAGTCTACGCGAGGCGGAGCCCAGGGCGACATCAGTACCGACGCAGCACGCCGATGACGACGCCCTGGACCTGCAAATCGTCCTGGTCCACGAAGATCGGCTTCAGGCGAGCGTTGGCCGGCTGCAAGCGTACCTTGCCTCCACCCTCGCGGTACATCTTCTTCAACGTCGCCCGTTCGCCTTCCAGGAGAGCGATGACCATCTCGCCGTCGCGGGCCGTCTTGCGGCTCTCCACGATGACGTAGTCTCCGTCCCGGATCTGCTCGTCGATCATCGAGTCCCCCTTGACCTGGAGGACATACGTCTCTTTCCGGCCCACCATGTCTTCAGGGACGAAGATCGTCTCGGTTCCGGAGATGGCCTCGATCGGGCTTCCCGCGGCCACGCGGCCGAGGAGCGGCAGCTCGATCGCCTGTACCTTCACTTGCGTCGGCACGAGTTCGAGAGCGCGGCTCCTATTCCACTCGCGCTTGATCAGCCCCTTCCCCTGGAGGTTCGTCAGGTGCTTGTGGACCGTCGCAAGAGACGTGAGGCCGAAGTGCTCTCCGATCTCTTCGATGGTGGGCGCATAGCCCTTGCGCTCGATGTGCCGACCCAGGAAGTCGAGGATCTCCTTCTGTCGACGGGTCACATGCATTGGCTTCCTCCGATCCGAGACTAGGCGAAGATCAGGCGAAAGTCAATGAGCGAGTTTGGGGTTTTTGGGGGTGGTGCGCGGCGGTGGCGGGGGTGTGAGTGGCGATGTGACAACCAAGGGATGCGGGGTCCTTCGCGTCACGACATGGCCACAGCCGAAGCGGCAGATGCCCCCGCCGAAGGTCCATCCGTACGGGATTCCACCGGAGGAGATATCCGCCTGAGCCGAGCTCTCGGCGCGGCGGGCTTCGGCCTCGGCGGCGCGGGCACGAGCCTCGGCCTCACGCGCCCGAGCTTCGGCCTCGACCCGCAGGCTGCTCGCGACGGCTCGAGCCTCTTCCTCGCGGATCGCGGCATCCCGCTCTCCGGGAGTCATCCACTGCCCGCCGAACAGAACGAAGCCCCGCGCGCGGTAGGCGTCGGCCTGGCTCAGCCACTGGCCGTCGACCAGAGACTGGCCGAGGGCGCGTCGCGCGATGGCGTTGTTCGGATCGATGGCAGCTACGTGCTCGAACGCGCCGCGAGCCTGCGTCCGCAGGTCGCGGTCGAGCGCCCCCTGTGCGAGAGCGAGCCACCCGGCCACGTCTTCAGAGGTGAGGCGTACGGAGTTTTCCCGGAACGCCGCCAGCGCCGACGGGCCTTGAACCACGCGGTCGACTCGGGAAATCGGGAGGCTGACGCGTCCCGGCGCGACCTCTATGACGATCGAAGAAGCCGTTCGTTCGACCACCACACCGTTCAGCTGTCCGCCGCCCTTGAGAAAGATCTGATCGGCGCCGACCGGGGTGGCACCCAGGAGCAGAAGGGCAGCGAGGACCCTCTTCATCAGGACCTCCTCTTTTCACTATGGACCCTGCTTCAGGCGGCGTCAATACTCCGTTTCGCCGTCGGAGGCGGATAGAATCGCGCCCGAATGAAGCGAGACGGCGATCGCCTTGACCTCCTCGGCTGCGGCGTTCTGGGGTTGCTGGCCGCTCTTGCCCTTGGCGGCGCCGCGTCGGATCCCGACGGCCTCCTTCTCGGGGTTCCGTCGGCGACGTCTCTCATTCTCGGCCTGCTCGGATTCGTCGTGGTCCACCGGCTCGGAGGGGCCGCAGCGGCCGTCGGATTCGCCGTGGTGCCCGTGCTCCTTCTCGTGGGCGCGCGCCTTCCTGGGGTCGCCGCGCTGTCGGGACCGCCGCTCCTGGCTCTCACCTTTGCCGGGGCCGTTGCTGCACTGTTGACAGCCCCCGGCACGGGCCGGCAGCTGTTCTTTCCCGTGGTTCTCGCGCTGTACCTCGTCGTGGCGTGGAGGGTGCAGGCTCGCGTGGGCCCCGAAGGAGACGAGCCTCACTATCTGATCGTGGCCGACAGCCTTCTGCGCGACCACGATCTCGACCTCACGCAGGATTTCAAGGAGGCTCGCTACCGTTCGTTCCATTCTGCGCCGCTCGAGCCGCACTTCCGCGTACGCGGTCGGCATGGCGAGATCTATTCGATTCACGCCATCGGCCTCTCGCTCCTACTTGTGCCGGCCTACGCGGTGGCGGGGTACCCCGGGGCGTCATTCTTCATGGCTTTGCTCGCGGCGCTCTTGGCGCTCGAGCTGCGGGAGCTCTTGCGGGACTGGACGGGCCGCGATCGGTTGGCTGACGGTCTGGCGTGGGTCCTTGCCCTCTCGCCTCCGCTCATCCACTACGCGGGCCTCCTCTTCACGGAGATCCCAGCGGCCCTGGCCCTCGCCTTTGCCCTCCGCCGTTCGCGTGGACCGGAGCGGCACGGTGTCCTCGGGGCCTTGGCCTGGGGGTGCGCCCTGGCATTCGTTCCCTGGCTCAACGTCCGCTATTCGCTCCTTCCCGTCGTCGTCTTGCTCTACTTCCTCTCCCAGTCCCAGCGTCCGCGGGGCCGAGAAATCGGTGCCGCCGTGGGTCCGATGATCGTCTCGGCCCTGGTGCTCGTCTCGTACCATTCGATGCTGTATGGCTTTTTTGACCCGAGGCGCGTCTACGGTCGACGGCCTGAGTTCGCGTGGGCGACGCTCCCGGAAGGACTCGCCGGTCTGCTCCTGGACCAGGAGTTTGGGCTCCTGGTCTACGCGCCTCTCTTCGCCCTGGCACTCCCCGGCATCGGTCGGCTGCGGCGGGTGGGTTGGCGCGAGGCCACTCTCGTGGGCACGCTCATCGTCATGGCCCTGCTGACAGCCGGTTCATGGGACATGTGGCGAGGCGGCTTCAACCCGCCCGCTCGCTTCCTGGTTCCGCTTCTTCCGGCGATGGCGCTGGCCGTGGCAGCGCAGCTGGAGGGCGGTTTGAGCGCACCGATGGCGCTGTTGCTCGGCTGGGGCCTCTGGACCGGTCTCTCCGGGGCCTGGTATCCGGAACTGGTTCATCGCGATCGCGACGGCACCTCCCCCTTCTTCCGATCGTTGTCCGGCGCCGAGGAGTGGACGGCGCTTCTTCCGGGCTACGTGCTCGCGACCCCGAAGCGTGGCGCCCTCGCGGCGGTCTGGGGGGGGGCGCTGGCGCTTGCCGTCTTCGTGCGCCGCCACGGAAAGCCCACGGCGTCCGGTTTCGCTGCCGCGTCTCTCGGGCTTGTGGCGGCTGCGGGCCTGTCCTCCCGCATCAGCGCGACGCCGAGCGGCCCCCGGGACGCCGTACGTGTCATAGGGCGCCCTGCCGTCCTGGTTCCCGGGCTGCGAATCCAGGCCGACTCCTCGGCGCGATGGCCCGCGGCGGCGCTGAGCTGGGGGCCCCTTTATGAGCCACATCGGTACCCGGCCGGGGCGCCGCTCGCAGAACGCCTGGACCTTCCGGCGGGCTCCTACACGCTGCGGCTGGAGACCAATCCTGGCCTTCCGGCGTCCGATCTGCTCCCAGAACTGGTCCTCGTCGAAGAGCGACGGCTGGTCCCGCAGCCACCGCGTCGACTGCCCTTCAGTCGCGAGCTACAAGGGTTGACGACTCAGTTTGATATCGACGGCGCCGGGGCGATCACCCTCGGCCTCGAAGGGGGTGGTCCGCTGCTGCTGCACTCGATCGAACTCAAGCGCTCAACCTTTCCCGCCGGCTCCGGTCTAACACCGGAGAAGCCCAAGGAGGCGCGTTGACACCTTTCCGGAGGGGGTGAGACAGTGGTTCCGGATCGCGCATGCATTCGCCCATGACGGCCGTGGCACTTCAATCTCCGCTGGTTCTCGCCGCCGCCGACGGCGGCGTGTCGGGCGCGGCATCGGCCTTGCGCGAGGACGACCGTGAGGCGGTGCTCGCGTCCCAACGGGGAGAGCGAGAGGCGTTCGACCGGCTGGTGGAGCGCTATCAGCGCGACGTATACCGCCTCTGTTACCGCTACGTGAACAACCATCACGACGCCAACGACATGGCACAGGAGGTCTTCCTCAAGGCCTACCGAGCTATCGGGCGCTTTCGAGGGGACAGCGCGTTCTCGACCTGGCTCTATCGAATCGCCGTGAATACGTGCCTCAACTTTCGCTCGTCGAAGAAGCCCGAGGGAGAAGAGGTCAGCGACGCTCTCCGTGACCGCGCCCCGGGCGCCCTGGCGACGGTGGAGCGGGAAGAGCGATCGAAGATCCTCAGAGATGCCGTCATGCGGCTCCCCGAGAAGCAACGGGCGACGCTCATTCTGAAGATCTACCACGACCTCACCCAGGAGGAAGTGGCGGGGGTCCTCGGATCCAGCGTGGGGACTGTGAAGGCGAACCTCTTTCACGCTCTCGGCAACCTGAGAAAGGCCCTGGGCGGAGGAGTGGGGGAGCGAGCGTGATGCCGGGACATCTGTCGGATGATCGACTGATCGAGGCTCTCGACAAGCACGGGCCGCGCGACGAACGGTCCCGTCGGCATCTGGAGGGTTGCGAAGCCTGCGGCGCACAGGTGCGAGAGTTGGCGCAGACGTTGCGCCTCGCGTCGGACGCGGACATCCCAGAGCCGTCGCCCCTGTACTGGGAGGCCTTCCGTCAGCAGATCGGGCGTCGGCTGGACGAGGAGCCCCGGTCGTTCGCCGGCAAGCGCTTCTGGATCCCCGGGCTGACAGCGGTGGCCGCCGCGAGTCTCGTGATCGCGAGCCTTGTCCCTTGGTCTCAGACCCTGACCTCGAGGGCGCCCGCGGCGCATCTTCCAGCCTGGTCAGCGCTGCCGGAGGAGGACGATACCGCGCTCGCCGTATTGCAGCGCCTCAGCCCTTCAGACGAGGAGGTCGACTCGCTGGCGGGAGCCGGCGGGGTCGCGGACCGGTTGGCGGACCTGTCGGACGACGAGAGCCGGTCCTTGGCGGACGCGCTCCGTGGTGAATGGGAAGGACGGAAACTGTGAGACGGGTTGCGGCGATTGGGGTGCTGTTGCTGGCGGGCGCAGAGGGGGTCTGGGCCCAAGGGGCCGCGCGTCCGGGTGCGAACCGCCCCGCGCGGGACGAGTTGTTCAAGATGATCGACGCCTACATCGTGAGCAACCTGCAAGAGAGCCTCTCGTTGACTGACGAGCAGTTCGTGAAGCTCCTGCCCGTCGTGAAGAAGCTCCACGCCACCCGGCGCGACTTTGTCCAACGACGGAGGGAGACCCTTGGCGAAATGCGTCGGCTCCTCGAATCCGGCAACGCTACGGAGGCGCGGATCGGCGAGCTCGTGAAGACGCTCAAGGCGCAGGAGGCGGAAGAGCCCTTGGCGCTTCGCCGGGACGCGGATGCGGTCGATGCGCTTCTCTCCCCGCTTCAGCAGGCCAAGCTGCGGCTCCTTGAAGCTCGGGTCGAACAGCGTCTCAGGGAACTGGTGAAGAGGCCCGCGGGGCAGGGCGCCGGCGGTCGGCCGCAGCGCGACCCTGGAGCCGCCTCCGACACCGAGCTGCCGTAGCCGTCGCCGGTTGCCGGTCGGCCGGCGTTCCCTCTATACTCTCGTCACCATGGCGGAGAGAGCCTCCGGGAAGGCCAAGAAGAAGGCGGCGAGCCGAACGCCGGCGAAGCCAAAGGCCAAGGCGACGCCGGCCGCCCTGACCCCCAGCAAGGCTGCTCGAAAGACGGGGGCACCAGCGTCACACAAGAAGCCGCCCCGCAAGGTCGCGCCGCGGGCGACGCCTCCGAAGGCCAAGACTCCGCGCGCTGCGAGTGCCAAGACGGCGACGTCTCGCACGGTGTCGCGGGTCACGCGATCAGCTCCTGCGTTGAGTGTCGCTGATGCTGTCTTGGTGGCTCCGGGGCTGACGGAAGAAGAGGCCATCGAGTCGGCGAAGTACCAGATCGCGGGGGCAAGTCGACGCGTTTTCGAAGAAGAGCGGTTCGTCTTTCCCGACACTTACGGCATCAACCGCATTCGTCTCCTGGTCAAGGACCCCGAATGGCTCTTCGTCCACTGGGACGTGGACCCGGAATCGGTGGCGGAGCTTCGGACCGCGGTGGGTGAGCGCACCGTGGCTCTCTCGAAGCTCACGCTGCGCATCATAGATCCCGGGAACGGCGGGATGAGCGTCGTCCTGCTCCCGCCAGGCGTGCGATCCTGGTACGTGCGGGCTGACTCGACCCGGCGCGCCTACCGGGCCGAGCTGGGGCTTACGTTGCCGTCAGGAGAGTTCAGGCGCCTGGCCGAGAGCAATACGGTCGTGACGCCGCGCGTCGGGCCGTCCAACGAGCGGGCGCGCCGCGTGTTGTCGTATCGCGAGGCGCAGATGATTCCGAGCGACGTCGCTTCGGCGGTGAGCGCGGACGAGGTCCGATCCGCGTCGTCGGCCGCCGGGCCCTGGCACCCTGCGGCGGAGCGGGTGGCCCCCGAGGCTCCCGTGGCCGCAGACGGCTGGAGCGGGGAGCGGCCAGCGCCGGGAGGGGCAAGTGATACCTTTGGTCCGGGCGGTGCGAGCGACGTCCACCGGCGCTGACGCCGGCCCCTAGCGCGAGGTCCTATGGCCGTCGGGTATTGGTGCCCGGTCCTCCACGCCCACCTCCCCTACGTTCGGCATCCGGAGTATCCGGAATTCCTCGAAGAGGATTGGTTCTTCGAGGCCCTCACCGAAACGTACATTCCGCTGATCATCGTCCTCGACGGCCTGTTGTCCGACGGCGTGGACTATCGGCTGACGATGACCTTGTCGCCGCCGCTCGTCTCGATGATGACCGACGATCTGCTGATCTCGCGCTATCACCGCTATCTGGACCGCCTCGTGGATCTCTCGGGGAGGGAGATCGAGCGCACGCAACGGGAGGACTCGCGGTTTACCGACGCGGCGCGGGTCTATCACCACGATTTCAGCCGGATCCGCCATGTCTTTCGAGAGACGTACCGGTCGAATCTGATGCAGGCTTTCTGTGAGCATCGCGACGCCGGAAAGCTGGAGATCATCACGTGCGGTGCGACCCACGGCTTTTTCCCGCTGATGGACACCGTGCCGCAGGCGGTTCGCGCCCAGGTGCGGGTGGCGGCGGCTCACTACAGGAGGCACCTGGGGCGAGAGCCTGTCGGGATCTGGCTTCCGGAGTGCGGCTATCTGCCGGGGCAAGAGGCCTATCTCAAGGAAGCGGGGATCCGCTACAGCTTCATCGAGTCCCACGGTATCGAGGACGCGCATCCCCGGCCGAGCTTCGGCGTGCATGCCCCCATCGTGTCGCCGGGAGGCATCGTCTTCTTCGGCCGGGACATGGAGTCGTCGCGGCAGGTCTGGAGCACCGAGGTCGGCTATCCGGGCGACTACGACTACCGCGAGTTCTACAAGGACGTGGGCTGGGACCTGGACCTCGGGTACCTGAAGGACTATCTCCCCGACGGCGTTCGGAAGAACCTCGGGTTGAAGTACTACCGGATTACGGGGAGGGGCACCGCCCTCGGCGACAAGGAGCCGTACGTCCGGGCGTGGGCTCTCGAGAAGGCGGCGCTCCACGCGGGGAACTTCCTGCAGAACCGGCAGCAACAGGTTCAGCATCTGGCGGGGACGATGGGCCGCCCGCCTATCGTCGTGAGCCCTTACGACGCTGAGCTGTTCGGCCACTGGTGGTTCGAGGGCCCCGATTTTCTCAACTACCTCTTCCGGAAGATGCACCACGACCAGGACGTCGTGAAGCCCATCACGCCGCCGGAGTTTCTTGACCGCCATCCGGAGTGCGAGATGGCCCAACCGCCGATGTGCACGTGGGGGGCGAAGGGGTACGCGGAGGTCTGGCTCAATCCGGGCAACGACTGGATCTACCCCCATCTCGAGATGGCCGCGGAGCGGATGGTGGACCTGGCCCGGCGCTACGAGCACCCGAACGATCTGGAAAGACGTGCCTTGAACCAGGCGGCGCGGGAACTGCTCCTCGCGCAGTCCTCCGATTGGGCGTTCATCATGAAGACGAACACCACCGTGGAGTACGCCAAGAAGCGGACGCGAGACCACATCGCCCGCTTCACGTACCTGCACCGGGTGCTGACGCAAGGCGGGCTCGAGGAGCCCATCCTCCGCGAGTTCGAGGAGCGGGACAACATCTTTTCCGAGATCGACTACCGGGTGTACCGGTAGGCTCCTTCGTGGGGGGAAACGTTCCCAGCAACGTCCGCAAAGCCGCCGTCGCGGGGACCTGGTATCCGGGACGGGCCGCGGATCTCGTTGCCGAGCTAGAGGCGCACCTGGCCCTCGCCGTGGCCCCGCCTCTTCGCGGGTCGCTCGTCGCCTTGATCAGCCCTCACGCCGGCCTCCGCTATTCCGGGCCTGTGGCGGCTCACGGCTATGCGCTGCTCCGCGGGTGTCAGAGACGGACGGTCGTCCTTGTGGGACCGTCGCACCGCCAGGCGTTCGACGGCGTCGCTCTCTGGGCGCGCGGCGCCTTCGAGACGCCCCTAGGCCTCATCCCCGTCGACGAGGCACTAGCCGCCGATCTCCTCGGCGCGGATCGTCGACTGAGAGATGACCCAAGACCGCATCGGGACGAGCACTCTCTCGAAATGCAGCTTCCCTTTCTACAGCACCTTGTCGGGCAGCTCAGAATCGTCCCGCTGCTGATGGGCCACCAGACCCGCGAAGAGGTCGACGCTTTGACGGGAGCGCTGGGTCGGGTCCTCCCGGGGCGAAGGGACGTCCTGCTCGTTGCCTCGAGCGACCTCAGCCACTACGAGAGTGCGCCCGTGGCGAATCGCCTCGATTCCCTCGTCGTCGGCGATGTCGAGCGCTTTGACGCCGAAGGCCTGATGCGCCGTCTGGAGGATCACCCCGAACACGCCTGCGGGGGAGGGCCGATCGTCGCGGTGTTGAAGGCGTCGCGACTCCTTGGGGCCACGGACGCCGTGGCGCTCCGCTACGCCGACAGCGGAGATGCCGGGGAGCGAGACAAGAGCCGTGTCGTCGGGTATTTGTCGGCGGCGCTCTGCGGACCGACGGCATGAGCCCGCCGCTCCTTGCCGAGGATCGCGTCGCTCTCCTCGGCATCGCAGTGGAGGCCATAGCCGCGCGTCTCGCTCGTGAGGAGTGGCCGTTGTTCCACCCGTCGGCGCTGGCGCCGCGTCTTCGCGAGAAGCGTGGAGCTTTCGTGACGCTCACGCGACGGGACGATGGCTCCCTCCGAGGCTGCGTGGGCTACGTGGATGCGCGCTTCCCTCTATGGGAAACCGTGGGCCGGGCCGCTCCAGCCGCAGCTTTCGACGACGATCGGTTTGGCCCGGTCACCCTGGACGAATTCCCCGAGCTATCTGTGGAAGTCTCGGTCCTGGACGCGCCTCGGCCTCTGAAACCGGAAGCGGTGGAGGTCGGGACTCATGGGCTGCTGATTCGCCGCTCCGGCAGGAGCGGCCTCCTCCTGCCGCAAGTGCCCGTCGAGCACAAATGGGACCGCCGGACGTTCCTGGAGCAGACCTGTCGCAAGGCGGGACTGCCGAAGGACGCCTGGAGTGATGGGGGCACGGAGCTCCTGGCCTTCACGGCGGAGGTCTTTCACAAGGCTGTCGGGCCGCTCGCCTAGCCTAGAGGAGCCAGCCCCCCGAGACGGAGAGCACCTGCCCCGTGACGAAGCTGGCTCGTGGCGAGGCGAAGAAGAGAACGGCCTGAGCCACGTCCTCGCCGCAACCGGCGCGTCCGACGGGGACGCGCTCGCCAAAGTCCGCGGCATCCGCCGGCCCGCTCGAGGGGCCATCGCCCAACAGGCCGGGGCAGACCACGTTGACCGTCACGCCCGAGCGAGCCTCTTCGAGAGCCAGCGATTTGCAGAAGGCGACCACGGCCGCCTTCGCGGCCGAGCAGGCGGAAATCTTCGGCTGCCCGAGGGTCCTCTCCGCTCCGACCGACGCCAGGCAGACGATCCGGCCCCAGCGCTGCTTTCGCATGTGAGGCAACACGAGCCGACTCACGTTGTAAACGCTGTCGAGATTGGATGCCATCATGGCGCGCCATTCGGCCGGCTCCATTTCGGCGACGGGCTTCCACAGAAACGCCCCCACGGTGTTCACGACCACGTCGATGCGCCCGAAGCTACGGAAGGCGGCGTCCACGAGAGAGCGCGTTTCATCGTAGTCGCTGACGTCGGCCCTTATGGCGCACGCGCCGCCGCCGGCACGGCGCAGCTCGACGACGATCTCCTCGGCGCTGCGAAGGTCGGTTCGGCTATTGACGACGACGCGAGCGCCGAGAGAGGCCGCCCTCCGGACGATGGCCGCCCCGAGTCCACGGCCGCTCCCCGTGACGAGGACCACCTTGCCCGCCAGGTCTTCGGAGGGGGGGGCGCTCATGGCGTCAGAAGTGAAACGCCTGACTGCGAATCCGGCCGTCGTGTCCGACGAGGACCCGCGTGACGAAAGACTCCCGCCCGCGTCGCTCGAAGCGGAGGTCGCGCCACGTGACTGAGGTTCCCTCGGAGGTCTCCTCCACCTCGAGCCAGGGGAAGGTCGAGAAGGCGAGAAAGATCGCGGCAATTTCGCTGGTGGCCCTCACCTGAGAGACGGTGGCGTTCTCAGGGAGCTTGGCGCGGCGGCGAAGCGGCTCAGCCGCTTCGCCGCCCAGGACAATCTGGCCCGTCCAGTAGGCCGGTCCAGTGTCGGCGAGAACGCGCCAGGTAAACGGATCGACCGGAGAGGGCAGAGCGGCCGTGCGGGACACGTTGCCCCCTGGAACCCGCGCCACCAACTCGTCGATGGCCCGCGCGTGGAGGACGGCACGACCGCCGACGTAGGCCAGGGCGAGGCCAAGGCCGGCCGTGGCCGCACGTGTCCCGAATGTGGGCCGCCGTGCGAGGACCGCTGTGATCAGCAGGAAGGCCAGGATGATCGGATCGACGATGAAGACGAGGTCCCACGCGTAGAAGGTCCTGTCGAACGGGGCAAGGACGCGGGTGCCGTAGCTCGTCCAAAGGTCCATGAAGACGTGGGCTGTCACCCCCGCGAGCGTCGCGGCCAGGAGGCCCAGGAACCGCGAGCCCCGGAGGGTGAGGCGAACGCCGACTGCAAGGGCAAGAGCGAGGAGCGGCGCGCCGACGAGGGAGTGGCTGATGTCGCGGTGATGCTGGAGGTACGACGCCGGCCCTCCAAGGCCGAACAGAAGGTCGATGTCAGGAAGGTTCGACGCCACGATGGTGGCAACCGTGGCGCCACGACTCGCGCGGCCGAGGCCCGCCTGGGACAAGACGAGACCGGTCAGGCTGTGGGTGAGGTTGTCCAACGCTACTTGCCGGTGACCCGGAGCATCTCGGTCAGGGTCGTGACGCCCCGGAAGACCTTCTCGATCGCGGCTTCCTTCAAGGTCCGCAGGCCTTCGTCCCGGGCCGTCTTGAAGATCTCCGGCGAGCCGGCCTCGGAGGACACGAGCCGCCGAATCTTCTCCGTCATGGTGAGGACCTCGAAGATCCCGATGCGGCCGCTGTATCCCGTCTCCCGACAGTGGAGGCAACCCTTTCCTCGCTTGAAACGGTAGGCCTGGAGCTTCTCGTGGGGCATCCGCAGAACGCTCGCCTCCTCGGGGGTCGGCACGTATTCCTCGCCGCAGTGCGCGCAGATCTCCCGGACCAGGCGCTGTGCCAGGATGCCGATGAGCGTCGAGGTGATCAGGAAGTGTGGGACGCCCAGGTCGAGAAGTCGAGTGATCGACGACGGAGCGTCGTTGGTGTGCAGGGTCGAGAGGACGAGATGTCCCGTCAAGGCGGCCTGAACGGCGTTCTCCGCGGTCTCGACATCGCGGATCTCACCCACCATGATGATGTCTGGGTCCTGGCGGAGCACCGTGCGGAGCGTGCTGGCGAAGGTGACGTCGATCTGCGGACGGACCGCGACCTGGTTGAAATCCTCGAAGACCATCTCGATCGGGTCCTCGATGGTGACGATGTTGACCTCGGGCTTCGAGAGGTACTTGAGGATGGAATAGAGCGTGGTCGTCTTGCCGCTCCCGGTCGGTCCGGTCACGAGGATGATGCCGGTGGGGCGCGCGATGAAGTCGTAGAACTTGGGAAGATCGTGGGCCGCGAGACCAAGCTCGTCGATTCCCTTGAGCAGGATGTCGGGGTCGAAGATACGGAGCACCGCCTTCTCTCCGAAGGCCGTGGGCATCGTCGAGACGCGCAGCTCGATCTCGCGCCCCCCCTGCTCGCGCTTGATCCGGCCGTCCTGCGGCTTCCGTTTCTCGGCCAGGTTGCAACCCGAGAGGAGCTTGATGCGCGAGACGACGGCCTGGTAGACGATCCTCGGTATGAGATGGACGTCGTGAAGGATTCCGTCGATGCGCAAGCGGACGAGGGTGAGATCCCGCTTGGGCTCGAAGTGGATGTCGGAGGCGCGCTGCTCGAACGCGTAGCTCAGGATGTGGTCGAGGGCTTTGACCACGGGCGCAGCGGCCGGATCGAGCTCCGTCGCCTCGCTCGACAAGAACTCCTGGTTGGAAAGGTCGACCGTCGAGAGGCGGCTCGCGGTGAGATGCTTCTCGGCGGTCTGGAGGCTGGTCTTCAGATCGTAGAAGCCCTTGTTGATCGCTTCGACATCGCTGCGAGTGGCCACCACTCGCTCCACGTCCAGGCCCGTGACCCGCTTGATGTCGTCGGCCGGAAAGGGAGCGAAGGGATCGCGCACCGCCACCGTGATGGTCTTCTCTGTCTTCGAGATCGCCACGATGCCGTGCTTGCGGGCGAAGGGGCCCGAGAGGGCCTTGGTCACCACGTCGAGGTCCAGGTCGAGAGGGTTGATCTTGACGTACGGGAGCCCCGCGTGGGCGGCGACGGCCTGGGCGATCTGCACTTCGTTCGCCACACCGAGCTGGAGTACGGCCTGTTCCGTGCCCACCGAGTTGACCTTCGCGGCGCGGCGCACTCGGTCGGCCTGCTCCGGGGTCAGAACCTTCTGGGCGACCAGTATCGGAATGATGTCGACGGAGGGCTCCGCGGCGGGCACGACCTTTGTGGCTGCGGGAGCCGCCTTACGCGGAGGAGGGGAGGCCATCGATGGGATTATCCTGCGCGGAGCCTGCGAGTCAAAGACGACGGTGCGTTAGCGTGAAGGGATTGGTCTGGGGCTTTCGGCGCTCTCCCATCGTTTGCGGATGCGCGCCACTTCGCCCGACGCCCTGAGATCCTTGATCGCCGCTTCGATCCGTGCCAGAAGAGCCGCATCGTCCCGGCGAAGGCCCAGGTGGTAGCCGAGTCGGTTCAAGGGCTCGCCGACGATGCGGAAGGACGAATCGTGGACCGCGCGCCAGCGGGCGTAGGTCGAGTCTTCCACCGCCGCGTCGAGCTTCTTCGCCGCCAGGGCGTCGAAGAGTCGGTCGGAGTCATCGAACGGCACGCGTCTGCCGGGCCGCAACGAGAGCACGCTGCGGTCGACCGAAGGGTCGGAGAAATGGCCGACCACTTTTCCGGCGAGATCGCCGAAGGAGGTGAGGGCCTTCGCGTCGGCTCGCACGACGACGACGAGGCCCCACTCGTTGTAAGGCGACGAAGACGCGATACCGGTCAGCGTCTTCGAACTGGGGACCCAGGCGTTCATCACGACGTCGTATCGCTTGTCGAGGAGACCTTGCTCGATGCCGGCCCAGGCCACCGGAACGATCCGCGCCTTCATGCCCAGCCGGCGGGTGAGGGCCTCGAGGACCTCGACGTCGACTCCGACGATCTGATCGAGCTGCGACGAAGAAATCCGAGGCGGGGCCGAGAAGTCTTCGGCGGAATAGTCGAGGCCTGGGACGAAGGCCCAGGGCGGGCTGCGCGTGTCCATGCCGACTCGGAGCACGTCGCTTGCCAGCGCGGGGCTGGCCAAGGCGGCCGCGAGCAGCACCTCGGCAATCATGGGCCATTATTGCCCAAGACGGCTGGAAGCAGCGCTTGTTTGAACGCCCCGGAGGCGCGTGGTAGCGTCGCTTCGGATCATGGCATCGCACAAGGTCACCCTCATCGGCGTGCCCCTCGATCTGGGCGCGGGGAGGCGCGGTGTCGACATGGGCCCGTCGGCCTTTCGCGTGGCGGAGATTGACCAACGCCTCAAGGACCTCGGCTGCGACGTCGAAGACGAGGGAGACCTGAAGGTCTCGATCCCGGAGACCCAAGGGCCCGGCGACCCGCGCCTCAAGTACCTGAAGGAGATCAAGGAGACGTGCGAGACGCTCCGCGACGCAGTGGGCCGAACACTCAAAGCCGGCCGGTTTCCCGTGGTTCTCGGTGGAGACCACTCCGTTGCGATGGGAACGATCGCGGGCCTGTCGCGCTTTCACCGGGAAAGAAAAGAGAAGATCGGCCTCGTGTGGTTCGATGCTCACGCGGATTCCAACACCGCGGAGACGAGCCCCAGCGGGAACATCCACGGCATGCCCCTGGCGGTGGCCCTGGGCATCGGCGCCCCGGGCCTTGTGAACCTGTCCGGAAGCTGCCCGATGGTGGACGGCTCGCGTGCCGCGGCCGTGGGGCTGCGCGACGTGGACACCGCTGAACGCGCCAACGTCCGAGCCTCGGGCCTGGGCGCCTTCACGATGCGCGATATCGACGAGCGGGGGATGCGGGCCGTGATGGAGGAGGCGATCAAGCGAGCCAGCAACGGAACCGCCGGGATCCACGTGAGCTTCGACCTGGACGCCATGGACCCCGACTACGCCCCCGGCGTCGGCACGCCGTCCCCGGGAGGCCTCTCGTACCGCGAGGCGCACCTGGCCATGGAGATGCTGGCGGACACCGGCAAGGTGGTCTCTGCCGAGCTGGTAGAGGCCAACCCGATCCTGGACCAGCGAAACGGAACGGCCAGGCTGGGGGTCGAGTTGCTCGCGTCGCTCCTCGGCAAGAAGATCCTCTGACGACGATTGACAGGCCCGTATCCTGCTGTTACGATTCGGCTTTCGTCCAGTCGTAGGCGCGTGGCTCAGTGGTAGAGCGCTTCCTTGACACGGAAGAGGTCGGTGGTTCAATTCCACCCGCGCCTACCATGCAGTCGCTCGAAGGAGCCGGGTGAGCGTGTCGTTGATGCTGAACTTCT
>JBGPYB010000082.1:0-20819 GCA_041493035.1 Vicinamibacteria bacterium | reverse complement strand
GGCTCCTGTTTACCCGGATGGAGCCGTTCCGGTTCCGGCCGGCGTGGCTGTCCAGCCTTGCCACTCGGATCGTGGTCTCCAAGGCGGAGCCGGAGGAGAAGACCTGGATCAGCCGCAACCTGATGGCGCTCTATCAGCCGCCACTGCTCTTCGTGCTCAGGCATCGCTACGCGACAATTCTCATGGCTCTGCTCGTCATGGGCCTCACCGTGCCCGTATTCCTGGGCCTCGGGTCGGAGTTCATGCCCCCCCTCAACGAGGGGACGATCCTGTACATGCCGATCACGCTGCCGGGCATCTCGGTGACCGAGGCCGGCAAATACCTCCAGCTCCAGGACAAGCTGCTCAAGAGCTTCCCGGAGGTGGAAAGCGTGTTCGGCAAGATCGGCAAGGCCGAGACGCCCACCGACCCCGCGCCGATGAGCATGGTCGAGACGACCATCGTGCTCCGGCCGGAGAAGGAATGGCGCTCCAAGAAGGTCGATCGCTGGTACTCGAGTTGGATGCCCGACCTCCTGAAGCCACCCCTCCGCTGGGTATGGCCCGAAGAACGCCGCTTGATGTGGGAGGAGCTGATCGACGAAATGGACCGGGCCGTCCAGATCCCGTCGTTCGCGAACGCCTGGCTCTTCCCGGTGAAGACACGCATCGACATGATCACGACGGGTGTGCGAACGCCCGTCGGCGTGAAGGTCCTGGGTCCCGACCTCGGGACGATCGAGAAGATCGGCCTGGAGCTGGAGAAGGTCCTGCAACAGGTGCCGGGGACGCGGAGCGCATTCTTCGAGCGTGTGATCGGAGGCTACTACCTGGACTTCACGGCCAAGACCGAGGAAGCGGCCAGGTATGGTCTGTCGCCCGGCGACGTTAACGACATCGTGGAGTCAGCCATCGGCGGTAACAACGTCACGACGACGGTGGAGGGGCGCGAGCGTTACCCTGTGAACGTGCGTTACGCCCGCGACTTTCGTGATGACCTCACGAAGCTGCGGCGTGTCCTCGTCCCCACTCCGACGGGGGCTCAGGTGCCGCTCGAGCAGCTCGCGACCATCCAGATCCTGACCGGCCCGCCCATGATCCGCAACGAAGAGGGCTTCAAGGCGGGGTTCGTGTACGTGGACGTCACGGGGCGCGACCTGGGCGGCTACGTGGACGACGCGAAGAAGGCGGTGGCGGAGAAGATCCGCGTTCCCGCGGGCTACCAGCTCGCCTGGAGCGGCCAGTACGAGTACCTGCTGCGCGTGCGTGAGCGGCTGCTCGTGATCGTTCCCCTCACGCTCGTCATCGTCTTCCTGCTGCTCTACCTGAATACCGGCTCAACGGTGAAGACGCTGATCATCCTGCTGGCAGTGCCATTCTCGGCGGTCGGCGCGATCATCTTCGTCTGGTACCTCGGCTACAACATGTCGATCGCGGTGTGGGTGGGCCTGATCGCCCTGCTCGGTGTTGATGCTGAGACAGGTGTTTTCATGCTGTTGTACCTCGACCTGGCCTACCAGCATGCCAAGGCCGAAGGCCGGATGCGAAACCTCGGAGACCTCAAGGAAGCGATCGTCGAAGGCGCCGTCAAGCGCCTGCGTCCGAAGGTCATGACGGTCGCAGTGATGTTCATGGGCCTGGTGCCGATCATGTGGTCGACAGGAGCAGGATCCGACGTCATGCGCCGTATCGCGGCGCCGATGATCGGCGGTATCTTCACGTCCTTCCTGATGGAGCTGCTGGTCTACCCAGTCATCTATGAGATCTGGAAGACGCGCGAGGTGAAGGGGGACGTCGCAACAAACGTGGGCTGACAGCCAACGCGGTCGGGCGTCCGACCATCCCTAATACCGGGGCGCGCGGCGATCCCTCGTTGGCAAGAGGGTGATCTGGGCTAATTGGTCCTCTCCCGGCAGGCCGCAAGTCTTGCGGGGCGGAAGCTCCTCCGGCGCAGCCGAACCCTATCGTGTCTTGTCGGCTCCAACAAAATGGCCGGTTCTGAAGTGGCACGGCTCGTGCTCCCGATTCATTGGGCTAGCGGCGGGCCGGCCGTGGGAGGTCGAAGGAGATGCGCCGTCGCGACTGGCTTCGCAACACGGTGGCCGCAGGCTTGGGTGCCTCGGCGGTTCGTGTGGGTGGAGGCGTGCTCCTGCCTTTGCTCGACATGGCTGCCGCCTCGGCGGAACCGCTCCGTCTGCCGCCCGACCTCGTGGGGCCGCTGGTGGCCGCGCCCGCGACCAACACCGTCTGGCCGGGCCAGTCGACGAGCCTTCTGACCCTGGGAGGTGTCTATCCATCGCCGACTCTGCGACACCGACGGGGCGATGTCTTCGAGCTACGCCTCGAGAACCGACTTGCCGAGCCCACGAACGTTCACTGGCACGGACTCGCCGCGCCTGCGGAAGCGGACGGCTATCCCAGGGACCTGGTCCTTCCCGGAGGCGCACGACAGTATCGCTTCCAGATCGAGCAACGCGCCGCGACGTACTGGTACCACCCTCATCCCGACGGGCGCACCGCAGCGCAGGTCTACGGTGGCATGGCGGGGTTTTTCATCGTCGAGGACGATGAAGAGCGTGCCCTCGGATTGCCGGCGGGCGATCAGGACATCCCGCTGCTCCTCCAAGACCGCCGCCGGACGGCGGACGGCTCGTTCAACTACGCGCCTTCGCCGATGGACCTCATGGCGGGATACCTGGGCGATGCCGCCTTGGTGAACGGTACTCCCGACGCGGAGCTGTCCGTGGCCGCGACCGTCTATCGTTTTCGTTTGCTCAACGGTTCGAACGCCCGGATCTTCCGCGTGGCGTTCGACGACGGCCGCACCTTCCAGGTCATCGCCGGAGATGGGGGCCTCCTCGAGCGTCCCGTCGCTGCCACGGACCTGTTCCTCGGCCCGGGGGAGCGCGCCGAGATCCTCGTGGACTTCACGCGGGAGCCCGTTGGGCGATCGCTGCGGCTCGTCAGCCTGGCCTTCGCCTCACGAGGAGGGATGGGACCCGGCATGGGGATGGGGAACGTCTCGACCCAGGGCGCCGGATTCTCCCTGCTACGCCTGACTGTGCAACGTCCCGGCCCGGCGCCGACGCCGCTGCCGGCGCAGCTCGTCCCGCTGCAGCGCCTCGATCCCGGCCGTGCCGAAGTGAGGCGCCGCTTCGTGATGGACATGCGGATGCCGCCCTTTGCCGGCGCCTTTACGATCAATGGCCGCAGCTTCGACGCCAGCCGGGTGGACGTGCGCGCCGAGCGAGGCGTGGTTGAGGCGTGGGAGGTCGTCAATGCCTCGAGCGAGCCGCATCCGTTCCACGTACACGCCACGCAGTTCCAGGTCGTAAGCCGTTCGAGCAGGCCCCTTGGTCCCCACGAGCTGGGAATCAAGGACACCGTTCTCGTGTGGCCAGGAGAGACCGTTGAGCTGGCGCTCCGCTTTGAGCACCACGCCGGCCTCTACGTTCTTCACTGCCACAACCTCGAACACGAGGACGCGGGCATGATGCTGAACCTCGAGGTGGTTTGACAGTCAACGAGAGGGATTCATGAAACGGACGGCTGGCTTGATAGCGACGGTCTTCAGCGTAGCGTTGCTGGGTGTCGGTTGCGGCGGCAACAACGGGAACATGATGGGTCCCAGCGTGGTGGGTACCGGTTCAACGAGCGCCACCTTCATGTCGGTGACGCCACAAGGTGGGACGACGAGTGTGCCCGTCACCAGCCAGGTCGGCCTCCGCTTCGGGGCCCCCATGGGCGTCGGCATGGAGCAATACGTCGATCTCCACATGGGTGACCTCGCGGGCCCGACGGTGCCCTTGAACTACGGCTGGTCGGGCGACCGTATGACCCTGACCTGCACGCCGCTAGGCCCGCTCTCGCCTCACACGACTTATGTCGTGCACATCGGCGCAGGCATGATGACCCAGGCCGGGCAACAACTCGACTACACCCAGTACGGTCCGATGATGGGCGGACAATGGATCATGGGCGGCATGATGGGCGGCTCCCACGCGGGCAATCCCTGGGGGATGATGGGGCCCGGCTGGCGTGGTTCAAACGGCAGCTACGGAATGGAGTTTCCGTTCACGACAGCGTGAGGCGCTAGGCCTAAAGTTGGCGACGTGGAGATGGTCATGGTACCTTGGGCACTGATGCGAACGCGCCCATCCCGTCGCGCGAGTTCGATCAGGGTGCTCGCCTTGGCGTTCGCGTACCTCATCCTCGCTGATCTCAGCCAGGACGGGAACTGCGATCGCTTCCTTGCCTCCGGCGCGACCGGACTCACCATTTCCGCTGCGGCCCAGAGCGGCACTGCAGACGCGTGTTTGGGCCAGTGCGTCCCCGACTGCTTCTGCTGTTCCCGCGGCCTTGCTGCCGGCCAGAGTGTGCTCCCGCCCTCTCCAAGCCCGGGCGTCCCGGCTGCCCAGGCCGCCGGCTTGGCCGCTCCTGCCGGAATCCTTCCCCTTCCCTACCACCCCCCTCAGCTCCGCGTCTGAACGGCTCTCCCTAGCCGAGCCCGCGAGGCTCGGGCTGGGGGCTCCCTTCTCTGCTACCGCCGTCTGCCTTGGAGGTGTGCGTGTCGCTGTCGCTTGGTCGGACCCCAGCTAGCGCCGTCTTGGCTATCCTGCTCGCCGGATCTCTGCCCTCCGGTGCGCAGGAAAGCTTCGACGTGGAGCGCTACGTCGCGATCGTCCTCCGGGCTCACCCGGTGGTCGGACAAACCGGCGGTCTGGAAGCTGCTGCCGACGCCGAGCGGAAGTCAGCCCGGTTGCTCCCAGACCCCACCTTCGAGTATTCGCACGACCGGGCCCGGCCCACGGACGGGTCGGGCACTCGAACTGAGACCGGCTACTCAATCTCACAGACCATTCCCTGGCCGGGGACCTTCAGCGCGGGCATCCGCGCAGGGGACCGCCAGAGCGACGCCCTGCGAGCCGGGGCCGAAAGCCTGCGGTGGGAGCTGGCGTCGGAGGCGAGGAAGGCGTTCGCGAGGCTTGTGGCCGCGCGGTCCCGGCACGAGGTCGCCAGGTCGAGCGAAGAGGACGCGCGCTCTCTGCGCGACCTGGTGACCCGCCGGGCCGACCTTGGTGAGTCGCGCGAGTCCGACCGCATCAAGGCCACGGTCGAGTGGCTCCGCCAACAACGCAGCCTCGCTGCGGCCGAGCGTGAGGCGGAGTCCGCGGAGACCGTCCTGCGCACGCTCGCCGTGGAGGTTCTGCCTCGTCCGCTGGCCGTCGAGGCTGTGCCGCATCCTCCGATGCCCGTTCTCGATCGTGACGCCGTCGTGGCCGACATGCTGGCGCGCAGCCCTCGCCTTCGCGCGGCCCGCGCCGAGGCCGAGCGGCAACGTGCGCTCCTCGACGTCGCCCGGCGGAGTCGGATTCCCGACCTGGACGTCAAGCTCTTCCGGAGCGAAGAGCTTGACAAGCAGGCGAGCGGCTTCTCGCTGGGCCTTAAGGTTCCGCTGTGGAACGCGAAGCGCGGCGAGATCGCGCGGGCCCAGGCGTCGACCCTGGTCTCCGGCGCCGAGGCTGACCGCGCGCGGCTTGAGCTCGCAACCGAGATCGAAGCTCGCCTGAAGGAGTTGCAGGTCGCCGCCGACCAGGCGGTGCTGCTCGAGGGCGAGATCCTCCCCTCGGCGGCGCGGAGCGTCGGTTTGGCTCGCTTCAGCTTCGAGGAGGGAGAGACCTCGCTCCTCGACCTGCTGGACGCGCAGCGCACCTACCGCGACACGCTGCGCGAGACGGCCGAAGCCCACCTCGCGCTGTCCGTGGCGCTAGCCGAGGTCCAGAGGCTCGTCGGACCCGACTTCAATCCCTGGAGATAGTGCATGAAGCCCTCTTTCGTCCGAGTTTCCATCGCACTCGTGCTGGCAGCCGGTGCTGGCAGCGCCTGCCGGAGGGCTCCCGCGCCCGCGGAGCAGGCCCAGAAGGCTGAGACGCTGACCTCGGAGAAATCCGAGCAGCTCCCGACCCGCGTCGCGCTCACCGCTGCGGCGATCTCCGAGGCGGGCATCGCCACCTGGCAGGTCAAGCCGGTGGACCTCGAGCACATGCTCGTCCTGACCGGCAGCGTGGGTCACGACGAGAACCGGCTGCTGCAGGTCGCCGCCAACGTCCGCGGCCGTGTGGCGACGATCCCGGTCGATCTGGGCGCCCTCGTTTCGAAGGGCGATCCGCTGCTCGTCGTGGAGAGCGTGGACCTGGGCAAGGCCCGCGAGGAGCTCCTGCGCGAGCTGTCGTCGCTGCGTGTCGCCGCACGCGCGTACGAGAGGGCGAAGGCGCTGGTGGACGCGAAGGCCATCAGCTCGGGCGAATTCCAGGCCCGGGAGGGCGAGTACCTCTCGCGCAAGGCCGCCGCCCAGGGCGCGGAGCGGACGCTGCACCTCTACGGCGAGACGGACGAGCAGATCGAGAGCCTTCGCGAGAGCGTCGAGTCGAACGGAGCGCTTGCGGCTGGGGACGGTCCCCGGCTCACGCTCCGGGCCCCCTTCGCTGGTCGCGTGATCGAGCGCAAGGTCACGCCCGGCTCCCTCTTCGAAGCCCTCCAGCCCCTGCTCACCCTGGCCGACCTGAGGAGCGTCTGGGTCTTCGTCGAGGCCTACGAGAAAGACTTGTCCCTGCTCCGCAAAGGGCTCTCCGTCACAATCCGCGCCGACGCCTACCGGCAGGAGACGTTCCATGGGCGGATCGACTTCGTGGGGAGCGTGCTCGACACGACGACGCGCTCCGTGAAGCTCCGAGTAACGGTGCAGAACCCGTCCGAGAAGCTCAAGCCGGGCATGTTCGTCAAGGCCACAGTGGACGTTCCGCGACCGGAGTTCGCCGCGAAGGCCGTTGCCGCCGTCCCGCAGTCCGCGCTCCAGACGCTTGAGGGCCGCACGGTCCTGTTCGTCGAGGTGGAGCCGGGCGTCTTCGAGCGCCAGTTCGCGGAGGTGGGCCACAGCTTCGAGGGGTTCACCGAAATCCTCGCCGGCATCAAGACCGGCCAGGTCGTCGTGACCGAGGGCAGCTTCGTCCTGAAGTCGGAGTTCGCCAAGGCGTCGCTCGCGGAGCACGAGTGAGATGCTGAGTCGCCTCGTCGACTTCAGCCTCAAGAACCGGCCGCTGGTCCTGATCGCGGTCGCTCTCCTCGTCGTGGGCGGCGGCTACGCCCTCACGCAACTCCCGATCGACGCCGTGCCGGACATCACCAACGTCCAGGTGCAGATCCTTACCAAGGCGCCCGCCCTCGGGCCCGTGGAGATGGAGCAGTTCGTGACCTACCCCATCGAGGCCGCGATGAACGGCCTGCCACGCCTCGTGGAGATCCGCTCCATATCGCGCTACGGGCTTTCCGCAGTCACCGTTGTCTTCGAGGACGGCGTCGACGTCTACTTCGCCCGCCAACTCGTGGCCGAGCGTCTGGTCCAGGCGCGAGAGGCGATCCCGGCCGGCCTCGGCAACCCCGAGATGGGGCCGGTCACGACCGGTCTCGGCGACGTGTTCCAGTTCACGGTCGAGGGCGAAGGCGTGTCGCCGATGGAGCGCCGGACGATTCTGGATTGGATGATCGCCCCACGCCTCCGCGCGGTGCCGGGTGTGACCGAGGTCAACGCGTGGGGTGGTCTACCGAAGCAATACCAGGTCGTCGTCGACCCAGCGAGGCTCCGGGCTCACAACCTGTCGCTGAAGGAGGTCTTCGAGGCTGTGGGGCGCGGCAGCATGAACGCGGGCGGCGGGTACATCGAGCACAACCGCGAGCAGTACATCGTGCGCGGCGAAGGCCTCGTGTCTTCGCTCGCCGACATCGAGAAGATCGTCCTCAAGGTCGGGCTGGGGGGGACCCCCGTCACCGTCGCCAACGTCGCGCAGGTCCGGGAGGGAGCGATGCTGCGCATCGGCGTCGCCACAGCAGACGGCCGGGGCGAGACGGTGATCGGCCTGGTCCAGATGCTGGCAGGCGAGAACGCCCTCCAGGTTGCGACACGCACCCGCAGGGCCGTCGAAGAGCTGCAGCCGTCCCTTCCCAAGGGGGTCCGGATCGTGCCGTACTACGATCGCGCCATCTTCGTGCGCCGCGTCATCCGCACGGTCGAGATCAACCTGCTCGAAGGTGGGTTGCTTGTGGTCGCCGTGCTCTTCGCCTTCCTTGGGAACGTGCGGGCTGGCCTTATCGTGGCGTCCGCCATCCCACTCTCCATGCTGCTGGCGTTCTCGGGCATGGTCGAGACGCGGATCTCCGCCAACCTGATGAGCCTCGGCGCGATCGACTTCGGACTGATCGTGGACGGCGCGGTCGTTCTCGTGGAAAACGTCGTCCGTCGTCTCTCCGAGCCCGAGGGGCATGGGAAGACCGTCCGACAGCTCACCGCCGAGGCCGCTCACGAGGTCATCCGGCCGATCGCCTTCGGCATCGGCATCATCATTCTCGTGTACCTTCCCATCCTCACCCTCGGCGGTATCGAAGGGAAAATGTTCAAGCCGATGGCGTGGACGGTCGTGTTCGCTCTCGTCGGCTCGCTGCTGCTGACACTCACGCTCACCCCAGTCCTCGCGTCCCTCTTCCTCAAGAAGACGGGCCACGAACACGAGCCTCGGTTCGTGGCGAGGCTCCGTGCTCGCTACCTGAGCGCTCTGGACTTCTGTTTCGCCCACCGAGCACACGTCGTCACCGGTGGCGTCCTCGTCGTCCTTGCCGGAGCTCTGCTCGCGCTCACGCTCGGGGGCGAGTTCATCCCGCGGCTCGACGAGGGCGACCTCTCGATCACGGCCATTCGCCCGGCGTCGGTGGCGATCTCGGAGGTCGCCGCGAGCACGGGGCGGATCGAGCGCGTCCTCAAGAGGTTCCCGGAGGCGATCACGGTGGTGAGCCGGTCGGGGAGCCCCGAGCTGGCCACGGACGTCATGGGCATCGAGCAGGGCGACGTCTTCGTGATCCTGAAGCCAAGGTCGGAGTGGACGACGGCCCGCACCAAGGAGGAGCTCGTCGAGAAGATGGAAAAGGCGCTGGACGAGGCCGTACCCGGCGTCGGCTACTCGTTCCTGCAGCCGATCGAGATGCGCTTCAACGAGCTGGTCGCCGGCGTTCGGTCCGACATCGGGATCAAACTCTTCGGCGACGACCTCGACACGCTCCGCCAGAAGGGAGAGGAGATTGTCCGGGTCGTGGCGCGCGTTCCCGGGGCGGAGGACGTGCGGCTCGAGCAGACCTCGGGCCTACCCGTGATCCGCGTCAGGGTCGACCGGGACCGCTGCGCCCGCTACGGCATCTCGGTGGGGGACGTTCTCGATACGGTGGAAGCCTCCCGGGCCGGGAGGATCGTGGGCACGGTCTTCGAGGGCCAGCGTCGCTTCTCCCTGGCCGTCCGTTTCGACGACGAGACGGCGCGCACGCTCGACGCCCTCGGCAACGTCCCCGTGGCCTCCCCTGGAGGTGCCTTGGTCCCGCTGGGCCAGCTCGCGGACATCGCGCTCGACACGGGACCGTCACAGATCTCCCGCGAGGCGGTGCGCCGCCGGATCGTCGTCGAGCTGAACGTTCGCGGCCGGGACGTCGCGTCCTTCGTGGCCGAGGCGGAGGAGAGCATCAGGCGCGAGGTACAGCTTCCCGCCGGCTACTACATTCGCTGGGGCGGGCAGTTCGAAAACCTCCAGGCGGCGACGAGGCGTCTCGCCGTCGTCGTCCCGCTTGCCCTCGCTCTCATCTTCGCAATGCTCTACTTCACGTTCGGGTCGCTGAAGCCGGCCGCGCTCATCTACCTGAACGTCCCATTCGCGGCGACGGGCGGCGTCTTCGCGCTGGCCGCGCGCGGCCTTCCGTTCTCGATCTCCGCCGGTGTGGGCTTTGTCGCACTCTTCGGAGTCGCGGTTCTAAACGGCGTCGTCCTCATGACCCAGATCCGCGACATCCAGCAGAGGACGGGGCTGCCTCCCGAGGAGGTCCTCCGCCGGGCCTGCGGGCTCCGCATGAGGCCCGTGCTGATGACCGCCCTCGTCGCCTCGCTCGGCTTCGTGCCGATGGCGCTCGCCACCGGCTCGGGCGCGGAGGTGCAGCGGCCGCTGGCGACCGTCGTGATCGGAGGCCTCGTCACGTCGACCGCCCTGACGCTGCTCATTCTGCCCACGATCTATGCGTTCTTCCGCCGTCCAAAGGCGGACCAGGAAGGAGGAGCGTGATGGAGTCCGCTCCGCTGACGTTCGTCGTCGCCTATATCCAGCCGTTCCAGCTCGACGTCGTCGTGGACGCGCTCCGAAACTTGCCGGGCTGCCCGGGCATGAGCGTCTCGGAGGTGCGAGGCTTCGGCTGCGCCCGTGCGCATCCTCCGCGGGAGGGAGAGAAGGCGGAGGTCGACCCCTTCGAGCTCCGTCTCCGGATCGAGGTCTTCTGCCGCCCCTCGGACGTTGTCGGGATCGTCGACGCGATCCGGCAGGCGGCGCACACCGGCCACCCCGGAGACGGGAAGATCTTCGCCGGGCCCGTCAGCTTGGCGCAACGGATCCGAACCGGCGAGTCGGGTGAGGCTGCCCTCCGGCCATGACGGGCACTGACGCCAACGACCGAATGACGGCCACGGCCCTCGAGATCCGCGTGAGCAACCTTGACTGCGAGCACGACGCTCGCGCCATCCAGAGGGGCCTCGACGGCTTTCCGGGCCTGGTTACCCTCAGCGTTTATCCCAAGGCCGCGAAGGTCAGCCTGACTCATGCGCCGGGTGCCACGACTGCCGACGCCATCACGCGGAAACTCGAGGCCCTGGGCTTCCCGCCGGGGGAGGCCGCGCATGCCGGCCCGCCGAGCCCGTGGCGGAACCCGAAGGTGCTCACGTCCGCCGGCTCCGGTCTGCTCCTCCTGATCGGATGGCTCGCGGCCGTCGCGGGAGCGCCCGCGCCGGCGTCCTTCACGCTCTACTTGGTCGCGATCCTCAGCGGCGGCTGGTTCTTCGGCCGCGAAGCGGTGCAGGACCTCCTCTTCGAACGGCGCGTCGGCATCGAGCTCCTGATGAGCACGGCGGCTGTGGTCTCTACCTTCATGGGGCAGGCCGCGGAAGGCGCCATGCTCGCCTTCCTCTATTCGATCTCGGAGGCGGCCGAGGGCTACACGGAGGAGAAGACCCGTTCCGCGGTCAGGGCACTCATGGACCTCAGCCCCAAGCGTGCCCTCGTGCGGCGCGAGGGCCGCGAGATCGAGCTTCCGGTGGAGGAGATTGGCGTCGCCGACGTCTTCATCACACGACCGGGCGAGGCCGTGGCGACCGACGGCGTCGTACTCGCCGGCGCATCGGCCGTGAACCAGGCGCCGGTCACCGGCGAGAGCGTCCCCGTCGAGAAGCAGGCCGGCGACACGGTGTTCGCCGGCACCCTGAACGGTCAGGGCGCTCTGGAGGTGCGCGCGACGCGGACCTTCCGAGACAACACGCTGGCGCGCATCGTTCAGATGGTCGAGGAGGCCCAGGAACGGAAGGGCCAAAGCCAGCGCTTCATCGAGCGGTTCGGCGCGCGCTACAGTCCCCTCGTGCTGCTCGCGGCCTTCGTCGTGGCCCTCCTGCCACCGCTCCTGGCCGGCGCCGCCTGGTCCGTCTGGATTGCCCGCGCCACGGTGTTCGTCGTCGCCGCCGCGCCGTGCGCGCTCGTCATCTCCATCCCGATCACACTGGTTGCTGCCCTCGGCACCGGCGCGCGCCAGGGAGTGCTCATCAAGGGGGGCGTCTATCTGGAGGAACTCGCCAAGGTCACGGTCGTCGCTCTCGACAAGACGGGGACGCTCACCCGGGGCGAGCCTGAGGTCACCGACGTGCTTGCCGTCTCGTCCGGCCCGTTTGCCGGCGCCGCCGACGGACTGCTCGCCGTGGCCGCGGGCATCGAGCGGCTGAGCGAACACCCCCTCGCGCGAGCGATCGTCCGCCATGCGCAGGCGCTGGGAGTCCTCCAGGTCGAGGTCTCTGAGTTCCAGGCCCTAACGGGAGCCGGAGCGACGGCGCGTGTCGGGGGACCTCCCGTCTTCATCGGCAGTCCGGAGCTGTTCCAGTCCCGTCTCGGCGTCAGCCACGACCCCGTCGCCACCGACCTGGCGAGGCTCCAGGAAGACGGCAAGACGGTCGCGCTCGTGGGAGACAAGGCCGGTGTCTGGGGCTTGATCGCGCTTCGCGACAACGTCCGTCCCGCCGCGGCCCACGCCCTCCAGGACCTGCGCGCGGCCGGCATCCGCAAGATCGTCATGCTCACTGGGGACAACCCAGGCACAGCTCATGCGATCGCCCGCGAGCTCAGAGTGGACGAGATCCATGCCGGCCTCAGCCCCGAGGGCAAGGTCGCCAAGGTGCGCGAGCTGGCAGCCCGGGAGGGACACGTCGCCATGGTGGGCGACGGCGTCAACGATGCACCAGCGCTGGCCGAGGCGACGGTGGGCATCGCGATGGGCGCGGCCGGGACCGATATCGCGCTGGAGACCGCCGACGTCGCCCTGATGGGCGATGACCTGGAGAAGATCGCCTACGCCCTGCGCCTCGCGAAGCGGACCCAATCGGTGGTGAGACAGAACCTGGCGTTGTCTGCGCTGGTCATTGGCGTGCTGGTGGTCGGCGCGATCGCGGGCGTGTTCACGTTGCCGGTCGCGGTGCTCGGCCACGAGCTGAGCGAGTTCGTCGTCATCGGGAGCGGGCTCCGGATGCTCCGTGCATGACGCCCCGGTCCATTCAAAGCAGGAGGGACGAGATGGCAAGCTACGGCATGCAGACGATGGTGAAGGGCTCGCTCGAGGAAGTCCGGGCCAGGGTCACGGATGCGCTCAAGAGCCAGGGCTTTGGTATCCTCACCGAGATCAACGTCCAGAAGACCCTCAAGGAGAAGATCGGCGCCGACTTCGAGCCGTACCTGATCCTGGGCGCGTGCAATGCCCGGCTGGCGCACCAGGCGCTGTCCGCGGACCGCTCGATCGGGTTATTGCTCCCGTGCAACGTGACGCTCCGCGCCATCGGTGACGCCGTCGAAGTCAGCATCCTCGATCCGGAAGCGATGTTCGGGATCGCGGGTGCGGAGTCCACGGCAGCGCTAGCCACGTTGCCCGCCGAAGCCAAGAAGCTGCTGGAGGCCGCCCTTCGAATGGTCGAGGCAGGGTAGGTGCGGTTGTTCACTACGACACTCCCGCGCCCATCCGCCGCGCGGCCCCCTGGGACCCTCGACCTCCGGAGTCGCACGTGAAAAAGATCAAGCTGCTTCTGACGACCATCGTGTGGGTCGGCGTCGCCGGATTCCTCGAGGGTTGCGCCTCCCGCGCCGGCAGGTCCGGCACGCCCTCTCAACAAGAGCCGTCACAGCTCGGCGCCCTGGAGGAAGTGGCAAGACCGGGACAGGATGGGACCATTGTCCTTGTGAAGCCGACCTGGCTCGTCGACCAGCTGCTCAAGCCTGGACGGTACGAGTTCCAGCAGCCTGTCGATCGTGGAGAGCCGCGCCTCCTCGTCATGGAGGTCAAGCACTACGTCCAATTCAAGAGACGCGGGAGCGACCGGAAGCGGTTGGTGGCGGAGGTTCAGTGTGGCGTGGAGCCTCTCGGAGATGCGGCCACCGAGACCGCGGTCCACATCCACTCGGAGGCCGGTGTAGCGCGGGTCGACTGGATCACGCTCGCCGGCGAGGCCAGCCGCTGCCTTCCCGGGGCGGAGCGACGTTGATGTCTCAGACCAGCGTGCGTGGGCCTCGGGGTCGGGCCAAGGAAGACGACAAAAGGAGGTCGTCGCGGTAGGATCCTCGCCGTGCTGCGGGCCTCGGCGGTCATCGGCCTGTTCCTGGCGACGACACCCGCGCTCGGCCAGACGGGGGCCCAACCAGCGCCCGAGCCGCCCGGCATCCAGGACAACAGCTTCCTCGTGGAAGAGGCCTACAACCAGGACCCCCACGTGGTGCAGCACATCAACTCCTTCTCTCGCTCCTGGGACGGCAGCGCCTGGAACTACACGTTCACCCAGGAATGGCCACTGGGCGGCCAGACCCACCAGCTGAGCGGGACCTTCCCCTTTCTCGCCCTCGAGGGTGCGGAGGGGACCGCGCACGGCCTGGGCGATCTAGCCGTCAACTACCGCTACCAATGGATCGGCGACGGAGAAGCTCGGGTGGCCTGCGCCCCGCGCCTCAGTCTGCTCCTTCCCACCGGCAGCTATCGGAAGCAGCTGGGGGCGGGGGGCCTCGGCCTGCAAGCGAGCCTGCCCTTGAGTGTGGTCCTCGCTCCTCGCTGGGTGACCCACGGCAACCTGGGAGCCACTTTTGTCCCCTCCGCGCGGAGCGCGTCCGGGGAGCGGGCGGCGACAAGGAGTTTCAACCTCGGCTGGAGCCTCATCCGGCTCGCCCAGGTCCGTCTCAACCTCATGCTGGAGACGGTCTGGGCGCGGGCGGAAACCGCGGTGGGCGCCGGTCTCGCGGCGCACCAGGAGACGTTCTTCCTAAGCCCGGGGATCCGCTGGTCCTACAACTTCAAAAGCGGCCTCCAGATCGTCCCCGGCGTCGCCTTCCCCATCGGTCTAGGGCCGAGCAAGGGCGACAACGCGCTCTTCCTGTACTTGAGCTTCGAGCATCCGTTCGGGAAGCCGACGAAGTAGGCTCAGTTCCCGGGAGGCCCGGGAACCAGCGCGGGGGCCGGTGCACGTAGAGATCGATCGCGCGGCGTTGCCGGGCGGTCTCCTCCTGGCGAATCGTGCCCGGCAACGGGTACTCAAAGCCCTCCGCACCCACCCGCCGCGCGGCCCCCTGAGGGGCCTTCCCCCACGGCCGCATCGCGCGTCGTCATCTGAACCAGGGTGCCCTCGCGGTTCCGTGAGTTCAGCCGCGGGACCACTCGCCGCGAGCGCACGTCGAAGCGCCATGCGACCGATCCGCCGCCCTGAACTGAACCGACCCACGCCGTCCTGACCGTCCTCCTGTCGAAGTGGCCCGAGTGCTCCTTTGGGGGCCGAGTCGCTGCGCGCGCCCGCCAGCCCCTTCGGGGTTCCCTCCGCTTCGCTCCGGCTGTCACGCCTGCTCACGCCTCGTCCCCGTCGTCGCCACGGACGTGAGGTCGGCCTTCGGCCGCCGTCATTGGGACCTTCACCTCCCCCCGGTTGTCTCTTCGAGCCGGGGGGAGGTCGAAGGAAGTCGTTAAAGGCCAAACCCCGAAACGACGAGGCTGAAGCGCCCCAGCCATTCACGAGCGGCGCCGAGGAGAGAGCAAATGTCGAAGAACAAGTCAGCCCAGGTCCACTTCGTTCCCCGCGAAAACGGTCCCGAGCGCCTCGTGACCGAGGCCGAGGTCCACTTCGAGGACGGCCCGCTTGCCGGGATGCGCCTCGTCGGGTTCTGCCTCTGGAAGAGCCCCGAGGGCGAGGTCTACGTGACCTTCCCGTCGCGGGCCTTCGGCGCCGGCTCCGAGCGGCGCTATTTCGATTACCTCCGGGCGATCGACGGAACCGCGGAGGCGGTCAAGGGCGTGAAGGCGTGGATCCTCGACGAGTACCGCAAGGTCGAGGCTGCGGCCTGAAAGGCGGGGCGGGGGCGGAGGGAGAGCCGCCCCCGCCCGTCTTTCGCCTGTGACGCCATGCCGACCACCAACCCAACCCGCCCGTACACCATCCCCGGCTTCCGGATTGCCCTGGTCCGCGAGCGCGGCGTGAAACTGGCCGATCGCCCACAGATCCGCGTGGCCTCCGAAGCCGCGCCGCTCCTGGCCCAGTACATCGGCGAGACCGACCGCGAGGTGTTCGCCGTCGCGCTGCTCACCGTTCGACACCGGGTCCTCGGCTTCCACACCGTTTCCGTCGGTTGCCTCACGAGCTCGCTCGTCCATCCGCGCGAAGTGTTCAAGCCCGCGATCCTGGCCGGATGCGCCGCCCTCTTGCTGACCCACAACCACCCGAGCGGCGACCCCGAGCCATCGGCCGAGGACATCGCCTTGACGCGCCGGCTCGCGTCAGGCGGACAGCTTCTCGGTATCGAAGTTCTCGACCACGTGATCCTCGGCGAGGCGGGCCGCTACGTGAGCCTCCGCGAGCGCGGGATCTTGTAGGGGCGCGCCATGGTGCAAGGACTCCGCGTCGTGTTCAGCCCGCACCCCGTTTCCCACGTGCTCTACTCCTACCGCGTCCCCGATCCCGGAACCCGCGGCACCGTCACCGCCGTACGTGCAGCCGGCGAGCTGCGGACCTTCATCAGCGGCCCCGGCGGTGGGCTCGTCTATGTGGAGTGGGACGCCGATGGCCTGGTGTGCGGCGTCTCCCTGCGGGACCTGAAGCTCGAGCCGGCCGAGGGAGCCCGGCAGCCCTGACGCGCGCCTCGCATCTGAGAGCCCCGGCGACCCCTTCTCAATTCTGAGAGAGCCCCCGTCCGTGGCCGGCCCGCCCCCGGGCCGTAATCCCTTGTCGGACCTGATGCCGGCCTCTGGCCGCGCCCCGCCGCCCCCCGGCACACCCCTTGCCCCTCCCGGTGTCAGCCAGCCGAAGCAGGACCCCTTCGGGGAAGGAGGACAAGTGGCACGACGTCGCATTCAGCCCAAGGCCGCGCTCGAGCTCGAGACCGTGAGCCTTCGGCTTCCCGCCGAACTAGTCCGGGCCGTCGAGCAGTACGCGAAGTACCTCGGTGGCAGCACCGACCGCACCTACGTCATCACCCAGGCGATCGAGATCGCCCTGCAGCAGGACGCGGACTTTCAGAAGTCTCTCGGTTCCAAGGTGGCCCCGCACGTGGCCAGCGCCGTCCGCGGGGTCGCATAGCCGCCGTGGCGCCCTCCCTGCAGGACGTAGTTACCGCCGGCGGGGCGAGACCCGCCCCGCCGGCGTCGTCCCGTAATACGGCCGTATACACGCCCACCCTTCCCGCCAACCCCGGCGGACCCTCTCCCCTCAACCGTCGTTAGGAGCGCTCCCGATGTGTCTCGCCCCGAAACCGGCCCGAACGACAGAGCGCTGCAAGATAAAGCGGGTTAACCCCGCCGTGCGCTCCGTGTCCACTCCGCACTGGACAAAGGACTTACCCTCAGTCAGTCCGGTTAACCCAGCAACCGCGCTCGGGACGGCTTCAGAGCCCGCTTCGGCCTCCGAATGGGGCGCCGCAAGCCTCACTGAACGACTCCGAATAGAACTTACTCCGAGGGCGTGGAAGCGCCTCGTCAGCGCCACGGCAAGTCACCAGACGAGCGTCGAACAGCTCCTCCGATCGTGTCTCTCGGAGGTCGCATGAAGGCTCGCACGCACCCCCGCAAGGCTCCCACCCAGGGCGCGCCGCGGCCTGCCGAACCGAAACCTCCCGAGGGCGGAAACGGCGCGGAGGCGAGCCGTTTGTGCCTCATCGGCCTGAAGGTCGACTCGACGCTGCGGAGCGAGATCGACGCCTACGCCGAGGCCCACGGCATCACCCGCTCCCGCGCCGCCAACCACTACCTCGCGATCGCCAGGGAGACGATTCGCGAGCGCGAAGGCGTCCCCGGCGGCAGGGCGGACGAACTGCTGGAGGCAGTCGACGGACTTCGGGCCGCCGTGGACATCCTCGGCCCACCCACGTTCGGAATGCTCCGTCTCCTGGCCCATTGGTCGACCCAGGGCGGCGGAGTGAAGGTGAATGAGGACGAGCTGCTCGCGGAGCTCCGCACGGTCGGCGCCGACGAGTGGGAGCAGGCGGTCGCCGACGCGGAACGAACCCTGCAAGAGACCTCCAGTGCAGGGGAACGGAAAGAGAGGCCCTGAGTGTTCTTCGTCGAGGCGCGCTACCACCACAGCCCGAAGCGAGCGGCGGACCAGGTCCGCTACATCGCGCATCGGGAGGAGGGACTGCGCGACGGACAGCGACGTGAGCTGTACGGGATCGACCCCCGATACCGGGCCTTCCGCGGCGACGAGAAGGCGATCCGAAAGGCCCTGCTCGAAGATGCCCGAGGCCTCCGGAACCCTGTCTACTTCCGCTTCATCCTGACCGTCGACACCCGTACGGCCGAGCGCTTCGCGCGGCTGGACGGCCGCCTGGCCGAACGCGTGCTGGCAGACGCCGTGCGCAAGACGTTTCGCGGTGCGGCCCGTGGCGTCCAAGGCGTCTTTGCGGTCCACCAACACGGCGGCGAGGACCGGCCGGCGCACCCGCACGTCCACGCTCTTCTGAGTCCTCGATTCGAGGACAGATCACCGACGCACCTCTCGCCCCGGGCGATCCAGGCGGTCAGAGGACGCTGGGAGAGGGAGGTTCTCCGGGAGCTGGAGCGCCAGGAGCGGCGGATCGAACACGCGCGAAATGAGCGCATGCCGGTCCAGGCCCTGACTCCGCATCGCCCGCAGGACCGCGTGCGCCAGCTCCCGCTCATGCCGGCGAAGACACGGCCGCGTCGTCCCCTGGGGCCAGTTGGCGTCTTCTTCCTCAGAACTAAGAAGGCGCGTCGGCTCGCGGGAATGGGAAGGCGCTGGCTGGACCGGCTGATGCGGCCGGGCCTGCGGCTGAACGCCTTTACGCGCGATCCGGAGCGAGCCGCGCGACGCATGACGTTTCGTTTGGCGACTGGCCTCGTGCCGAAGCCAATCCGGGAGGCGCTGTGGATGCTCCGCGGCGCCAGGTCACTGGGACTCAGGGTTCGATAGGAAACGGAGGAACGAATGGAACCAAAGAGAGACGAGGTTGGCGTCAGGCTCGATGACGGCTTGCACGAGCGCGTCGGCGCGTACGCGGGCCGCGAAGGGCTCACCGTCGGCGAAGCGATTTCCGCGCTGCTCTACCTGGGCCTCGAGTTCGCCGAGCGCCAGCGCACCGGCATCAAGGAGGACTTCGAGGACCTCCAGCGGGACCTGCGCGACCTCAAGCAGATGGTCGACGTCCTCGGGCCAGCGGCCCTCGGGACGCAGCGAATCCTGACCCATTGGGCGGCCCAGACGGGCGGGCTCCGGGTGTCGGAGGACGAGCTGCTCGCGGAAGGCCGCCTGGTCGCCGACGAGGAGTGGCAGGGGCAGCTCGCTGAGCGCGGGCTGTTCTCCCCGGGGGCGCTCGCGGGGAATCTGGAGGGGTAGGTGGACCGCGTCTCCATCCGGAGCTTCCGCGCCCACGACCTGGCCGAACGCGGGCTGAAGGACCTGGCCCGCAGCCGCCTCGACACGACGCGCGAGGTTGTGTTCCAGCCGCTCGGCGCGCGTTTCTTTGAGGCGCGCGAGGACGTGATCAGGCTAACGAACCTCTTCAGGGAGGACGCGTTTCACGCCCCGTCGGGCCAGTTCGCGCGAATGACCCTCCGAGTCGAGCCGCAACTCGCGGAGAGACTCTCCACCCTCGAGCCACGCGCGGTCGAGTCGCGTCTCGAGGAGGCTGCACGCAACACCATCCTTCGGGAGCTTCCACGAGCGCAGGGCGCCTACTTGGTGCGGTTCGAGCCATCGGCGCGCGAAGGCCTGGAGCCCGTGGCACATGTCTACCTGAGCTCTCGCCGCTTGGATGGCGGGCCGCTACCTGCGCTCACTCGTGAGGATGCCCGGCGCTTCGAGGGTGCCTGGACTCGCGAAGTGGAGCGCGCGTTCAACCTCAGTCGCGGTCAGGTACGTGGCCTGGAGCGTGGGCCTGGCCAAGACCGAGTATCGGTTCTCGACCCGGCGGCACAGCGCCTCCGGCAGGAATGGTCCCGCGCCTCCGCCCGCCTGTTTGCTGTCTACACCGAACGACTAGCCGGGAAGGCGACGCCGAAGGAATTGGCCGACGCCGTCGGCCAGGTGCGCGAAGCTCGGGCGGCTTGGAGCCGTGGGGCAGGCCCATCCGTCAACCTCCGCGACATGGAGACACGACAGGTCTTCGACGTGGTCCGACTCAGGATCGAAGGAGGCAGTCGCTACCTCCGAGGACCTCTGGAGGCGCAGCGTCGGTCTCTGCTGGAGACCGCCGCTTCGCGGGCCGCCGGCTTTCCTGACGAGAAGGACAAGCGCGTGGCGGTGGTCTCGTGGCCAGCCGGTCGAGACCTCCACGCGACGGTGTACTTCAATCAACGCAGCCAGCCCAATCGTCCCCCCGGCAGCATCGAACCGGAGTTACTGCGGGCGGCTCTCGAAGCGCGGCTCCCTGAGGAAATCCGGCGTCTTGCACCGAGCCTGGACCCCGCGGCGGGCGCTCGCGCCAACGAGCTGGGCCGGATCGAGGCGCGGGTCCAAGAGAGAGAGCCCGAGGCGGGCCGAAGAGTTCCGGTACCCCAGCGTTCCGAGGACGGCAGCCCGACGGTCGCACCTGCCGTCGTCGTAACCCTCGATCGAGACAACGAACGCGACGACCGAATCGGCGCCCGGGCGGGGGATGACGAACGGCCGGAGGCACTGAGCCGACTCCAGACCTCGGAGCGGGACTGGGGCAATGAGCGCGTCCTTTCCGTTCGCTTGCAGGTTCCGACCGGGGCCGAACAGCTGGAGCGAATGGGCCTGAGCGCTGAGGAGTCTGCCCACGTCGTCCAAAGGGCCGTAGACCGCGCCTATCCGTTCTTGGAGCGAGAAGGGATCCGCGACAACTTCCTCTACTCAGCTCGCGGGAAATCTCTCGACGTGCAGATCCTCGTGCCCGAGAAGCTCGGATGGACCCGGGACCAGCTCCGCTCGCCGCAGTTTCAACAGCGCTTCCTGGCGGGCTTTCATCAATCGCTCGCGCAAGTCGCGCCGACTCGTATTGGTGCGGCGAAGGAGCTGGTACCCGGGCTTTTGCGCGGCGTGGCGGCCGCTCGCCAAGTGCCGCAGATCATCCGCCAGGCCGAGCAGGATCCAGAACGGGCGGCGAAGGACCTTGTTCGAGCCGCCTTCAGCAAGCTCTCGGAGGCGCTTCCCAAGCCCTTCCGGCTGATGCGGGAGCTTGGTCGCACGGTGAGCCGGTTCCGTTCCAGAGGTGAGTAAGGAGGGAGACTGTCATGGG
>JBGPYB010000109.1:0-16089 GCA_041493035.1 Vicinamibacteria bacterium | reverse complement strand
CACTTCTCCGCCGCCGACTTGAACGAGCCCCTTCCCTGGCCTGACGAACAGTTCGACGCCGTCTTCTCGGTCGAGGGGCTCGAGCATCTCGAAAACCCTTTCGGCTTCCTGCGCGAGGTGAGTCGCGTCCTCGTTCCCGGGGGCGTGCTGGTCCTCACGACGCCGAACACCGTCGCGCTGCGGTCGCGGGTCCGCTTCTTCGGCAGCGGTTTCTTTCATCAGGACCCGCGCCCGCTGAACGAGGCCGCGCGCCATCCGCTGCACCACATCGGCCTCAGAACGTTCGCGGAGTTGCGCTACGCCCTTCATACGAGCGGCCTGCGCATCGTCGAAGCCACCCACACCCACGTCAAGCCCGTGAGCTGGCTCTACGCCCTCTACGCCCCGTGGATCGCCGTCTACACGCTCCTCGCGTTCCGAAAAGAGAAGGATGCGGGCCAGCGCGCCCGCAACCGCGACATCCGGAAGGCGCTTCTGTCCCCGTCGCTGCTGTTCGGTGAGAACGTGATGCTGGTGGCCAGGAGGGGCTAAAGATGGCCCCTCACCCTGTCCCTCTCCCCGCGCGGGGATAAGGAATGCAGGGTCCAAGACCTTCCGATATAGTGGGGCTTCGGCGCAGGAGGATCAATGGCAGTGGCCCGAGGGATGCTCATCGACGGCGAGTGGACGACCGCCGCCGAGGGGATCGACGTCATCGACAAGTACACGGGAGAGGTCATCGGTACCCTCCCCGTGGCCTCGAACGCCGACGTGGCCCGAGCCACCCAGGCGGCCAAGAAGGCCTTCGCCGTCTACGGCGAGTACCCCTCCCACAAGCGGGCGAAGATCCTGGCGAAGACGGCGGAGCTCTTGGAGGCGCGGCGGGAGGAGATCGCGACGATCATCTGCCGCGAGGCCGGCAAGGCGTGGAAATACTCAATGGGCGAAGTCGCCCGATCCGTCGAAACCTTCATGTTCGCCGCCGAGGAGGCCAAGCGGATCCACGGCGAGACGATCCCGATGGACGCGTCGACCTCGGGCGAGAACCGGATGGGCTTCTACTTCCGCACGCCAATGGGCGTGATCGGAGCGATCACTCCCTTCAACTTCCCCCTGAACCTCGTGGCCCACAAGGTGGCGCCGGCGCTCGCGGCCGGAAACACGGTGGTGCTGAAGCCGGCCCACGAGACGGCTCTCACCGCGATCAAGCTGGGGGAGATCCTGGAGGAAGCGGGCCTGCCGAAGGGCGCCTTCAACCTGGTCCACGGCCTGGGACGCATCGTCGGTGAGGCGCTGGTCCGCGACCCGATCCCGGCCAAGCTCTCCTTCACGGGGAGTCCGCCGGTGGGAGCCCACATCCTGAGCGTCGCGGGCTTGAAGCGGGTCACGCTGGAACTGGGCAACAACTCCGGGACGATCGTGGAGCCCGACGCGGACCTGGACAAAGCCGTGCCCCGATGCGTCGTCTCGGCCTTCGCCAACTCGGGACAGGTCTGCATCAGCCTCCAGCGCCTGTACGTTCACGAGGACATCGCCAAGGAGTTCATCGACCGCCTCGTCGCCGAAACGGCGTCCCTCAAGGTCGGCAATCCGCTCGACAAAGACTGCGACGTCGGTCCCATGATTGCGAAGGAGGCCGCCCTTCGCGCGGAGCAGTGGATCAAGGATGCCGTCGCGGAAGGCGCCCGCCTCCTCGTCGGTGGCCAGCGGGAAGGGCGCATCCTGTGGCCCACCGTTCTGGCCGACACCCGTCCCGAGATGAAGGTGATGTGCGAGGAGGCCTTTGCGCCCCTGGTGTCCGTCGTGGTCTACCGCGACTTCGACGAGGCGCTCCGCCTTCTTGGGGACTCCCCTTTCGGCTTGCAAGCGGGGATTTACACACAGGACATCCGGAAGGCCTTTGCCGCCATCAAGAAACTGGACGTCGGCGGCGTCATGGTCAACGACACGTCGATCTTCCGCGTCGATCACATGCCGTACGGCGGCAACAAGCTCTCCGGCATCGGCCGTGAGGGCGTTCGATTCGCCATCGAAGAGATGACCAACCTCCGCATGGTCTGCTTCAACCTGAACTAGGACCAGGGGTCCCAGAAAACCATCCACAACACCGGAGGTCCGGCATGATCCGCCGTCTGCTGCTCGCTGCTTGCCTGCTGAGCACTCTCGGATTCGCTGACGAGCCGAAGCCCGACACCCCGGAACCCGGGGCGCGGGAAGCGATCGCCGCCGCGACGACCGAGGCCCGCTTCGCCTCTCCCTGGGTGGCCGACGTTCCAGACTCCGCCACGGTCCCCTCACCCACGAAGTTCCTGGGACACATCGCGGGCGCTCCGGGCGAGCTGACGCGAACCGACAAGATCTATGCCTACTACCGCGCGCTGGCCGCGGCCACCGATCGCGTGAAGGTCGAGACGATCGGCAAGAGCGAGGAGGGACGCGAGATCCTCCTGGTGTTCGTCGGCGACGGCGCGAGCCTCAAGGACCTGGACCGCACCCGCGGGGACCTCGCCGACCTGGCCGATCCGCGGCGCACCGACGAGGCGGCGATGGAACGGATCGTGGCCCGTACGAAGCCCCTGTACATGCTCCACGGCGGCCTGCACTCCCGCGAGACGGGCAGCCCGGAGATGCTCATGGAGCTGGCCTACCGCCTCGCGGTTTCCGACGCTCCGCTCGTCCGCGAGATCCGCGACCGGGTCGTCGTCCTGATCAACCCGGTGGCCGAACCCGACGGTCGCGACCGGGAGGTCGACTGGTTCTACCGGCATCTGAAGGGAAAGACCGACTACGACACCCTCCCGCCGACGTCCCCGCCGTACTGGGGGAAGTACGTCTTCCACGACAACAACCGTGACGGCGTGCAGCGGAAGCTCGCCCTCACCCGCGCGACACAGGACGCCTTCCTGCGGTGGCACCCCGTGGTGGTGCACGATCTCCACGAGTCGATTCCACTCCTCTCCATCTGGACCGGGACGGGGCCCTACACGCCAACCCTCGACCCCATCGCGGCGAGCGAGTGGCACGCCCTTTCGTTCCACGAGGTCACGACGCTGACTTCCCTGGGCCTGCCCGGCGTCTGGACGTGGGGCTTCGGCGAGGGATGGGCCCAGGTCTACGCCGACTCCGTGGCGATGAACCACAACGCCATCGGCCACGGCTACGAGACCTTTGGCAACGCGACGGCTGAGACGCTCGACCGGGTCCTCGATCCTGACGAGCGCTTCACGGGGAAACCGGTGACCGAGGCCGACTGGTACAGGCCCCTTCCTCCACCCAAGCGTTTCAAGTGGTCCCTTCGCGACAACACCAACTACATGGAGACCGGAGTCCTCGCGGCCCTCCAGTACTCGGCCCGCAACGGCCAGGACATGCTGCGGAACTTCTGGCGGCGTGGGCGGAACGCCGTTGTGAGGGGAGGCACCGAGAAGCCGTACGCCGTGGCCATCCCGGAACAGCAGGACGACCGGCGTCGCCTGGCGACGCTCATCAACCTCCTCCGCGACCATGGGATCGAGGTCTCTCGCGTGAAGGACGGCTTCAAGGTGCAGGACGGGGACTTCCCTCCCGGCACGTTCCTCGTGCGGCTGGATCAGCCCTACCGGTCCTGGGCCATCGACCTCCTGCTTCCCCAGAAGTACCCCGCCGACAAGGCGCTCTATCCGGCGTACGACGTCGTCTCGTGGGCGCTGCCGACGAGCCTGGGCATCGAGGTGAAGGCCATCCAGGACCCGGCGGTGCGGCAGCTCTCGACATCCCTCGTCACCGAGGCCGTGCGCTACAAAGGGAACGTCGAGACGGACGGTGCTTTCTACCTCGTCCGCGACACCGGCCAGGAGGCGCTCCTGGCCGCCCGGGTTCGCCTCGCGAAGTTCAAGGTCGAGGCGGCGGAGAAGCCCTTCGCGTCGGGGGGGACCGATTACCCAGCCGGGTCGTGGGTGGTCCCGGCGCAGCCCAATCTGCGGCCAGTGCTGGAGGGGATCGCGGCCGAGCTGGGACTCGACTTCGACGCGGCCGAGGCGGCTCCCGGAGTGCCGCGGCATCTCCTCGACCTCCCACGTCTCGCCCTTCTCCAGACGTGGGACGACACGGAAGGGCCGGGGTGGGTTCGGATGATCTTCGACGACGAGAAGATCCCCTACACGTTGATCATGGACGACGACGTCAAGAGGGGAGGGCTGTCCGAGCGCTTCGACGTCATCCTCTTCCCACACACGCGCGGGGGCTTCAAAAGAATCGTCAACGGCATCGACACGCGGTTCTCTCCGCTTCCGTACGTCAAAACGGCGTCCCTCCCGACCCTCGGCACACCGACGGCCTCCCCGGACGTCACAGGCGGATTGACGTGGCGGGGCGTCGCCAACCTCGAGGACTTCGTTCGAAAGGGGGGGGTCTTCGTGACCCTCGGAGGCGGGTCGGCCCTCCCCCTGGACGGAGGAATCGCTCACGACGTGCAGCGAGCTTCCGTGAAGGACGCCGACATCCCCGGGAGCGATCTGCGCGCCCGCTTCCGGCGCCCCGACCACCCGCTGGCCTACGGCTACAAGGAGCGGACGTCGGCCTTCCGCGGGGACCTCCCCTTCTACGCAGTGCGCCGCGCCGACGAGGGGCGCATCGTGCTCCAGTGGGGAGCCAGGATCCCGAAGGACGAGGACGACGCGAGCGACTCGAGGGACGAGAAGAAGGAACCATTGGTCGTGAGCGGCGGGATCAAGGGAGGCGACGAGATCGAAGGGAAAGCCGCGATTCTGGACATCCCCACGGGAAAGGGGCATGTGGTGGCCTTCGACTTCGACCCGATCCATCGTTACCTGACCCAGTCGGACTTCCGTCTCGCCTGGAACGCGATCCTGAACTGGAACGACCTGCCCCCCACGCCGAAAACGCCTTAGGGGCGGGCCTCTATTCGGGCCGGGTCGAGACCCTCAGACCGGCACCCGGCCGACCGCCATGAGGGTCATGTCATCACGGGGACGCTCGGATCCACAGAAGGCCATGACACTCTCGATGATCCCCGAGACCTGTTCCTTGAGGGTGGCAGCCCTACGAATCTCGAGGTACGCGGCCAAGCGCGCTTCGCCGTATTCCTCGTCGTTGGCGTTGAAAGCCTCCGTGACCCCGTCGGTATAGAGGAGCAGGCGATCCAGGGAACCGACCAGAACCCTCGACGCCGGGTAAGCCTCGCCCGGCAGAATTCCGAGAGCCACGGACGTGGCACGCAGCCGCTCTTGGACACCGCCCCCTCGAAGAACGAACGGCGGGTTGTGTCCCGCGTTCACGTACAACATCTCTCCCGACCGGCCGTCCAGCTCGGCGTAGAAGAGCGTGATCAGGCGGTTCGACGGGATGTTGGCGCAGAGGTGGTCGTTGAGACGCGCCATCATCTCCCCACCCCGCAGGCCCGCGGAGATGAGCGTGCGGAGGCTCCCCTGGAGAAGCGCCATCAGCAGCGCCGCCGGCATCCCCTTGCCCGCCACGTCGCCGACGACGAGGCCGGTTCGCCCATCCCCGAGGTCGATGAGGTCGAAGTAGTCACCCCCCACGGTATTGGCTGGGCGCATGGAGGTCTCGACGGAGATGCCGCCGCGGCAGAAGGGCTCGAAGGGAAGCAGGCCGAACTGGATCTGGCGAGCAATCTCGAGATCGCCCTTGAGCGTGAGCTTGTCCTTCAGCTCCAGGACGAGGAGAAAGTACAGGATCGTGGCGCCGCCGAGGAGCCACGCCTCCCACCAATAGACCGGGGGAAATCCGAAGGGGTCCCTCGAGAGCCACGCCGCGAGGTAGCGCAGCCAGCCGAAGGCGAGAAGGGGCACCGCGAGAGCGAAGAGGATCCTTCGGGCCGGGCTCAGCCGATAGGCCATCGCCTCGAAGACGCGCCAGAGTGCCAAGGGATAGCGGTGGTGCCAGGGGCGGTCACGGAGATCGGCGAACTCGACCTCGCGTGTGAAGAAGCGCAAGGTGTCGCGAGCGTCCTGCTGGACCAGCTCCTGGAGGCCCTTCCCCGTCACGTCGCGGGTGAAGAGGTCCTGGAGCCCCTCCCAGTAGTCCCGCCAGAAGTCCTCCTTGAGGGCGCGCGGCCCATCGGTGCCGCGGCGGGGGATCTGCCGCACCGTGTCGCCAACCCGCGCGGCGAACTCTTCGAAGCGCTTGCGGGGGTCGGTCATGTCAATAGACCCACAGCAGGTCGTACCGGAGGATCTTCACGTCGCTTCGACCCGGAACGAGGGGCCTCTCCTCGAAGCGACTGGCATCCACGGCTCCCCACTCGGCCACCTTCGCCTCGAGGTCGGTGACCTCGGCCCGCATCGCCTCCACGCGCGCCTCGGCGGTGTTCTCCATGCGGTTCTTCGTGAGCACGGCGGAGGTCCCCGAGATCGTGCGCTTGCGCCCGGTGAAGAGGCCGATGTTCGAGAGGATGGCCGTCCCGATGGCGGTCCACTTCTCGGTCTTGCGCCCCGACAGCTCCTGCTCCTTGATGGCGAGGTCGCGCTTCTTCTTCTCGAGCTGGTCCTCGAGCCTGTCATCGCCACTCCCGCCGTCCGACTTGAGACGCTGGGCAAATGCGTCCTTCGATTCGCCGGGAGTCGAGGTCTCTTTCGTGACCGGGTCGAAGTAGAGGGTCACGGCGAGCTTGTCGGCGAGGCGGTCCTTGAGCGCCTTCTCGAGGCCCTTGGCGCCTCCCTCGACGACGAAGGCCGGCAAGTCTCCGTACCGGACACCCGGCGGGACCTCGGTCGAGAGGGCGGACTCCTCGGGCTCGACGGGTTCCGCCTCGAAGATCTCGGCGGCCGTGGCCCCGGCCAGCGGATACGCGCGCAAGGCTACCGTCTCACCGGCGCCCTTGTAACGCACGGCGTACTTGACGAAGAGATGCGGGTCGGCCAGCTCGCCGCCGTACTTCTTAAAGAAATTGTGGCGGAGCGGCGAGGGGACGACGGGGGGGCCTGCCGCGGCCTGGGTCGAGGCGGCCGGCGGCGCAGCCGTCCGCCCGGCCATCAGGCGGCCGATCTCGTCGCGGGTGAGGGGTCCCCTGAGGTACGACATCGCCCACCGCGACTGCATGAGACAAGGGCGCGCGCGATGGATGTCGTGGAGCAGGAAGACCCTCTTGCGCGTGGCCGCAAGGAGCGTGTCGACGGTTCCCGCGCTGGCGCCGGAGCCTACGAGGCCGTCGCGGAGTCGCGCCTTGTCCTGCTCGGTCTGCAACGTTCCCACCATCCACGTCCCCATGTTGGCGAGGCCCTTGTAGTCGAGGTCCACGGGGTTCTGGGTGGCGAGGACGATGCCGACGCCCTGGGCGCGCGCCTGCTTCAGGAGCGTCAAGAGCGGCCGCTTGGTGGGCGGATTGGCCGGGTGCGGAGGGAAGTAGCCGAAGATCTCGTCCATGTAGACGAGAGCGCGGAGCTCCGAGGTCCCGGATTGACGCCGCATCCACGTCTTCACCTTGTCGAGGAGGAGGGCCGTCACGAAAAGGCGCTCCTCGTCGGAAAGGTGAGCGGTGTAGACGATGGAAAGGCGCGGCTTCCCGCCCGGAGCGTGGAACAGCTTGTCGATGTCGAGGGGTTCGCCGGTGCGAAAGGCCTCGAAAGAAGGAGACGCCAGGAGGTTGTTCAGGGACATCATGAGTCCCTGACGGTCCTTAGCGGGGTAGACCGTCTCGACAGGCAGCGCGCCGAGTTTTTCGAAGGGCGGGCTGGCGACGGAGGTGATGAGGGTCTCCAGGCTCAGGCCCTGCCCCTTGCGCCACGCCGTCTCCACGATGGCCGAGATCAGGATGTGCTCGCGGGACTGGATGGGATCGGCGTCGATGTGAAGCAGTCCCAGAAGCCCCGACGCAATCCCCGCGATCTCGTCGCGCAGGTCTTCCGCGGCCGAGTCGAACGGGACCGACGGCGCGTCGAGAGATTGAAGGATGTTGAGGGGCACACCCGCCGTCGATCCAGGTGTGTAGATGACGGCGTCGCGGGCCTGTTTGAGCGCGGCAACATCGGAGGCGGCGAGCCCCCACTCTCCGAGCCCCTTCGCCCAGGCCGCGGCCGTCTCCGCTCCGAGCGCCTCGGCGGTCTTCCCTTCGCGCCGCGCCGCGTCGGGGTCGACCCACGGCGCGAAAGCGGCGCCATCGAGCTTGTCGAAGAGGAGGAGGAGGTTCCCGAGGTCCCCTTTGGGATCGATGGCGAGAACGGGAACGCCCTGACGAAGCGCCTCCTCGATCATCGCGATCGCCAGTCCCGTCTTCCCGGAGCCGGTCATTCCGACGATCAGCCCATGGGTCAGGAGGTCGGAAGGGTCGAGGTCGACACGCTCCCCGCCGGCCCCGGTCTTGGGTTCGATCTCCTTGCCGAGATAGAGACCTTCCTTCATGCGCAGGAGTATACGCTTGGCGGCCCAGGGGGTTCCCGGCCTTCCTTGGAGCGCCAGGGACCCCGCTGGTAGAATGGTCGAGATGGCGAAGTCGCACCACTATTGGAAGCAGATCGCGGCCTTCAAGGAGCAGCTCCGGGAGGCGATCCCCCACGAGGATCTGCTGCGGCTCCATCGCCGCGACGCCTCCAGGCACCTCCTGTACACGGCTCGGCAATTCGGGATCGTGGCGGCGTGCAGCGTCGCTCTCTGGCATCTGACGAACCCCCTCTACTGGATCCCTGTCGCCATCCTCCAGGGCTTCACGTTCTTCAACATGACGACGCTCCTCCACGAGGTCGTCCACAACTCCGTCTTCCAGGGCCGGTGCCCGCGGGCCGAGCGCACCCTCGGCCTCACCTACGCCATCACCAGCGGCATCTCAGCCAGCCAGTTCACCCGCTGGCACCTCGACCACCACGACAACCTGGGCTCATACGAGGACGATCCCAAGCGCCACTGGCTGTCTCCGAAGCGGAACGCGCGCTGGTTCAAGCTCCTCTACTGCACGCCGGTGCTGATGCCCCTCTATTTCCGAGCCGCGGCCAGCGAGGCGCGGTCGTACCCCGAGACCCTTCGGACCACGATCAAGCGCGAGCGGCTGGCGACGATAGCGGTACAGTTCGGCGTGATGGGCGCTCTGTACTTCTTCGGCGGCGGCTTTGGTCCGATGCTGCGGATCCAGATCGTCCCGTACTTTCTGGTCTTCCCCGTGGCCTTCACGCTGAACCGCCTGGGGCAGCACTACAACATCGACCCCACCCATCCCCTCAAGTGGTCCACGGTGATGAAGCCCTCCAGGATCTGGGACTTCCTCTTCGTCTACTCGAACTATCACGCCGAGCACCACTACTTCCCGAACGTGCCTTTCTACAACCTGCGCGAGCTCCACATGCGGCTCCGCCCGCTCTACGACCGCCTGGGCGTGAAGCGCCACACGTACCGCGAGATCGTCTGGCAATGGTTCGTGCTGAACCGCGCTCCCCATACGAACTGGGAGCAGGAGGCGGGAGCCCCCACTGGGCCGTCGAGCCCCGCGGGAAGCGAAGACCAGCCGGGCCGATCCGCCGCCACCCCCGACCATCGGGTGGCCGCGCGCGTGGCAATCTCGTAGTCGCGACCGCGCGCGCTCCAGCGCGCTGCCCCCCTGGTAGCATGGCTCGTTCGGAGGCACACTCGATCACGCGGCTCTCGACACTCCGGAAATGCGCGCGATTCAGCTCGAAGGGTACCGGTTCGTGGGGGCCGACCGGGCTGGCAACGTCGCGGCGTGGACGAGCCCTCTCGTGAAGGACGTCGTGTCTCGACGCGGCACTCGCCTTCTCGGCTATCGGGACCTGATCCGCGAGTCCCGTGCCGCTCGAACTCCCTGATGAGCGATACCCGCGTCGTCAACCGGGCCTGGATCAGCCGTCCGGTGGTCAATCGGAACGGCATTTTCTTCTGGCTTCTCGGCTACGCGATTCGGGTCCGGTACACCTTCTTCCTGATCGCCCTGATGTCCGGGGCAGCACGCCGCAACGCCGGGCAGCTCCTCGTCTGGATCCTGGTCGTGTTCGCGGCCATCCTGCTCCACGAGCTGGGACATGCCATGGCGGCACGCGGCTACGGTGCCAACCCCGTGATCGAGATCCATGGGTTCGGCGGGCTGACGAGCTGGAGCTGGCCGGGAACGCCGACCTGGACGGCCCGTGTGGCGACGAGCCTCGCCGGTCCGGGGATCGGTTTCTTTTTCGGAGGCGCGCTCTACGGGCTCATCAAGGTCGTTGGCCTGTCGCGGGAGAACCCGCTGGCTCGCCTCGCCGTCGGCGACTTCCTCTGGGTGACGCTCGCCTGGGGGATATTCAACCTCCTCCCGATTCTGCCTCTCGACGGCGGAGGCGCGCTCGACGCGATCCTCGGGCGTCTGCTCGGGGCCGAGCGAGGGCGTTACTGGACGCGGATCGTCTCCTGCGCCGCAGCGGGAGCGGCCGCGTTCCTGGCCCTCAGGACAGGCATGCCATGGGCGGGCGTCTTCTGCGCCGCCTTTGCCTACGACAATTTCCAGCAGCTTCGGGGGCTGCCGGGAGTGCGACTCGCCGGCTAGAGCGTCGACAGGCGTCGCCATCTCTTGGGGGACTCAAGGAGCTCCTCCGAGGACGCGGCGTTCAGGAGCGCAGCGACGCGTTAGATAAACAAATGCTCGTCGTCGGCGTCGTCGTAGCGACGGGCACCGGCGCGTTCGTGGCGATCGAAGCCCCGGAGCTGCTGGTACACCTCGAGACCGCGACGGATCCCTTTCAGGAAGGCCGCGATGTCGACCAGGGGCCCCAGGGGCCGCAGAATGACCTTGCGCATCAGCGTGGTGGTCTCTTCCACCTTCTCGACCGTGTCGGCGAGAAGACCGTCGAAGCGGCGCACCTGAAGCACCGCCAGGTCCGAGACGTCGGCCAGATTCCGCGTCACGCGCTGGAGGTTCTCGAGGCTCGGCCGTATCTCCCTGTCGACGCGTTCCTGGAGCTGATCCAGGCGCTGGGCCACACGTCTCCCTTGCATCGCCAAGCCGACGAGAAACGCGGCCTGCACGACGGAGCCGAGGGCGATGATGCCGAGAAAGGCGAGTCCCCAGGTCTGCATCGGAAGCTACATCTTCCCTTTCTCGTCGCGGTAGGCCTGCCGCCCCGCGTCGAGGGCCGCCGCCACCCGATCCTTCTTCCGCTCCAAGGTCTCGCGCTGCTTGTCGACGTATTCGGCAGCGTCGTCCAGGATCTCGCGGCCCTTGACGGTAGCCCGCTCGCGCAGATCCCGGGTCCGGTCGGCGCCCTCGCGGAACTTCTCCCCGAGAAGGTCGCGCGTCTCCCTGCCGGAACGCGGTGCGAACAGAATGGCCAGGGCCGCGCCCGTGAGCCCTCCCATGAGGAACGACAAGATGATGCCCGACGCCCCTGTACCGCGTTCTTCGCTCATGAAAACCTCCCGAATCCTACGAAAACCGGCCAAACCCTAGCTTAGAACAGGCTCACCTTCACCCGCAAGTACTTACGCGGATCTTTCCGGATATCCTCGACCAAACCGCGGGCCTCCTTCAGCGTGGCGGAGAGGCTGTCGTAAAGCTCCGGGTCCTGAAGGAGCCGACCTGCCGTCCCTTGCCCCGTCTCGAGACGCGTCAGGACACCGTCGAGCCTCGTGGAAACGTCGTCGATCTTCCGGAAGAGGGCGTCGTCCCGGAAGAGCCGGCCCAGAGTCCCTTCGCCCCGCTCCATGCGACCGGTCAAGTCGCTCAGGTTGGAGGCGACGGTCTTGAGGTCGCGCGCCAGGGACTCGTCTTTGGAGAGCGCGCCCAAGGCCCCTTCACCGGCCTGGACGCGGGCCACGACGGCATCGATCCCCTTGACCGAAGCCGCTAGACGCTCCGACATCTCCCGGTCGTTGATCATCCGGCCCAGCGGGCCTTCCTGCGACTCGAGCCGGCGGGTGACGTTCTGGAGGCCTGCGCTCACGTCGGCCATCCGGGTGTACAGCTCCTCGTCCCGGAGGGCCTTGCCGATGAAACCCTCCCCCGCATCCATGCGCGCCAGGATCCGGCGAATGTGCGCCGTCGACTCCGACGCATCGGAGAGGAGCCCCTTGAACGGATCCTCCGCCGCCGCACGCACGAGGCCACCATCCTCGATTGGCGTGCCTCCGGCGGAGCTGGTGATGTCGACGGCCTTCTCTCCGAGAAGTCCCAGCGAGCCGAGAGTCGCCTGGCTGTCGGTGGTGATTCGCCCCTTCACGTGGCGGTCGAGGCGCATATCGACTTCCACGAGCCCCGGCGCCGATGCCCCGGCGAAGCCCACGGACGTCACCGAGCCGACCTCGACGCCTCCCACGCGCACCGGCGCTCCCGGCTTCAAGCCGTTCACGTCGGACATGAGGGCCTTCACGAGGTAGTGACGGGCAAAGGGAGACCCTCCTCCTCCCCCGATGTAGAGAATGGTGAAGCCCAGGATCACGAGGCTCGCGATGACGACGAGGCCCACGCGCAACTCGGTCCAGGTCAAGGCTCTCGATTTGTCAGCCATTGCTACTCCTTCGGCTCACGACAGAAACTCGCGAATATAGGCATCTTCGCTCGTTTGCAAGGCGTGGGGAGATCCTTCGAAAAGAACCTCCCCCTCCCTCAGCATCAGGAACTCGGTTCCCGCCAGGACCGCGAGATTGTCGACGGTGTGAAAGCCGTACTGGCCGTCGGGGTTCCTGTGGACGAAGGTGCGGGCAATATTGAAGGCGTCGCGGAGCTGGTGGGTGACCAGGATCGACGTCACGCCGTCGAGGTCCCGCACCTTGACGATGAGGTCGGTGATGGTCGTGGCGGTGATCGGATCGAGACCCGTTGTCGGCTCGTCGTATAGCATGATCTCCGGTCGGGCCGCCAGGGCGCGAGCCACCGCGACGCGACGCCTTTGCCCTCCCGACAGGTCGGAGGGCATGTGGCCGTAGAAGGGACTGAGCTCGACGAATCCCAGCATCTCCCGCACCCGTGTCTCGATCTCCTCCTCGGACAAGACGCCGTCCTCCACGAGGCGATACCCGACGTTCTCCCCGACGGTCAGGGAGTCGAAGAGCGCCCCCTCCTGGAAGACCATCCCGATCTTCAGGCGAACGGCGCGAAGCGCGTCCTCGCCCAGTTGCGAAATCTCGGTCCCGTCCACCTGGATCGATCCTTGGTCGGGCTTCAGGAGCCCGAGGATGAGGCGCAGGATCGTGGTCTTCCCCGATCCCGATCCTCCGAGGACGATCTTGGTCCCGCCGGGCTGCAGGTCAAACGCGACGCCGCGGAGGACGGGCCGATCGAAGGCGAGGTGGACGTCGCGCAGTGAGATCGCAAGGTCGGCCATCAAACCACCGGGAAGAGCAGGAGCAGGAGCTTCGTCATGAAGAAGTCGCTCGCGAGGATCGTGACCGAGGCGGCGACCACGGACTGGGTCGTTGATGCTCCGACGCCACGTGTGCCGCCGCGGGTGCTGAGACCCATGTAGCAACCGATGGACGTGAGGATGAAGCCGAAGATCACGGGCTTCGTCAGGCCCATGACGAGGTCGTTCAGGACGAGGGCGTTGCCCACCGACCGCCAGTAGTAGGGCCAGGACAGCTTGAGGCTGAAAATGCCGATGAGGGCGGCGCCGAAGATCCCGAGGGTGTCGGAGATGATCGTCAGGATCGGCACCATGACGAGCCCCGCGGCGATGCGCGGCGCCACGAGCTTCCGGATGGGATCGCTCCCGAGAACCCGCAGGGCGTCAATTTGCTGGGTCACGACCATGGAACCGAGCTCGGCGGCCATCCCCGAACAGACCCGGCCCGTGACCATGAGGGCGGTGAGGACGGGGCCCAGCTCCCTGACCATCGAGACGCAGACGAGACGGCCGACGTACGGCCGGGCGCCGAAGGCGTCGAGGCTGGCGGCCGACTGAAGCGCCAGCACCATGCCCGTGAACATCCCCGTGAGGACGACGATGGACAGGGAGCCGACACCGAGAGCGTCCATCTGGGCCAGGATCTCCTTCCCGTAGCGGGGGCGCGTGACGAGAGCCGCCAGGCCCTGCCCCGAGAGGACCACGTACTCCTGGAGGCGAAGAACCTGCCCCTTCAGGCGGGCGGCAAACCGCAGCCCCAGACTGACGAGAAAGAGTTGAGTCGCGGCGGACACCAGGGAGTCATTCTACCCGCGCATCCGCCGCGAGGCGGATCAAACGGTGGCGGGGTGAATCTCGAGGTCCTTGAGCAGCTCGGCTCGGACCGGCTCGGTCAGGAGCCTCTCGGCCTTGTAACGGGGGTGATCGACGACCAGGAGGGCGGCGCCGCCAGCGGCGAGCACCGCCGCGGCCTCCGGAGGAACGACGAAGCGGATGTAGTGAACGGCCGCCATCTTCTCTTCCTTGCTGTGCCCTTCCTCGAAGCGGGCAGGGATCCGGGCGTGGTCGCCGATGGCCAGAAAGACGCCCTCCCGGTCGATCCCCTGGAAGCGATTCACGGCCTCGCGAACCTGGTCATGGTTCATCAGGTGGAGGTCCTGGATCTCGATGAAGAGCGTGGCCGACAGCTCGCCCGCGGCCGGGATGAGGGCGTTGTAGGCGTCCACCTCTTCCTGGACCTTGAGGTCGTCGACGATGCGCTCCGTGCGGACCATCTCCTGGATCTGGAAGAGGACGGTCTCGCGGTTCTCGAAGAGGAAGGTGAGGTTGTCTCCCACCGACACCCGCCGACTCTTCTTGAGGGCGATCACCTTCGACCGAACCCGCTCGCGGACTTTTTCGTACTCGACGAGGTTCCTGACCTCGGACAGCGTGACCTTCTCCATCATCTCTCCGCGGGAATTCCGTACGCGTCCCGGAGCAGCGTGATCGGATGCGCCGGGCGTTCGCCGCGCACGGCCTCGATTTGCAGCGCCGACAGGGTGCAATCGGTCGCATAGGTCTCCGGAGAGGACGCATCCATCTCCTTGACCGCCTTCCGCGCGTACTCCAGGCTGATGGGGTAGTACTCCTTCTTCATCCCCCATGTGCCATCCATGGCGGTGCACTTTTCCACGACCGAGACTTCGGTCCCCGGAATGAGCTGCAACACGTCTCGAGTCTTGAAGCCCATGTTCTGCGCGCGCAGGTGGCAAGGCACCTGATAAGCGACCTTGCCCGGCTTCTTCCCGGGGAAGTCGGTCTGGAGCGTGCCTTCCTTCTGCCGTCCAGCGAGGTACTCGAAGAGGTCCTGGGTCCGCGAGGCGACCTTCTCCGCGGCCTCGCCAGGCACCAGCATGGTGTACTCCTTCTTCAGCACGTAAGAGCACGTGGGCTGGGGGACGACGATGGCGGCGCCCGCTTCCGCCAGGGGAAGGAGCGCGGCGATGTTCTTCCTCGCGTTCTCCGTCGCCCCTGCGATGTCGCCGCCGTCCAGATACGGCATGCCGCAGCACACCTGCTCCGGACACGTCACTTTGCAATCGTTCTTCTCGAGAACCGAGATCGCATCGCGCCCGACCTGAGGCTCGTTGTAGTTGACCGAGCACGAATAGAAGAAGGCGATCGTCCGGCCGCCCTCACTCTTGGCGGCCTTTCGCTCGCGGAACCAGCGGGCGAACGTCTTGTGATGGAACTTCGGCAGGTTCCGGGTCCGGTCGACGCCGACGACGGCCTCCAGCAGAACGCGATGGGGTCCGAAGTTGTTGGCCCAGTTGCTCATGGGCGCCGTCGCGCAGCCCAGGGCGCCAACCCTGTCCACGTTCCCGAGCCACGCGTCTTGCCGAGTGACGCCTTCCTCCCTGGCCCGAGCGGCCTTGGCGCGGAGCATCAGACGGGGAAAGTCGATGTCCCACTTGTGGGGGGGCGTGTAGGGACAGTGATTGAAGCAGAGCTTGCACTGCCAGCAGAGATCGACAATCTTCCGATAGTCGGCACTCGTGATCTTGGCGATGTCCCCGTCGTTCTTGTCGACGGCATCGTCGAGCATGTAGTCGAACGACGGGCAGAGGCGGTAGCACCGGCGGCATCCGTCGCACAGCTCGGTGACGCGAGCCAGTTCCTTCTCGACCGCCTTCGTGTCGTAGAACGTCGGATCCCGTGGATCGTAGGGCATGGGTTAGAAGCCAGTTCTCCTATGTCAACGTGCGCTCGGGCCTGGAGTCCTTACCGTGAGTTCGACCAACGGGCTGCGCGCAGGGTTTCAAAGGGGCGCGACGCAGCGCCCCTTTGCTCATTT
>JBGPYB010000214.1:0-6388 GCA_041493035.1 Vicinamibacteria bacterium | reverse complement strand
GGGCCTCGGACCCAAGGGAGTCAACCTGGTCTGGACCAAGCTCGGCGTCGCGTCCCCCGCCGATCTCGAAACCGCGATCGGCGATGGGCGCTTCCGAACGCTGCCGGGGATGAAAGAGAAGAAGGAGGCGCGAATACTGAAAGGCCTCCAGGGGCTGCGGCAAAAGCAGGGGCGATTTCTCCTCCCCGTAGCCGACGAGGCGACGGCCCTCTTCTCGGCCTACCTGCGGAAGCACGGAGCCGAACGCGTCGAGGCGGCGGGATCGTGCCGCAGGCGGCGCGAGACCATCGGCGATCTGGACCTGATCGTGGTTGGGGGCGACCCGAAGGCCCTCGCCGAGGCGTTCGTCGCCCATCCGGATGTGAAGGAGGTCCTGGGTCACGGAGAGGCCAAGTCCAGCGCTGTCCTGGCGTCAGGGCTCCAAGTAGACATGCGACCCTTCTCGTCGGCGGACCTGGGCGCCGCCCTCCAGTACTTCACGGGCTCGAAGGCCCACAACGTCGCCCTTCGAGAGCGCGCCCAGCGCCGCGGGTTGAAGCTCAACGAATACGGCGTCTTCCGCACCGAAGACGGTTCGAAGATCGGGGGGGCCACGGAGGAGGAGGTCTACGGGTCTCTCGGGCTTGCCTTCATACCACCGGAACTCCGGGAGGACCGCGGCGAGATCACCCAGGCGGAGGAAGGGCCCCTGCCCCGCCTGGTCGAGACCGGCGACATTCAAGGAGACCTCCACAGCCATACCACCGAGAGCGATGGACGCGACTCCCTGGAGGCGATGGTCCAGGCCGCACAGAGAGCCGGACTTCGCTACCTGGCGGTGACCGACCACAGCCGTGCGATCCCCTCCCCGACTCACGGCACGGGGATGGACGAGAAGCGCTGCCTGGCCCACAGTGCGCGCATTCGTGATTTCGACCGGCGCCTGGAAGGGTTCACACTCCTCGCGGGGATCGAGGTGGACATCCTCCCCGACGGGCGGCTGGACATGGACGAGGAGGTCCTCGCCCAACTCGATCTCGTTGTCGGCTCGCTCCACTCGCGGCTCAACATGGAGGCGGCCGAGATGACCGAGCGCGTCCTCCGCGCCCTCGACAACCCGCGACTCCACGTCTGGGGACATCCCCTGGCCCGCCTCATCCTCAAACGCGAACCGGTGGCCCTCGACGTGGAGCGAGTCCTCGAAGCGGCGATGCAACGGGGCGTGGCCCTCGAGATCAACGGCCAGCCCGACCGCCTCGATCTTCCCGACACCTGGATACGCGCGGCGCGGCAGATGGGCGCACGCTTCGTGATCTCGTCGGACAGCCATTCCGTTCAGCAGTTCGCGAACCTGCGATACGGCGCCGGGCAGGCTCGCCGAGGGGGCCTCACCCCGGCCGAGGTCTTGAACACGAAGAGCGCCCACGACCTTGCCACATCGCTCAGGCGCCCGAGGGAGATTGACCCCTCCGCGGCCGCACCGTAAAATGGAATTTTGTTTTCGGGAGGAATGAGGCGCACGTGACCCCTTCGGCCATCCTGGACCGCGTGGTGGCGCGACTCGCGGCGAGCCCGACCCACACGAAGGTCTTGTTGGCCTTCGCCACGACGATCTTCGTGGTGGAGTTGGCGCTACGCCGTTTCGCCCCGAAATCCCCCTTCTACGCCAAGTGGACCTCGTTCTTCATGGCCATCGGCAACTTCTGGACGGCGATTCTCCTCGCGCTCGTCTACTTCCTGTCGGTCTCAGTCATCGCGGTCCTGATGAAGCTGTTCGCGAAAGACCCCCTCGATCGAGGGCTGGCCCACGAGCCCAGCTTCTGGCGTTCCCACGAGCCGAACCCCCTCGGCCCCGAAGCGTCGACCCGGCACCAATTCTGAGATGAACGTCCTCGGGATTTCGTGCTTCTACCACGACTCGGCGGCGGCCCTTCTGAAGGACGGCGTTATCGTCGCGGCCTGTCAGGAGGAGCGGCTCTCCCGGAAGCGACATGACTCCGACTTCCCCGCCCGTGCCGTCAAGTACGTCCTGAAGGAAGCGGGGATCAAACCCGAGGACCTGGACGCCGTCGGCTTCTACGACAAGCCTCTTCTCAAGTTCGAGCGGATGCTCTCGACGTACGTCGCGACCTTCCCGAGATCCTTCTCCTCGTTTCGCAAAGCCATGCCCCTCTGGATCCGCGAGAAGCTCTGGATCCCGTCGATGATCCGCAAGGAGCTGAGCCCGTACAAGGGGCCGATCCTGTTCGCGGAACACCACATGAGCCACGCCGCTTCTTGCTTCCTCGTGTCGCCCTTCGAGGAGGCCGCGATCCTGACGGTGGACGGTGTCGGCGAGTGGGCCACCGCGTCCTTCGGTGTGGGCAAGGGAACCGACATCTCGCTCTTCAAGGAGATCCGCTTCCCCCACAGCCTCGGGCTCCTCTACAGCGCCTTCACCTACTACCTCGGGTTCAAGGTCAACAGCGCCGAGTACAAGGTCATGGGCCTCGCCCCCTACGGGAAGCCCGTCCACTTCGACCGCATCATGAAGGAGATGGTCCACCTGAACGACGATGGATCGTTCAAGCTGGACATGAAGTACTTCTCCTACGACTACGGCCTGACGATGACCAATGGTGTCTTCGACGATTTCTTCGGCGGGCCACCGCGGAAGCCCGAAGCGTGGATGAACGAGCGGGAGTTCGACATCGCCGCGTCTGTCCAGAAGGTCTGTGAGGAGGTCGTCCTTCGGATGGCCAACCACATCCACAAGGAAACAGGCCTCGACAACCTGTGCATGGCGGGCGGTGTGGCCTTGAACTGCGTCGCCAACGGTCGGGTGGTGCGTGAAACCCCGTTCAAGAACCTCTTTGTACAGCCAGCCGCGGGAGACGCCGGGGGTGCCGTGGGGGTAGCCCACTACCTCTACAACACCATCGAAAAGAAGCCCAGGACCAAGGCGTGGACCCACGCCTACCTTGGACCCGAGTACAAAGACGCCGAGATCCAGCAGTACCTCGACGGACAGGGCGCCAAGTACAAGCTCTTGTCCGATGCCGAGTTGACGGAGCGGACGGCGGAGCTTCTTTCCGAAGGAAACGTCGTCGGCTGGTATCAGGGGCGCATGGAGTTCGGGCCCCGGGCGCTCGGGGCGCGGAGTATCCTGGCCGACCCCCGCGACCCGAAGATGCGCGACACGCTCAACCTGAAGATCAAGTTTCGCGAGGGGTTCCGACCCTTTGCACCTTCGGTCCTGGCCGACAAGGCCTCGGAGTGGTTCGAGATCGAGGGGGACAGCCCCTACATGCTCCTCGTCGCACAGGTCCGAGAAGGCAAACGGGTGATCCCCGCGGTGACCCATGTCGACAACTCCGCCCGCCTCCAGACCGTGACGCGGGCGGAGAACCCTCTCTACTACGATCTGATCCGCGAGTTCGAGAAGATCACGGGCGTGCCCATCGTGATCAACACCTCCTTCAACGTTCGCGGGGAACCCATCGTCTGCACACCCCACGACGCGTACCTTTGCTTCATGCGCACGAACATGGACTACCTCGTTCTGGGCCACCATGTCCTCGACAAGAAGGAGCAGGCGCCCCTTCGGGAAGACGTGGACTGGAGAAGCCGATTCGAGTTGGATTGAGATTGATCTATGGCATTTGAAGGTGCTCGCGAAAAGATCGGGATCCTCGGGGAGCTGTGGTCGTTCATGCGCGTCCGAAAGAAGTGGTGGCTCGGGCCGATCGTCCTGATGCTGATCCTTCTGGGGCTGCTCGTGGTCTTCACCCAAGGCTCGGCCGTCGCCCCGTTCATCTATACGTTGTTCTAGGCAGGGGGGCGCGGAGCGCCGCCCCCGAATCCTCTCGTGCCCGTCGTAAGGGCGCGTACGCTTCCGTTTGTATCTAAGTCCTTATATACTTCCTCCGGATGAAGGCCCTCCATTTCTTGGGCTCCAGCCTTGCGGACCTGCGAAGGTTCCCTGCGGAGGCCCGAAGGGACGCAGGCTTTCAACTCGACGCAGTACAGCGCGGTCTCGACCCGACGGATTGGAAGCCAGTCGTAGGGGTGGGCGCTGGCGTCAGGGAGATTCGTATCCATGTCCTCGGGGAGTGGCGGGTCATCTACGTCTCTCGGGAGGCGGCCGCGGTCTTCGTCCTACATTGTTTCGGAAAGAAGAGCCGGAGAATCCGGCGAGAGGACTTGGAAGTCGTGCGCCAACGCTCCAGGTTGATACGATGAAGAAGACTCTGAAGTCGCGTGGCAATGTCTTCCTCGATCTGGGCTTTCCTCCCGAGGAGGCCGCCCTACTCAAGATGCGCTCAGATCTCATGGGAGACCTACGAGAGTTTGTCCGCGAGAACAAACTCACCCAGGCCGAGGCTGCACGACGCTTGGGGGTCAGCCAGTCGCGGGTGTCAGATCTGGTGCGGGGCAAGTGGCAGAAGTTCAACCTGGAGATGCTCATCACGCTCGCGTCGCGCGCGGGCCACAAGGTCGAGGTGCGAGTCGTTGCCTGATGGATCCGGCGACCGCCGTCCTTGGGTCCGCTTGAAGGGGATCCTGTCGTTGGTTGCCGGAGTCGTCCTGGTCGACATCGGGTGCGGATCGCCGACCGCCGGACCCAGCCCTTCGCCATCGGAGCCGGAGTATCAGGTTCTGCACAGCTTCGCGGGCGGGACGACAGACGGCGCCAGCCCCTCCTCTGCCGGTCTCGTCCAAGGCACAGACGGGGCCTTCTACGGGACGACCACCCAGGGCGGTGCCTCAGACTACGGTGTGGTCTTCCGGCTGAACTACAGACCTTGATGGGACGCGGCCTTCGCCGTTGACGAGGTCTCGATCTTCGCGGAAGCTAGGCCCGTGCCGAAAGCCCCCGCCGGCGAGACCGTAGCCGTTATCGACATCGGGTCGAACTCGGGGCGCGTCGTCGTCTATCGGCTGCACCGCGACGGCTACCTGCGGATCCTGGCCACCAGCCGGGCTTCGCTCCGGCTGGTGCGGGAGTTGGACGAACGTCACTCCCTGTCCCGTGAAGCGGAGGCGCGAGCGCTCGATGCGCTCCAGGACTTTCGAGCCCTGTCCCTGGGCGCCGGCGCGCGGCGCACGGTCGCTCTCGCCACCGCCGCGGTACGCGACGCCAGCAACGGACCGGCCTTCATTCGGCGAGTCCGGACGGAACTGGGGATCCGCGTCCGCATCCTCACGGGAGACGAGGAGGCCGAATACGGCTTTCTGGGCGCGGTCCGTGGGCTTCCCGTCACGGATGGCGTTCTGTTCGACCTCGGCGGCGGCAGCATGCAGGTCTCCCGCTTCCAGGGGCGCCGGCTGGTGAAGGACTGGAGCTTTCCCCTGGGCGCGCTTCGGCTGTCCGATGCCTTTCTCCACTCCGATCCCCCCGCGGGTCGCGAGATGCGCCGCCTCCAGGAGCACGTCCGCCGCACTCTGGAGTCGGCCGGCATCGGCCGGCTCGGCCGCGGTCAGTCCCTCGTAGGCACCGGCGGAACCGTCCGCAACCTGGCGAAGATCGACCAGAAGTCCCAGTCCTATCCGATCCCGCGCCTTCACGGGTACGTCCTCTCCCGCGAACGCCTCGCTGCAATCGCCGCGCTGCTCGCCGCCACCCGCCAGCGGAAACGACAGGGAGTCCCCGGTCTGAACGACGACCGCGCCGACTCGGTGGCCGGGGGCGCTCTCGCCATCCAAACCCTCGTGGAAGTCCTCGACGGCCCGGAGATCCACATCTCCGGACAGGGAGTGCGCGAGGGGATGGCCTACAGTCTCACTTCGCGGAGGCTGCCCTCGACGGAGGCGAGCCGCGAGACCTCGGTCTCGGCCCTGGCCACGAGCTTCAGCGAGTGGGACCCACAGGCCGCCCGGCGGAGGGCCGGCCTCGTCCAAGCGCTGCTGCGGGCTCTGGAGCCCGACGCCGACCCGGAGTTGGGCGAGGCGCTGGTCCACGGCGCGCGGCTCCTCGACATCGGCCGGAGCATCGACTACTTCGAGCGCCACGCTCACGTCGCCGACATCGTCCTGGCTACCGACCTCGTCGGCTTCTCCCACAGAAGTGTCGCCCTGCTCTCGGCCGTCGTCCGCAGCGCCGGGGACGGCGATTCCACAGCGGCGACCTACGCGCCGCTCCTCACGCGCCACGACCGCGAGGCGATCGAGCGGGCCGGTGTCATCCTGGCGCTCGCCGACGACATCGGCGAGCGATGCCGACGAGGCCGACCGATATCGTTGCGATGCCGGGTCGGACGACGCGACGTGCGTATCGCCGTTTCCGGTCTCGAGGGCTGGAGACCCCGGCGGATCGGAGAGCGGTTCGAGGCCGCCTTCGGGCGCTCCCTCCACGTCGTCCCCGGAAGAGCGTGAGGCGGCGCTCAAGAACAAAGGGCCCACGGCCGAAACCGTGAGCCCCTTCGCAACG
>JBGPYB010000265.1:0-3666 GCA_041493035.1 Vicinamibacteria bacterium | reverse complement strand
GCAAAGAACGTGCCCGTCACGTGCGGAGGCGTCCTCGTGCGTCCCGGCGACTGGATCGTGGGCGACATGACCGGCGTGGTCGTCGTCCCCACGGAGTCACTGCAGCAGGTGCTGAAGCTGCTGCGTCAGTACGACGACAAGGAGACGAAGATGATTCCCCTCATCAAGGAGACGAAGTCGATGGGCAAGGCCCTCGACAAGTTCAACCGCTACTAGGGCGCCAGGGTTCCCCGCACCACGGTGATGGAGGCCTTGGGCAGCGTGTAGCTCGTATCGGCACCAGCCGCCACCGTGGACCGCACGGCCGGGCCATCGGGGTCCGCGAGCCCGCCCTTCTCGGTCGGATGCCATCGGTATTGGTCGCTCCCGAAGTTGACGACGCTCACCGGCCCACCAAAGGAACTGCTCGGGGAAGCCGTCGCGTCGCGGAAGGCGATCCGCACCGAATGGGCGTTCTCCTGGTCCTTGTTGACGAGCATCACGGACCACTGGCCGTCCGGGCGATGCAGCGCGTAGGCCGTGACGAGGACATGGCCGGCGGGATCCTGGATGTCGCTGCTCACGGGGAAAACGTGATGGTCGCCGTTCCCGGGCTGGACCCATTCCAGGTTGATCATTCGGCTGGCGAAGTACTGCGACGTGTACTGCTGGATCTGGTAGTTCGCGTCGGCCGTGAACATGCCGAAGGTTCCCATGGATCCGTTGCAGCCGCGACCGAGTCCGAGGGGCGGGTAGTGGAAGTAGTAGAGGCCGTCGCCTCCCGCCGCCAGGAAGGCGCCCACGTAGTCGGCCAGCCATAAGCCGCCCAGGATGTCGACGAAAGACTCGCTGCTGTTCCAGGAGAGGTTCAGCTCGGTGACGAACAGCGGCATGTCGGCCGGAAGGCCGTCGTCCCGCCAGACCTGCATGATGTGACTGATCAGACCCGGCTCATCGTACAGGCTGCTCCACGCGATCTTGCAGGGCTCATAGGGATAGTGCTCGAAGGACAGGAACGCAAGGTCCGCGAGGCGGCCGTGAGCCTTCAAGTAGTCGAGGAAGCGTCCTAGCCAGGAGGTCCTCCCCTCGGCATCGGGCCACACCTGGATGTCCTCGTTCACGCCCTCGAAGGCGGGTCCGCCCAGGTTCAACGCAGGGTCGACGCGGTGCAGAGCCGTGGCCCACTGGAGGTACAGCGTGCCGTAGTCCTCCGGGAGCATGTACTGGCCGTCGGGCTCCTCCCCCATCTCCACGTACGAGATCGGGTAGCCCCGCTTCTTCAGATAGGCGAGCTGGGCGGCGGAGTCCTCGGGTGTGGCGTAGAGCATCGCCACCGGGATCATCGCCGGCAGTCCGCGGGTATAGCCGCTGGTATAGAAGAGATCGAACCCCACCTGGTCTCTCTGGTCGTCGACGTCGGAGGGCTCGTGCCATGGATCGACCGAAGAACAGAGGGTCGCGGTCTGGTCCTGGTCGGGAATGTGCCGGGTGAGATCGTGGAACTCCCCACCAGGAGACACCGTCCCCAGGGACAGCTCGCGGATGGCGTAGCCGACGCAGTTGCGACGGTCGGCCGAGCCGTGGGTATCGCAGGTGTTGGAGGACTGGGTCATCAAGACCCGCACGAATCGCACCGGAACGGGAGACGGCGCGAGGCGGAGAGTCACGGTGCCTCCCCCGCCGTTCGTCGCGATCCCGCCTGGGAAGGTCACCCACGTGCCCTTGGTGGGCTGCTTGACGGGATCCTCGCCCGTCCAGTACTGGACCGAGTAGCGCTCCGCGTGTGGCTCGGCCCAGGCGATGCGGAGGGCATCGACCGGATGGCTGCCGGCCAGGTCCAGGATCACCCATTGCGGGTGCGCGCTGTCGTCCTCGTCGGTGAAGGCCTTCGTGAGATAGGGGTTGCTCTTCCAGTACGTATTCGGGTCGCCGTCGGTGAGACGGGAGTAGCCGCTCTCCGACCCGTCGTTCCGCGTGAATCCCCGATGAGGAAGGAAATAGCCGTACGAGTGCCGGATCATCTCCGTGGGAGTCACGCTGCCGGTGAAGTAGCCCTTTCCGCTGGGGTCGCTCCACGTCCCCTGAGGATTCCAGTGCCAGGCCTCGACGTGAAGCTCGGTGTTCTGGCGGTAGGACAGCGTCTGCCAGCCGGCCGTGAGCACCTTCTGGATCGTCGGCTCCGCAAAGAGCTTGTCGGTCGCGGCGCGCGACAGGCGATCGATGCCCGCTCCCAGCGTGCGATTGGGGACGAACGAGTTCGCCTCGTGACCCGGCGTCACGTCGACGACGACGGTCTCCGCCGGGGCCGCTGCGAGGGAGCCACAGAGCAACACGGGAAACAGCAACACAGTCGATGCCGCGCTCACTTTGTCTGGGCCTTCAGCTTCGCGACGAGATCGCCCAGGAACGCGACCTTGGCGGGGTCGGTGCTGGCCGCTCGAGCCTTTTCGAGGAGCTCCACGGCTTTTTCGAGCTTGGCTTCGTGGATGTAACAACGCCCGGCCATCTCGAGGAGGTCGGGATCCTGCGGCTTCGAGGCGAGGCCCTGCTCGAAGCGCGGGAGGGCTTCGTCGATCCGGTTCAGCTCGAAGAGGGTCAGCCCCGTGTTGTATGCGGCGTCCGCGTTCGAGGGGTCGATCTCGAGACTCTTTTCGAAGGCCGAGAGCGCCATCGGCAGGTCGTGGAGCTGCCGGTGGCAGATGCCCAGTTCGTAGTGGGCGCCAGGGAACATGGGGCTCAGCTCGGTGACCTGGGTCAAGGCGCCGACGGCTTCAGGGTACATCCCCTTCCCCACGTAAGCGAGCCCCAGGAAGAACAAGGCATTGGCGTTCTTGGGGTTCTTGTCGAGGAGGCTCTTGAGGAGCGGGATCGCGCCGTCGAAGTCTCTCTGCCTGATCTTCTCGGCCGCCTCCTTGGTCCCCGACTCGACCTCCTTGATCCGCTCGACCTTCTGGATCTGCTCCTGCGTGGCCAGGACGATGTCGGGGATATCGACGCGCTGCATCGTGTCCTGCGGGGTCTCGAACTTCCAATCGACCTTGGTGGTCGGGTAGCCTTCCTTGCTCAGGGTCGCTTCGTAGACCCCGTGAGGGAGGCCGGCGAACTTGAAAGCGCCGTCCTTGCCGGTCTTCATGTTGAAGCTGCGGCTTGTTTCGGGGTCGCGAAGAAGGATCTCGACCCCGGCGATCGGCTGCTTCTGGGTATCGACGACCTTGCCGCGGATGTAGTACTCGCGGTACTGGGCGACCGCGGGTGCGCTCACGATCAGCACCCCGAACGCCCCGACCATCAAGGCCCGCTCAATGATCCTGCGTCGCATGACGAGTTCCCCCTTTCTCGGCCGAGACCTGCATCCGGGCGTTCCGGAGCGCCTCGCTGACTTTGTCGGGCTGATGCCTGCGGCTGAAGACGTCGGCCATCAGGAACCAGCCGAGGGCCTTGACGTCAGGAGCCTGCGCAAGAGCCAACCCCTTTTCGGCGAAACCCTGAACCTCGTCCAGGGGCGCGGACTGGTTGAGGAGGCCGCGGGCCAGGAACAGATAACCTTCCGGCCGCTTCGGAGCGATCCGGACGGCCTCGCGCATCTGGTCGATCGATCCCGCCCAGTCTCCCAACCGGGCCAGGATCTTGCCGAGATTGAACCGCGCTTTGAAATGATCGGGATAGGTCGCCAATTCGGCGGCGTAG
>JBGPYB010000066.1:0-24990 GCA_041493035.1 Vicinamibacteria bacterium | reverse complement strand
TGCGGGCCCGCTTGCGTGACTTCGCTGAGCGGTTCCTCACGGCTCGCTGGGGCTGGATCCTCCTTCATGCCGCTGCCGTGGCGTGTGCCGTCTGCCTCACGTGGACGCTTGTGGTGGCTATCGGGCAGGACACCGACCTCGCCTGGCACTTCCCCGCCATAGGGTGGCAGCGCGAGGTGAAGATCCTGGTCCGGCGCGTCTCTCAGCTCTTCGGTGCCGGCGCGTTGGCCGGTGCGGTGCTGGGGGCCGCGCTCCACGGCCTGGCGCGACGCCGTGACGGAGCCCCCACGCCCTGGCTGGCACGAATGGCCTCACCGCTGCTGCTTGCCGCTGCCCTCGCGGTCTCGACCTACAACGCCCTGACACGCTATTTCGACTACTTCAGCGGCTTCTACCAGGTGCTGCTCGTGGTCACCTTCCTCCTCGCCTGGGGCGGGCTCACGCTGCGCCGGGAACGCAACCCGCGAAAGGATCCAGTGTCGCCGACCTCCGGGCTCTGGGTCGCAGGTGGAGCACTGGCCGGCGCGTGCCTGCTGTTCCTGGGTCTGGCGAGGCCGAGCCACACGACGCGCAAGATATTCGACGAGAGCCGGGCGTTGGCGCTGAGCGGCGCCAAGGTCGCCGGGCGCTTCATCGCGCGCCGCCACCCGGCGAGACATGCCGCCCACGCGCAGGCTGTTGCCGCCGCGACGCTACCCGCGGCGTCCGCCGGGTCGCCACTGGTAGCCGGACATCCGGACGTCTACCTGATCACCGTCGATGCCCTCGCATCCGATCACACAACGCCCTACGGTAGTCCGCGTCAGGTTTCGCCCAACATGCAGTCACTTGCCGACGAGGGGATCGTATTCGAGAGAGCCTACTCGACGGGATGCGCGACGCATATCGGGATTCCTGCCCTGCTCTTTTCGCGCTATTCGGACTGCGTGAGCACACGAGAGGACTCCCTCCCCGACAACCTGTTCGCGGCGCTCAAGGGCCAGGGATACCGTACCGCGCGCATATCGGGCTACTCGTGGGACGACGGCGTGATGAAGCGGCACGCCCGCTCGCTCGGCCGGGGTTTCGACAGGATGCGATACGCAGGACCGGACTACCCCCAGGTCACCTACAACTCCGGTCCCGTGGACGACGCGGTGGCGACCGCCGCCATCGAGGAGATCAAGAACCTCGGCGGTGAAGCGCCGATCGCCCTCTGGGTTCACTTCTACAACCCGCACCCCGCGCGGGTACCGCCGCGTTCTGTCGGCGAGCGCTTCGGCAGGGGCGGGGTAGCCCGCTACGACGCCGAGGTCTTCTCCACCGACATGGCGCTCGGTCGCCTGCTGGATGCGATTCGCACGGAACGCGTGAGCCGCGGGCGCGTGATCCTTTTGAGCGCCGACCACGGCCATTCCACGTTCGAGGACGGCCGTTGGGGCCATGACGGCGCGCTGGCGCGCTCGCAAACGCAGGTGCCCTTCATCATCGATGGCCTCGGGGGAGGGGCTCGCCGGATTCGCGAGGCCGTGAGCGTCCTCAGCCTGGGCCCCACGCTCCTGGACGCGCTGGGAGTCCCGGTCCCGGCTTCCTTCATGGGCCGTTCTCTGCGCCCCCTGCTCGAAGGCCAGGCGTGGGAGCCTGCTCCCGTGTTCGAAGCCCGCCCCCCGAGCTCGCCCAACGCCGACGACACCGTGGCGGTCATCCAAGGACGGTACAAGCTTTACCGTCATACGCGGCCGAAGGCCCGCTGGCTCTTCGCCGCCGACTACCTGGAGCTCTACGACCTAGAGCGGGACCGTGACGAGCTCCGCAACCTCGCCGACGAGCTGCCCGAGGTCGTTCGGAGCCTGGCGGGCCTGATCGAGGTGGCCCCCTCAGGGACGAAACCCTGTTTCATCGAATGACGAGAACGCCTCAGCCGCGCCGGCCCAGCAGCGAGCGCACACGATGCCAATCGCGCCGGCCCACCTCTCCGAGCGCTATGGTCGTGGCTGCGAACACGAGCTCGATGACCCCCGCCTCCAACACGAAGCGGATGCCGCCCCAGTCGAGGTAGCGTCCGACGGCGACCCCTGCGAGGCCGGCAGCCACGATGCGCAGGAGGGAGAGAGGGTCAGGCCCCGCTCCGAAGGTGCGGAACAGATAGGCCGCCGCGGCTCCCGCCGCGAGCAGGAAGCTCCCCGCGGAAGCGAAGGCCGCGCCCTTCAGGCCCCAGCGCGGGATGAGCAACACGCACAGCACGCCCTGTGCCGCCAAGCTCAACACCACGCACGCGAGCGACACCGCCGGGCGGTTGCTCCCGCTGATGATGGTGGTCATGAGGCTGACGACGCACAGGCAGGCGTAGGCCGCGGCCAGCGGCACCAGCACGTCGGCGTACGCCAGGTAGTCCGGCTTCGTCGGGTACACGAGCCTGATCGCCGCCCGGGGTGACGCGGCGAAGACGGCCTCGAGGCCCACGGCCACGAGCATGGAGATGCGCAGGCTTTCACGGATGTAGGTGACCGTTCCCGCGCGATCGCTGATGAACGTGGCCCGCGAGATCAGGGGAAAGATGATGGCGTTGATGGAGATGGTCAGCATGTACGGCATGACGGCCAGGTTCAGAAGGGCGAAGTACGCGCCGGAGAGCGCCTTGGATTGCGACGGGTCCGTGAGTCGCTTGACCCAGAACAGGTCGAAGCTCAACAACCATTGGCTGACCAGGATCAGGGCCATGATCGGGACCGCGAAGGCGACCAGCGAGCGCGCCGGCGGCGCCGCGGTGATCCGCTCCGTCAGGTAGCGGCGTGAGCTCCACAGCGCCACGGCCATGATCACGCCCGCGGCGGACGCAAAGCCGATGAACACTCCGCGCACCCCGTAGCCGAGGGCGGCGGCCCCGAGGATCCCCATCGCCCGCAGCGTCGCGTAGCCCATGTCCAGGATCGCCTGGGGCTTGAAGCGCCGCTCCCCGTTCAGCACGCCCACGTAGAGGGCGTACAGCGAGTAGAAAAGCGGGATCAGGGCCGAGATCCGGATCAGGCCGGCCAGCGCCGGGTCTCGGAAGAAGGCCGACAGCAGCTCCGCACCCAGGAAGTAGACGATGCACACACCGCCGCCGAAGAAGGCCTGCAGCCTGAGTGCGGTGCGGAACACGCTGGCCGTCCCGAAGCGCTCCTCGGAGACGTGCTTCGAAACCGTCTGAACGGTGCCCTGGAGCATCACGACGGTGAGCAGGGAGACGAGGCGATTGACGACGCCGAAGTCCCCGACCTGGTCGGAGCTCAGCAGGTTGGGCAGGGCGAAATTGATGGCGAAGGAGATGAAGATGAACCAGAGCTTGGCGGCGGGGATGTAGAGGCTGCTGCGACCGACTTGGGCTTTCGCGGCGTCCAAGGTCAGCTCCTTCCTTTCCGCGACAGCCCCGCGTACAGCTCCTCGTAGCGGGCCGCCACGTTCTTCACGTTCCAGCGATCCAGCACGGCCCGTCGTCCCTGATCGCCGAGCTCGGTCTGGAGCTGGGGGGATGACAGGATCCGGATGATCGCGCGTGCGAGGCCCGGAGCGTCCTCTGGAGGCACGCTCACCACACCTCCGCCCCCGCTGATCTCCCGCAGCGGCTCGATCTCAGTGACGACGACTGGCTTCCGCATCGCCATGCATTCGAGAAGCACGAGAGGGATATCCATCTTGCGGTGCAAGCTGCTCGTGGGCAGGACAGACACGGTGCAGAGGGCGATCAGCGAAGCGACGTCGTCCACCTCGTTGAGGAACACCACCGCATCGGAGAAGCCGCCCGCCGCGGCCAGGGCCTGGGCGCGCAGCTCGTGGCTCTTGGCGTCAGGTGTCTTGAGGCGGCACGCCAGCACGAAACGGGCCTCGGGCACGGCCTTCAGCACTTCCGGCACCGCCGCCAAGAGCACCTGGTGGCTTCCGGGGCTCTCGTAGTCCCCTGCGAACAGCACGACCGGTCGTCCGTCCACGCCGAGCCGTTTCGCGAGCTGATTCTGCTCGGGGACCGCAAGACGATCGGGTTCGATTCCCGGCGGGATCATGTGCACCTGCGGCACCCCGCCGCGCCGCAGCTCGCCGGCCGTGTAGGCTGACAGGGCCACCACCGCGTCGGCGAACATCAGGCTCGCGATGCCCTCGAAGCTCCTCGGCACCGAGCAAATCGTCTGCAGCGTGGGCCGGCCCGTGACGGCGACCAAGGCTCCAGCGATCTTCGATGAGAGGGGGTTCGGGGCGAAGAAGAAATGGTAGGCGTCGACATCGTTGCGTGCGGTGAGGACCTTCCAGAAGACCCGCGCGTTCTGGGCGAGCCCCGGCGCGTAGCCGCCCGTGGCCTTGTAGATGGGCTCCCAGTGCACCCGTGGCCATTCTGGCTGGTAGTCCGGGCGCCCCAGGAGCCAGTACTCCGTGTGGGTCGAGGACACCGCGATGTCCCGGGCAAGGTTCTTCGAGCTGTCGGACCAGGGCGGGCAGACGGGCTTGCTCACCATCAGGACACGGGTCATTCGGTCATCGCTCCTCGAGGGCCAGCCCGCTGACGTAGGCAGGTGCCCCCGCATCGAATGCCTGCACCAACACGTGCCGGTGGGCCGGACCCAGCCGCTGCCAGGCATAGGCCTCGGCCGTGGCGCGTCCCGCCTGGCCGAGCCGGCTCGCCAGACCCGGCTCCTCGAGCACGCGCAGCACCGCCGCTTGCAGCGCCGCAGGATCCCCCGGCGGCACCATCAGGCCGTTGACCTCGTGTCGAAGAACGTCCGGGATGCCCCCAACGGCCGAGCCCACCACGGGCTTACCGGCCGCCAGGCCTTCCAGCAGCACTACCGGTAGGCTGTCCGTGCGTCCTCCGTCGAGAACCACGGACGGCACCACGATGACGTCGGCGCGGGCGAGGACCTGGCGCTTCTCGGGCTCGGACAGCGCGCCGTGAAAACGCACAGCCACGCCCACCGCCTTCGAGAGCGACTCGAAGGACTCCCGGCAGCAGCCTTCGCCGGCTACCTCGAGGAGCACTTCCGGGATGCCGGCGAGGGCCTTGATCAGGACGTCCAACCCCTTCACTGGCACGAGCCGGCCCAGGTACACGACGCGGCGCAGCGGACACTGCGGTGGCCCGGCGGCCGGAGGCGGCTCCTCGGCGTGGTCCACGTCCACGCCCATGGGCAGGACTTCGATCGCCTCGTGTGCCAGCTCTCGCCACCCTTGCGGCAGGAGCTGGCTGAAGAGAGTGCGGACGAACCCCGAGGTCGCGATCACGGCGCGGCAATGCTTGTAGAGGGCGCGCGCTAGCAGCCTTCCGCCGGGCAGGCGATGCAGTAGATGCACGTCCCCGGAATGCAGCACGAGCACCAGCGGCGTCCCGGAGATCCAGGAGGCGAGCAGCCCGACGAGCCCCGCTGGAAGCGCCCAGTGCGCCTCGATCACCTCGCAGTCCCTGGCCTCCCTGACCGCGTGGGTCGCGAACCTCAGGAAGAAGAGCGGCAGCTGCAGCGCTAGCAGCGGCCTCTGGCGCAAGTTGTCGAGGATGCCATCCCCGTAGGCGACCCTTTGGTGTCGTCGCGGCAGCCAATAGACGAAGCGTCGAATCCGCGTGGACCCACACATCCCGAGATCGCTGATGCCGGGACCGCCCGGGGCCACCACCACGCAAGGCAGTCCCAGGTGCTCGACGAAGCGCTCCATGAAGGCCACCATTGGATCGCCGCTGAACCGGGGGAAGCTCGACGTGAGCAGAAGCACACGCGGCAGCGGTGTCTTGGGCGATGGCGTCATGGCTGCGGTCTCACGCTGGGGGCAGAGTGGGCGACGCCAAGATTGCGCATGATACACCAATTCGAGCTCCTGGCCCGCCGGAGCATGGCCTGGAGTCCCTTCGGATCCGCTGGCCTTCCTTCCGTCAGATCAGTGGTCGCGCTTCGCGGTCGATGAGTGCCTGGAAACGGCCGATCAGATCGCGCGTGACGGGGCCGGGGCGCCCATCGCCCACGGCCGTGCCGTCGATTCGCACGACCGGCAGGATCCCTCGCGACGCGCTGGTGATGAACGCCTCGGCGGCCGACGGGATGTCGACGAGAGCCACCGCCTCCGTCACCACGGGAACGACCTTCCGGGCCACCTCGAGAACGAGGGACCGCGTGATGCCGAGCAGCACTCGCGTCTCATCGGTGTGGAGGCTGCCCCCGATCAGGGCGAAGAAGTTGCTCGAGAGCCCCTCGAGGATCGAACCATCGTCGGCCACCATCAGCCCCTCGTGGACGCCTTCGGGGAGGGCCGCGTAGGCCGCTGCCGCCTGCGTCGCGAAGCGCGTGTCCTTGGCGTGAGGGTTGGCCCGGTGGAGCGGTAGGGTCACGCACGCCACGCCGTCGCGGTAAAGCGCCTCAAGTGGCACGACGAAGGGCTCCACGGAGACGAAGAAGCGTGGGGGAGCGTAGGTGAGGCGGAGGCGCGACTCCGGGTGGCGGGTCGCCTTCAAGGCCTGCGCGACCGCCTCCCGGACGAACGTCTGGTCGAGCGTCCCGCCGGATCCCTGGAGCGCTGTCGATTCGTTGAGACGGGCCACGTGCTGAGCGAGGCGCAGCACGCGGTCGCGCCCGTAGGTTCGGAGCGTCGAGTAAGCACCGTCGGGAAGGGCCGCGCTCGCAGCCTGGAGGCCCGCGCCCGATCCCACCGGCTGAAGGACCCCGCGGTCGAACTCAAAAGTAGTCGCGCCCAACTGTAAGACTCCTATTTCCAATTATATACATGAGTCGGCGCAACCCAATTGACAAGGGAACGCTCAACCCTATAGCCTTGAAGCGGAGGCTCATTTGGGCAAGATCATCGGAATCGACCTCGGTACGACGAACTCGGTGGTGGCCGTCATGGAGGGGGACGCAGCCACGGTGCTCGCGAACCCCGAGGGGGCGCGCACGACGCCGTCGGTCGTCGCCGTGACGAAGACCGGCGAGCGACTCGTGGGGCAGGTGGCGAAGCGCCAGGCGGTGACCAACCCCGAGAACACAGTCTTCTCGATCAAGCGTTTCATGGGCCGGAAATTCGCCGAGGTCTCCGAAGAGAGCAAGATGGTTCCCTACAAGGTCGTGGCCGCTCAGAACGGCGACGCCCGTGTCGAGATCAGCGGCACCCTCTACTCGCCCCCCGAAGTCTCCGCGATGATCCTCCAGAAGATGAAGGATGCTGCGGAGCAGCATCTGGGCGAGAAGGTGGACAAGGCGGTCATCACGGTTCCGGCCTACTTCAACGACTCGCAGCGTCAGGCCACGAAGGACGCGGGGAAGATCGCGGGGCTCGAGGTCCTTCGGATCGTCAACGAGCCGACGGCGGCGGCCCTGGCCTACGGCCTGGACAAGAAGAAGGACGAGACGATCGCGGTCTACGACTTCGGGGGCGGAACATTCGACATCTCGGTTCTCGAGGTGGGAGAAGGCGTCGTGGAGGTGAAGGCGACGAACGGCGACACCCACCTGGGCGGGGACAACCTGGATCAGCGGGTGATCGAGTGGATCATCGCGGAGTTCAAGAAGGACCAGGGGATCGACCTGTCCAAGGACAAGATGGCCCTCCAGCGGCTGAAGGAAGCGGCGGAGAAGGCGAAGTGCGAGCTGTCGACGACGGTGGAGACGGAGATCAATCTTCCTTTCGTGACGGCGGACGCTTCGGGGCCGAAGCATCTGGCGTTGAAGCTTTCGCGGGCGAAGCTCGAGCAGCTCGTGGGGGACCTGATCGAGAAGTCCATGGGCCCGGTCCGCCAGTGCCTGAAGGACGCGGGTGTGGAGGCCTCGGCGATCGACGAGGTGGTGCTGGTGGGCGGCATGACTCGCATGCCGAAGATCCAGCAGGTGGTGAAGGACTTCTTCGGCAAGGAACCCCACAAGGGTGTCAACCCCGACGAGGTCGTCGCCATCGGCGCGGCCATTCAAGCGGGCGTTCTTTCAGGAGACGTCAAGGACCTTCTTCTCCTCGACGTGACTCCCCTCTCTTTGGGGATCGAGACCCTCGGAGGCGTCTCTACCCGCCTCATCGAGCGCAACACCACCATTCCCACGCGGAAAGCCGAGGTCTTCTCGACGGCATCCGACAACCAGCCCTCGGTGGAAATCCACGTTCTCCAGGGGGAGCGTCCCATGGCCCACGACAACCGGACGCTGGGAAAGTTCCAGCTCTCGGGGATTCCGTCGGCGCCCCGCGGCGTGCCGCAAATCGAGGTCACCTTCGACATCGACGCAAACGGCATCGTCAACGTCTCGGCCAAGGACCGAGGCACGGGCAAGTCGCAGGCGATCACGATCACGGCCTCCTCGGGCCTCGCCAAGGACGAGGTCGAGAAGATGGTGCGGGACGCGCAGTCCCATGCCGACGAGGACAAGCAACGCCGCGAGGAGATCGAGGCCCGGAACCGCGCCGACGCCCTCATCTACTCCACGGAAAAAACCCTCTCGGAAAACCGCGACAAGCTGCCTGCGGCCGACGCCGAGGCTGCCGACAAGGCCCTCACCGACCTTCGCAAGGCGCTGGAGGAAGGGGACGCCGCGCGGATCGATGCGGCGGCTCAGGATTTGACGAAAGCCTCTCACCGCCTGGCCGAGGCGCTCTACAAATCGACGGCCGGCCCCGCCTCCGGAGACGCCGGCGCGGGTCCGGCCCCGGGCGGCGACAAGGACGGGGATGTGGTCGACGCGGAGGTCGTGGACAAGAAATGACGCGACCGTCGGCTTCCTTGGCGGTGTGACGCGCCGCGGAGTCTCGCCATGGACTTCTACGAGATCTTGGGAGTGCGCCGGGGGGCCGGTCCCGCGGAGATCCGCCGGGCCTTCCAGAAGCGCGCCCGCCAGATCCATCCCGACCTCAACCCGGGAGATCCGGTGGCCGCAGATCGGTACCGTGCGCTCTCCATGGCACTCGAAGTGCTCTCCGATCCCCAACGCCGCTCCCAATACGATCGTGGAGACCTGAAAGCCGAGGCCCGCGCCGCACCTCCGCACGTGGGCTTTCACGGATTCGATTTCTCGGCCGAAGGGGGTCCCGGTGGAGCCGGCTTTCGCGAGCTTTTTGGCGGAGTGCTGCGATCCGCCCAAGTGGTCCGGGCCGAGGAGCCGGCCCGCGGAGAGGACCTCGAGCAGACGACTGGCCTCACCTTCGAGGAGTCTCTGGTCGGGACCGAACGCCGGATCCACGTCGTCCGGGCCGACCACTGCCCGATCTGCGGAGGAGCAGGGGACGTGGCCTTCGGGCCCGTCCCCTGCCCGCGGTGCGGCGGGACGGGGCAGGTTCGAGCGAGCCGCGGCCACATGATCTTCACCCAGGGCTGCGCGGACTGCGGTAGCGCAGGCCTTCTCACGAAACGCCCGTGTGAGCGCTGCGGCGGGGAGGGGCGCTTACGGCAGAGCGAGTGGCTCGACGTTCGAATTCCCGCCGGCGTGGCAGCCGGGAGTCGCGTACGGATCCCAGGCTGCGGCAACGCCGGGCGGCGCGGGGGGCCCCACGGCGACTTCGTCCTGGTCATCGAGGTCGAACCGCATCCTCTCTATCGTCGCGAAGGAGACGATCTCCATTGCACCGTGCCCATAACCGTCACGGAGGCGGCTCTCGGTGGACACATCGAGGTGCCGACGCCCGATGGCCCGTTCACCATAGAGATCCCCGCGGGGACCCAGGCGGGGCAGCGCTTTCGGTTGAGGAAGCGTGGCGCGCCCAAGCTGGGTGAGGAGACCCGAGGCGACCTCTACGTCGAGACCCAGGTGTGGGTGCCCGCCATCACCGACAATCGGAGCCGCGCGCTTCTCGCAGAAGTGGCACGTCTCAACCCTCACGATCCACGGAAGGACCTCTTCGTGAAACGGGACGCGGTGACGGAGGAGAAGCGCTGATGCCGCGCCTGCGACGCCCCAGGGGGGAAACGACCACGTCGCGCCGGCCCCCGCAGGGGGAGAAGTACTACATGATCAGCGTGGTGGCGAACAGCTACGGCATCCATCCCCAGACCCTCCGCCTCTACGAGCGGGAAGGCCTCTTGAAGCCGTCGCGCACCGAAGGGAACACGCGGCTCTACTCGGAGGACGACCTGAAGCAACTCGAGGTGATCCTCAACCTCACCCGAGACCTGGGGGTGAACCTGGCGGGAGTTGAGATCGTTCTCAACATGCGCCGTAAGATGGAACAGATGCAAACCGAGATGAACGAGTTCGTGACCTACGTCAGGGAAGAGCTCGTGCGGGCCAACCAGTCCGGCTGGCAGGAGCGCCTCGAGCAGGCCCTCGTGAAGCTTCCCCCGACGCAGATCGTCCGGGCGCCGGCGGAGAAGCCCTGAGGTCCCCCGATGGCCCTGAAAAAGAGCGTCGCCGCGCGTCCGCGGTCGACCACAGGAGACAGCCTCAACTCCTACATCCGCGAGATCGCGAAGTTCAAGCCTCTAGCCGCCGAGGAGGAGAGGGTGCTGGGCCGTCTCATCCAGGCGGGGGACCAGGAGGCTTTGAACCGTCTGGTCGAGGCGAACCTGCGCTTTGTCGTCTCCTACTCCAAACGCTATCGGGGCATGGGCCTCGCCTTTCTCGATCTCATCCACGAAGGCAACCTCGGCCTCATCGAAGCGGCGAAGCGCTTCGATCCGGAACGAGGGGTCAAGTTCATCTCGTACGCGGTCTGGTGGGTGCGACAGGCGATCTTCCATTCCCTGTCGGAGCACGCCCGCGTCTTCCGGCTTCCACAGAAGCTCTCGGGCCACGTCTCCCGCGTCGGACACGCCCGTGAGCGCTTGGCCGCGGAGCTGGAGCGCCCGCCGACCGTGGCCGAGTTGGCCAAGGAGACCGATCTCTCCGAGGCTGAGGTGGAAGAGCTGCTGAGAGTGGCCGGCGACGACGTTTCTCTTTCCACGGCCGTGGGCGAGGACGGCAGCCTCGAGCTTGGGGATACACTCGAGCAGGAGACCGTTCCCGCTGTCGAGCTGGAGCTGATCCGTTCGTCCTTCGAGAAGCAGATCCAGGCCATCGTAGCCGAGCTGGACGAGAAGGAGCGCGACGTGATCCGCATGCGGTTCGGCCTGGACGGCGATGAGCCCCGGACGCTTCAGGAGATCGGCCAGACCCTCGGCCTTTCGCGCGAGCGGATTCGGCAGATCGAGAGTCGGGCGAAGGAGAAGCTCCGGCGGAGCCAGGAGGCCCAGAGCCTCAGGGGGTACCTGAATTGAGCGTCTGTGAACGTTGCGGCGGCACGGGATTCGAGATCGTCACGCGCGACGGGAGGGAGTACGCCCAGGCCTGCGGCTGCCGCCGGGCGGGCCAGGAACGGCAGGGGGACGCCCTCCTCGACGCGTGCCGGATCCCGGCGCGGTACGAGCATTGCACCTTGGCTGATTTTTTCCCCCAGACGCCCCAGCACCGGGCGGCCCTCGAGAAGACCCTCTATTTCTGCAGCGGCTATCCCAACCTCACGGAGGAGGGGCTCGGGCTCTTGTTCACCGGAAGCAACGGCGTCGGCAAGACACACCTGGCCGTAGCGGCGCTCCGGGAGCTGGCCTCGACCAAGGGAGTGCGCGGACAGTTCTGGGACTTCCACGAGCTGATGCGCGAGATCAAGCGATCTTTCGATCCGGAGACCAAGACCACCGAGATGCAGGTGCTCGATCCCGTCGTCGAGATCGCCGTACTGCTCCTGGACGACCTGGGCGCCTGGAAGATCACCGACTGGATGAACGACACGCTCTTCTACATCCTCAACAGCCGGTACCTGGCGCGACGGCCCACGATCATCACCACCAACTTCCAGGACGTGAGCGCCCAGGAGGCCGTGGAAGCCGATCGGCTGGTCCGTCGGGAGTACCTCGTGGACCGGATCGGACAGCGGCTGCGGTCGCGCCTCACGGAGATGTGCCTCAAGATTCCCGTGGACGGAGAGGACTTCCGGGAGCGGCGCCAGATGGCTGGCAGGAACGCCTTGCTCGGAACCTCAGGCCATCCGCCCGATCCGGCTCCGGCAGAGCCCCCAAGGCGGCCTCGCTTCGGGGGATGAGCGAGGCCCGCGAGACACTCGGCCTCTACGTCCACGTCCCGTTCTGCGAGGCGAAGTGCACGTACTGTCACTTCGCCATCGATCCGCGCCGCCCGGATGACGCCCGGCAGGAACGATACACCCAGGCATTGCTGACGGAGATCGCCCAGGCCGCCCTGCCGGAAGGGCATCTCCCGCCTCCGGCCGACACCCTGTACTTCGGAGGTGGCACGCCGTCCCTTCTGTCGGCGGACCGCCTTGGGCGAACGATCGAGGCCATCGGCGATCGGTTCGACCTTGATCCCTCGGCCGAGATCACCCTCGAGGCGAACCCCCGCGACCTCGCTCTCGAGGGCTACGGCGCCTTGCGGTCCCTGGGTGTGGGCCGGCTGAGCCTCGGCCTTCAGTCGGTCGACGACGCCGTTCTCCGCGACATGGGACGCCTCCACACAGGGGACGATGGCCGCTTGGCCGTCGACCTGGCGCGACGCGCCGGATTCGCCAACATCTCGGTGGACCTCATCCTCGGCTGGCCCGGAGAGACGGCCGAGCGGTGGCAGAGGAACTTGGGCGCCGTCCTCGCCGTCGGGCCCGAGCACGTGAGCCTCTACGTTCTCGAGATCGACGGGAAGACGCTGCTCGAGCACCGGTCCCGCCGCGGAGGCCTCCATCTTCCCGACGACGACCTCGTGGCCGACCTGTACAAGGCCGCGGTGGACGCCCTTGGCGAGGCCGGCATCGAGCGCTACGAGATCTCGAATTTCGCGCGCCCTGGGTTCGAGGCACGCCACAACAGCAAGTACTGGGACGATCTGCCCTTCCTGGGCTTCGGCATGTCGGCCCACAGCTACCGTGACGGCCGACGGTGGTGGAACGTCGCGACCTACGGCGGCTATTGCAAGGGCGTGGAAGCGGAGGGCCGGGCCATCGAGTCCGAGCGGAGGCTCACGCCCCGCGAACACATCGGGGAGGCCCTCTTCACCGGCCTTCGCCGGCGCGAGGGAGTGGAGACCACCTCCTTCGCAGAGCGCTTCGGTGTCGACCCGCTGGCCGAGTACGGGGCTCGACTCTCGGACGCCTTCGGTGCCGGTCTTCTGGTGATGGACGGGACTCGGCTCCGGCTGACCGAGGCCGGCGTGCTGCTGTCGAACGAGGTCTTTCGCGTGTTCGTATGAGAGGCCTACGTACCCTACGACCTTCGCCGAGAGTCGCTTCTCCGTCAACTCCGTGACCGCGCCGTGAACCTCGGCTTCCGCCTCGTCAGCCACCAGACCGGCGAGGTCGTCGAAGGGGGAGTTTCTTAGGAGCCGGGTCAGGACGGGTTAGGCTGGGAGTGGTATGGTGGGGTTCCTGAAGAGATCCTTAACGATTCTTCAGACGCGCGTTGGGAGCTTGCTCGCTACAATTCGGACTCGTGGCCCCCGGCCAAGGATTCCCCGGGCGTTCTCGCGCTGAGGAGCGTGCTCACTCACGGGTTGGATCCGCCCGCAATCCGAGGCCGGGCTTCCACCTGGAGGCTGACCATGCGCGCTGAGCACTTGTTCGTTGTTTCGCTCCTCATTCCCGCTTTCCCCCTTGCCAGTGGCGCCATCGCCGAGGAGCAGAAGGCCGCTCCAGCGGTACCCACCACCGCGGCAGCGGCTCTTGAACTCTCGTCCATCGCCCTTCCCGGTGCTCCGCATGACGGTGTGCTCTTGGACTATCTGGCCGTGGATCGGCCGCGCCACCGCGTCTGGGTCCCTGCGGGCGGAACTGGTAGAGTGGATGTCATCGACACGAAGACCCAGGAACTCCACCCCGTCCTGAACTTCCCCACCGCCGAGGTCGAGCGACAGGGGAGGAAGCGCACCGTGGGACCGAGCTCTGCGACGATCGGCGACGGCTTCGTCTACGTCGGCAACCGCGCCGACTCGAGTGTGTGCGCCGTGGATGCAACTACGCTCGCGCGGGGTGGCTGCGTGACCATCCCGGCGAGTCCCGACGGGATCGCGTATGTAGCCAGCAGGCGCGAGGTCTGGGTCACAACGCCCCGCACGAAGTCCATCTACATTCTCGACGCCTCGACGCCCTCCACACCAAAGCTGGCAGGCAACTTCACACTCGAGGGTGAACCCGAGGGCTACGCCGTGGACGACACCCACGGCGCCTTCTACACGAACCTCGAGGACAAAGACCGAACGCTTCGGATCGACCTCAAGACGCGCAAGGTGACGTCGACGTGGTTGCCGGCTTGCGGCGAGGACGGTCCAAAGGGGCTCGCCATTGAGCCCGCCGAACAGCTCCTTGTGGTCGCCTGCCCCGACCACATCGAGGTGATGGACGCCGGGAAAGAAGGGAAGATCCTTTCGAAGCTCGATACGGGCGCTGGTGTGGACAACATTGACTATCTGGCCTCGACCCGCTCGATCTACGTGGCCGCTGGCGGCGCGGCGACGATCACGATCGCCCACCTCGACCAGAAGGGCGCGCTCGCGCAGACGGGCGCTCGCGCGACGGCCAAAGGCGCACGGAACGCAGTGGTGACAAACGACGGGATCGCGTACGTGGCCGACGGTCCGGAAGGGAAGGTTCTGGTCGTCACGCCAACCCACTGAGATCGACCGAGCCCATGCGCGGAACTCCCTAGAATCCAAGGCGCGCCGAGAGCTGAAGGCGCCGGGCCGGGCGGGCTGCCACAGCCTGCCCAAAGAACGGCGAGCTCTGGTTTCCCACTATCGTCGTCTCGCTGGTCGTGTTGAGTGCGTTGAAGATGCCGAGGCCCAACGTCGCCATCGGTCCCTTCTCACCCTTGGCTCGATCGAAGTACACGTCCCTCGACAGCTGGAGATCGAGGTTGGCAAAGCGGGGGGCGCGAAGAGTATTCCTTCCGACACCGCTCGGCCGTTCGGTCGCAAGGCCGTCGCTGTTGTCGTCTCGTCCGGTGGTCAGAGTGTACGGTTTGCCCGAAGCCCCCGAGATCCCGACTCCCACTCTCGCGAACCCCTTGAGATCCAAAGTTCCGAGCAGGTTGAATCGGTGCCGTTGATCAAAGTCCGCGGGCCCCCAATCCCCGAGCGGGTCGTAGCTGTTCGCCGGAAAGTAGCCGACGCCGCTCGTGTTGTTATCTGTCCGGCTCAGAGTGTATTGAGCCAGTCCGGTGAAGGCCCTCCCCACCTTTCCTCGAAAGCTCACCTCCAGTGCGTCGCTCACCTGGCGTCCCGCGGACTCCACTTGACGGACGCGGCCCAAGATGGCATCCGGCCGCCCTGCGTAGTCTGGGGCCAGGGGAGCATTCACGTCGCGGGAGCGGAGAAGGGCCACGCCCCGAGATCCGCGATAGGTGGCTGCGATCACGGTCGTCTTCGCGGGATGCCACTCGCCGCCAAGGCTGTACTGGATCGTATAGGGCGTGCGAATCGATGGATCGAGACGCGCAAGGTTCGTCGGCGACCCTGTCGAGCCCCGACCGACACCGGGATAGCTCGGGTCCAGTAGGAGGTAGCTGTCCAAGTGCTGCCCGTCGTACCGAACCAGGTCTGCCGCGGCGGATGGCGGAAACCGGTCGCTGAAGAAACCCAGCCCACCCCTGAAAACGAATGCCCCGGCCTTCCCAGGGGCGAAGGCGCCGAACAGGCGACCCGCAAAACGGCCATCGCGAAGGAGGTTCTGATAGTCATAGCGAGCCCCCAGGGCCACCGACAGGGTTGGGCTCAACCGGACTTCGTCCTGCAGAAAGCCGCCGACGATCTTCTGGAACAGCGGCACGAAGCCGTTGCCGGATTGTGCTGTGAAGGCATAAGGGCGGCTTTGCTCGTAGTCCTCCAAGCTCGAAAAGAAGAACGCCCCGCCCCGGTTGCTGAGGTCATCGTAGGTGCGATGACTCCACTCGGCCGCCTGAAGGCCCGCCTTGATGAGCTGCTTCCCCAATGTCCAGGTGAATGCGTCGAAGAGCTTGAAATCCATTTCGGTGCTTCGCTGGTCGCCCTGGGCTCCACCCCCGGTGAATGCGTCCTGGACCACGATCTTGGTCGCGGGGTTCAGGCTCGTCGTGGAGCCATGGTTCCACTCGAAGTGCAGCGAGAGCTGGTTCATGACCTTCGGCGAGAGCGTCAGTTGGTCGCTGATGTCGAGATCGTCCTCGTGGTAGGCCTGGTTCACGGCCGCCTCAGGCAGCGTGAAGCCTCCTGCGCCTTGGTTGGTCGCGGCGCGATCCTCGAGGGCATACTCGGCCCAGAGGGTGTGCCTCGACCCGAACTGCCGGGTCAGGCGAACCGAGAGATCGGTATTTCGCTGTGGCGTCGACACGTTCTCTCGGATCTCGCCATCGGGGACCTCGGCCACGACGATGGACTGGAGATCCTCCTCACGGCGGTTGACCGATATCTGAAAGCTGGTCGTCTTGCTGCGACCCACCGGTCCAGAGAGGTAGCCCTCGTAGATCCGCCTCTGCTCGGGCGCCTTCTCAGGCGCGAAGGCGTCGCGGGCGTTGAGGCTGGAATCACGAAAGATGAAATTGAAGGCCCCGTGATACTCGGGCGAGCCCTGTTTCGTGATGACCTCGATCCTGCCGCGACCGGGGCGAAAATACTCGGCCGAATAGGGATTCTCATTGATCTTGACTTCCTGGATCGCCGAAGGCGATACTGGGACGCGGTTCGCCTCGGCACCGTCCACGACCAAGGACACACCGTCCGAACCGATAGCTCCCTGATCAAGGAACGCTGACAGGGTCGCAATATAGTCCTGGTCAAAAACGGGAAGGCCCTCCAGCATCCTCTGGTCCACGCTGGCGGCATCCCCGTTCTCCCGGGGACTTGTCGACGGGCCGCCCCTGCCCACGGTCACCTCTTCAACGACCCCCTCGATCTCAAGGACCACCCGCAGAGCCGCGCGGGTGCGCGCGTCCACGCTGACGCGGGCGGTGAAGGTCCTGAATCCCTCCCGCCGCACCTCGACCTCATAGGGCCCACCTGGGAGGGCATCGAAGGAAAAGGCGCCTTGCGCATCCGCCGGCGCTGAACGCACCCACGCACCGTCACCTCCTTTCAGTTCAACCGCTGCGCCCGGTACGACGGCCCCGCTTTGGTCAAGGACAACGCCGTGAACTACAAAGCCAGCGGGCTCTCCGTGGAGCAACTCGGCGGAGAGCGCGATGAGGAACATGACGAGAGGCCCCCTCAGTTGACGAGGAGCGGGCACTTTCCGTCCGGGCTTGGCAGCCTCAGCGGCTGGGTCGCAGAAGGCGTCGGGTTCGGTTCGCGGAGTGGCCAAGACCTCAAATTGTACTGATCTGTCTCCTAAAGCGTGCCTGAAGAGTCGTTAAGAATCTCTTCAGAGGACCCGATGCCCCGTTCGGCCTTATCATCGCGGTTTCTGGAATGCGAATCTTGGTCGTCGAGGACGAACCCAAAGTGGCTCTGGCTCTGAAGGAGGGGCTCGAGCGAGAGGCCTACGAGGTGGTTGTGGCCCGAACGGGAGAGGAAGGTTACTACCTCCTGAACGCCGGATCCCTCGACCTCGTCATCCTCGATCTGATGCTGCCGGGTCATGATGGCCTCGAAGTGCTGGCGACGCTCAGAACGCGCGACCGAAGGTCGCCGGTCCTGGTCCTGACCGCCCGCGATACCGTTGAGGATCGTGTGCGCGGGCTCGACGCCGGCGCCGATGACTACCTCGTGAAGCCTTTTGCCTTCCCGGAGCTCCTGGCTCGTGTCCGGGCGCTCCTCCGTCGCGGCCGAACCGAGCAGGCTTCCGAATTGAAGCTAGCCGACCTCGAAATGGACGTCCCAGCGCACCGCGCGATTCGCGGTGGCCAGCCCCTCGAGCTCACGGCCCGCGAGTTCGACCTGCTCGAATACCTGTTTCGGCACCAGGGACGTGTCGTTTCCCGAGAAATGTTGGCCCGGGACGTTTGGAAGGAATCCGGGCGTGGGACGCCCCTCGACAATGTCATCGACGTCCATATCGCTCGGCTACGACGGAAGGTCGACGACCCATTTGAAGCCAACCTGATCCACACGCTGAGAGGGGTCGGGTTCATCCTCAAGGAAGGTCCGGCCTAGAGAAATGCGCGTGCGACCCTTGCGCCTCCGGACCCGGCTCACGCTTTGGTACGCGGGTATCCTCACGGGGGTACTGGCGCTCTACGTGGGCGTGACGTTGTCTTTCCTCTACCTTTCCTTGCGGCGGGAACTGGACGCCAATCTCCATGTGGAGTACGAGGAGGCCGAAGAGCGGCTCCACCCAGGGCCCGACGGCGCCGTCCGCTTCGTCGGCCACGAGTACGAGAGACGCCACCCGGGCCTGGTGGAGGTATGGGCCACGGACGGGACGCTCCTCTATCGCAGCGAGCGTTTGGGCCAGGAGGGGCTCGGCGGACCGCCGGCCGGCACACCGGAGGTCTCTCCCGTTTCCCGCATCCTCGGGGATGGAACGCCGCTCCGCGTCCGTGGCAGGATGCACGAGATTGGAGGACGCCGCGTCCTCCTCCGTGTGGCTCTGAGCGAGGAGGGCTTTCGCCACGAATGGGACCTCCTGAGGCTCGGCATCCTCCTTGGCCTGCCGGCCGCGGTTGCCATCGCGGGCCTCGGGGGGCATTGGCTGGCCAGGCGCGCTCTCGCACCGTTGGGGCGGATGGCACAACAAGCCGAGAAGTTGACGGCAGAACACCTTGGCGAGCGCCTCATCGTCGAGAACCCCGACGACGAGTTGGGCCATTTGGCCCGCGTCTTCAACCTTTCCCTCTCGAGAATTGAGGACTCTTTCGCGCAGCTTCGTCGCTTCACCGCGGACGCCTCCCATGAGCTGCGCACGCCCCTGACCGTCATCCGCGCCGTCGGAGAAGTGGCACTCCAAGATCAGAAGGACCCCGAGCGATACCGCGAAACCATCGGCAGCATGCTCGAGGAGGTGGACCGGCTGTCACGTCTCGTCGACAGCTTGCTCGTCCTCTCTCGCGCCGACGCCGGCAGGGGCATCCACCGCCAGGAGCTGAGCCTGTTCGAGTTGGTGAAGAGCACTGTGTCTCTTCTCGAGATCCTCGCCGAGGAAAAGGATCAGCGGATCGAAGTCGCAGTTAGCGAAGACATTCGGGTCGAAGCGGACCCGCTTCTCCTCCGGCAGGCGCTCATCAGCCTTACTGACAACGCCATCAAATTCTCCCCGCGAGGCTCGGCCATCAGGATCACGGTGGGAAGGAACGGTGCCGGCGAAGCCGTTGTTGAGGTTGGGGACGAAGGACCCGGAATCCCCGAGGCCGATCTCTCACGCGTCTTCGAACGCTTCTACCGCGTGGACAGTGGCCGGTCGCGCGATGAGGGGGGCGCCGGTCTCGGGCTATCCATCGCACGCTGGGCCGTGGAGAGGCACGGTGGGCGGATCGAGCTCCAGAGCGAAGGAGGGAAGGGCAGCACGTTCCGGATCGTTCTTGGCTCCGGGCCAACAGGCGCGGAGTCCCAGGGGGGCCCCTAGGGCAGCCCGCACCAAGGCCGCGTGATCCCCACGTGAATACGTCACCGAACTTCTGGACTGGACCACTAAGTCATGCCGGTCGAGACGAAGCCCAGGATCTTTCCCGCAAGGAGCGCCGTCGTTCCCGTGAAGCGACACCCCGCGACCCACCCGGTCGGCGTGGGTTGGCTCCAGCGCACGTCGACGCCCAGAGCCACGTGGGTCGAGGAGTCCTGGCCCTGAAGGATCAGGCGAAGGAGATCCCCCTGTCGAACTTCGGCTGGGATCTCGATCCGGCATCCGCTGCCGCTCGCGTCGATGGTCTGGCCCATGGCCTTCGCCTTGGTGGCGCGGAGTTGTACCTCGACCTTGAGGAGCAACGGGCGGCGCACCCTCCGTCGACGCTCGGTATGATCGCTCGTCCCGACCCACCCCGAGAGGCGCTTGGCCACCGCCAGCAGCTCCTCGGCGCTCACGGGTTTCACCAGGTACGCGGCGGCTCCCTTCGTGATCGCATCGGTGAAGCTGTCGATGTCGCTCTCGTAGGAGAGAACCAGGAGCGGGATCCCCTTGAGGGGGGGGTGGGTCTGGAGATGCCGGAGGGTGGACATTCGCTCGGCCCGCGGTTGAGTGTCGTCGAGGATCACGAGACGCGGGGGCAAGAGGTCGCGCGCGACGAGAACGTCGGCCTCGGTCGCCGTCCGGACGCCGAGGTCCCCTCGCAGCAGGGTCCCTTCGACCCAAGCGCGGTCCCGTCCATCGGGACCGACGATCAGGGTGTAGGACTTCGAGTGCGCCTCTTCGGTCAGCCTGCCACCTGCCCTATCGGTCGGCCGTCAAACCCACGGTGCCGCCCTTCCCGAGAGTCAGCAGATAGGCCCGCACGGCCTCGATCTGCTTCTTCTGATCGCCGCCCAGGATTTCCGGAAACGCATTTTCCTTGGGATCGACGGGGAAGTTCGACGGCATGCGGGGTCCCGGCATGATCCTGCCCGGGTCGGCGAGCCACTGCGAGAGCCAGTCGGCCCGGAGACGCTCCGGAACCTTCGCCAGGTCGGGGGCCATGTTGGCCGGATCCTGGTTCGGCAGCTTGCCGGCCACTACGTGGCACTTCACGCACTGCCATTTGCCGAAGAGATCCTTGCCGGCCGCAACCGTCGTCGCGTCAAGGGTCGGCTTCGGATCATAGGGGTAGGGAGCCTTGTCCATCGCCGCGAAGTAGCGGGTGATGGCGTTCTTCTCCTCTTCGGTGAACTCGAAGGTGGGCATCCGCATCTGGAGCCACGGTCGGACGCGGTTCTCCGGGTTGCCCAGGAACTCGTGGAGCCAGGCGGTCTGCACGCGGGATCCTTCCCCAACCTGCGACTCCTCGTTGTAGAGGATGGGCGGTGAGAAGGCCTGCGCTTGCACCACCTCTCCCCCCGAGGCCTCGAGCTGGCTTTCGATGATCGCGCGAACGGTGCCGCCCTTTCCGCCGATCACGTGGCAACCCTGGCAGTTGAGGTTGCGGATCAGGCGGCGGCCCTTCTCGACGTAGCGTTCGTCGGCGCCGAGCTGCTTCTGGGCGGCCAGGGGCACCTGTTCCTTGGTGAACGACTGCACCGCCGTCACGATGGCGTCAGCTTCTTCGGACTCGAAGTGGAACTTCGGCATCCGGAGGAGTTCCTCCGGCTTCTTGATCTTGTCCCGGTCGAAGACGCGGGGCTCCATGAGCTTCCTGTGGATCCACCCCGGCAACGTGTGGGGAATGTCGTGCTCGAAGCCGAAGTCGAGACGCTCCACGAGCTTCGAACCCTCCTCGGTCAGCTCGACACCCGTCGGCGACGTCTTTTCGAATCCACCGATCGTGTGGCACCCGAAGCAGCCGTATCGGCCGATGCTCTTTTCGCCCAGGAACTGCGTGCGGGCGTGATCGTCCATTCCCTTCAGCTTCTCGTCGGCCTGGGCGACGGTGAACTGCGCCGAAAGGTACTCGAGGATGATGGTGTCGCGGACCTTGGCGTCCATGGCCGGGTGCGGTCGCTCGGCGAAGGCCTCGTTCTTCAGGCTCATCAGATAGGCCGTGATGTCGGCGGCCTCTCCCTCGGTGAGCCTCAGGCTCGGCATCTTCGTCTCGTGCCAGTACGACTTGGGGTTGCGGACCCAGGCATAGAGCCAGCCGGCGTTCACCTTGCTCCCCGTGCCGTCGAGGTTCGGTCCGTGGGTGCGATAGGCCGCCGCGGCGATCCCCGGGATTCCGCGCTTGTCGTCGCCGACGCGGTGACATGCGAGACAGCCGACGGTCTCGAAGGCCTTGCGCCCGGCGTCGAGGCTCCCCTTGGGCGGAGCGGGGTAGGACTCGCTCGCGGACTTTTCGGTGATGTAGGCCACGACCGCGTTGATCTCGGAGTTGTTCCGGGCTTTCTGGTCGTCGGTCTCGGCGATACGAACGTCCCAGATCTGGGGCATCCGCGTGGGCCGAAAGGCTCTCGGTTCCTTCACCCAGCGGAAGATCCATTCGGGGGTGGTCTTGGCCGCGATCTTCGTGAGATCGGGGCCCGCCTTGCGCAGGTTTTCCCAGCCCTTGATCTTGTGGCAGCCGAAGCAGCCGTACTTTTCGATCAGGAAGATGCCGGTGTTGAGTCGCTCGGCCTTGGGCACCTCCACGACGCCCTGATGGCACTTGGCGCACTGCGACTCCGTGTGCCCCTTGGCCAGCATGGGATAGTCCCACTGGTGCCAGCGCTCGTATTCCCTGGTGTGGGTGTACTTTCCCCAGTCCTTCTCCTGCTCCCGCGTAGCGACGGTGTGGACGGCCTCCCGGAAACCCGTGGCGCGCCCGCGTCCCAGGTGGCAGGCCGTGCAGCCGATCCTCTCGATGGCGTGGCCGCCGCGGAGGTAGGTCTCGAAGTCCGGATGGGTCGTGTAGGGTTGGGGCGCCTTCTCGTACCCCTTCTTGTCGATGCCGAGATGACAGGTCGTGCAGCGGTCCACCTTCGGCGTCGGCGAAAAGATCACGTCGTCGTAGAGGTTCGCCGGCATGATCTGGGCGACCTTCAGGGACGGGTTCGCCATGTCGAGGATGGGCAGGTTTCGGACGAAGGAGACGAAGCCCGGCTGGATCTTGCGGAGCTTCTCGTCGAGGCGATCGCGGTCGGTGTAGAGTTCCTTCTGCGTCTTCTCGGCGTCGAGACGCGTCTTCTCCAGGGCCTTTAGCGCGTCACTCGCGGCGTCGCGGTCCGCCGTGACCTTCTCCAGGGCGATCCTGTAGCCGGCCCACTCCCCCTCGAGCGCCTCGAGGCCGGCTTTCTTCCGAGCGGCGCTGCCGCTCCCGGCGTGGGCAGCTTCCTCGTAGTTGTATCGGGACACGTCGATCTTGGCCTTGGTGAAGCGGAAGTTCTGATCAACGCCGTACCACTCGCCGTTCAGCTTGTCGAGATCCTTCTGCGCCTTCGCGAGTTCGGCGCGGCGGGCCGCGACCTCGGCTTCTCCGCGGGCGATCAGCTCCTCGAGCTCCTTGCGATGGGGCGCGTCTACCTTCGCTCCGGCGGCGTCGCGCTGCTCGCGAGTCTGGGCGGTCTCGAGCTTGTTGAACTCGATCTGGTACGTCTTCCACCCGCGGTTGTAGTCGGCCCAGATCATCCAGGAGACGGCGAGAAGCAGGCCGAGGGAGGAGAGAAGGAAGACGACGTTCAGCTGATTCGTGCGGTCGGCCATGCTCGGATCGCGGCCGGGCTCAGGCTTGGCAGGCATGCTCAGGCCACCACTCCTTCGTGTCTTTCTTGTGCGCGGCGGCTCATATGTTGAAGAAGATCTCGGGCATCGACACGATGTATTTCAGGGTGATCGTCCAGCGCAGGATCATCTTGATGGGGAGCGCCACCATGCCCAGGAAGAGCATCACGAACACGGCGTAGCGCCACGGCCCCAGCTTCAGGTAGTACTTCTTCAGGATCGTCTTCGCCAGGACGGCCGGCAGCACGAGCACGTAGAACACCACGGCCAGGATCCCGAAGATCTCTCTCACGAACATGTTGGTCGGAAGCTTGGTGTGGAGCCCCTTGACCCAGATGTACTCCGACAGGTTCACGTTCACCAGGGCTTCGAGTTTGTGGATGTCCCAGAGCTCGTATGGCCCGAAGATGTTCCAGTTGGGCCCCCGGAGGAACGTCCCCAGGACCACGAGCAGGACCCACAGGATCAGGAAGCCGAACATGTACAGTGTGATTTCGGCTCGCCGCTCCTTGAAGCTGAAGTAGCCGTTCCCCTTGGGGTTCGTGTCGATGTAGGGGATCGCCATCAGCCCCACGATGATGAGGCTCGGGAAGACGACGCCGGCGAGCCACGGGTCGTAGTAAACGAGCATCTCCTGGAGCCCCAGGAAGTACCACGGGGCCTTGCTGGGGTTTGGCGTCCGAGCCGGATTCGCGGGTTCCTCGATGGGGGCGTGGAAGGCCATCCCCCAGGCGACGAGGATGATCATCCCGATGATCATGACGAGCAGCTCGGTGTAGACGAGATCGGGCCATACCCAGGTCTTCTCGTTCTCGCCGCCCGACGCCTCGGCGGGAGGCTCGCCGCGCGCGATCCGATCGTCGTTCTGGTGAGCCTGGTAGAGGCTCAGCCAGATGAAGAAGCCGACCAGAAACAGCATCGCCACGATGGGGACGTTGTCGGGCTTCTTGACGATGAGGAGGAAGTTCTTGTCGAGCATCGACACGGCCACGAAAGCCGCGGCCAGCAGGCCAATGGCGGCCGCCACCTTCGGTTGCCAGAAAGCCTTCCTTGGAAGTGCTATGAAGAAAAGGACCGACGCCAGGGTGATGAAGAGCCATGGCGTCGTGAGGGCGTTGATCAGTCCTTTGAGGGCGTCGACAGCAGCCATGGATCAGACCCTCACACGGGCCCGGAGATGCCGCCGTCCTTCCGGACCCTCCAGAAGTGGACCGCCATCAGAAGGCCCGCCACCAGCGGGATGCCGACGCAGTGGAGGACGTAGAAGCGCAGGAGCGCCCCCTCGCCCACGAAGCGCCCGCCCAGCAGGGCGAAGCGCGCGTCGGACCCCGCGTGGACCATCTTTACGTCCCCTAAGACGAGGAGCTGGGACCCCGGCCCCTCGTAACCCAGGAGCGGCGTCGCTCGGGCCATGTTCGAACCGACGGTGATCGCCCAGATCGCGAGCTGGTCCCACGGGAGCAGGTAGCCGGTGAACGACAGGAGCAGCGTCAGGACGAGGAGGATGACGCCGACGTTCCAGTTGAACTCCCGTGGCGGCTTGTAGGAGCCCGTCATGAAGACCCGGAACATGTGGAGCCACACCGTGATGACCATGGCGTGTGCCCCCCATCGGTGGATCTCTCGCATGATCCCGAGAGGGACCTGCTCCGCGAGGTCGATGATGTCCATGTACGCGTAGGCGACCGTGGGCCGGTAGTAGAACATCAGCAGCAGGCCCGTGAAGGTCTCGACCAGGAACAGGAAGAACGTCAGTCCTCCCATGCACCACGTGTAGCGCACGCGCAGGCCGCTCTTGCGCATCCGGATCGGGTGCAGGTGCAGCACCAGGTTCGCCAGCACCGCCAGCGAGCGGTTGCGCGGCGTGTTGGGATACCCGTGGCGCATGATGGA
>JBGPYB010000101.1:0-17229 GCA_041493035.1 Vicinamibacteria bacterium | reverse complement strand
TGAACGCCACGACGTCGACGCCGGCAGCCAAGGCGTCGGTCACGGTGGGCTCCTGGGCCAGCAGCGGATGGGGGGCTTCCAAGAGACCGCTCCCCAGGTCCTCGACCAGAGGCACTCCGGCCGACCGGGCCAGATCCGCAAGCTCTTCGCGACCCGGCGTCTCGGTGAAGCCGACGATGTCGAAGTTGCTGCGGTGCACCTTCAGGATGAGGCCGGTTTCGGGCGAGAGGGCGGCTCGGTAATCGGCGAGCCGCGTCTTGTTGGTCGTCCCAACTTCGCGGAGGCGCCCCCCGCCTTTCCGCAGGATCTCGGGGATGCGAAAGGAACCGCCGATCTCGACCAACTCGCCGCGGCTGACCAGAACCTCGCGTCCCTCGGCGAACGTGTTGACGGCCAGGAGCACCGCGGCGGCACAGTTGTTGACCACGGCCGTCGCCTCGGAGCCGAGGAGCCCGGCCAGCCGTGATTCCACATGCACCTCGCGGTCGCCCCGTTCGCCCGTCGCGAGGTCATACTCGAGGTTCGAGTAGGAACGGGCGATCGCCGCCACTCGAGCCGCCGCTTCCGCCGAGAGGGGAGCCCGGCCCAGATTCGTGTGGACGATCACGCCCGTCGCGTTGATGACCCGGACGAGCGAGGGCGCGGAGGCCGCCTCCAGGCGGCGTTCGAGGGTCGCCGCGAGTTCCCCGAGAACGGGCGCCGCCGCTTCCGCTCCGGCGGCGGCGAGACCCCGTGCCTCGGCCAGGATCGCACGCACGTGCTTCAAGACTGGGCCTCGACCGAAGCGCGTCTCGAGGTCACGGCAGGCCCCCGACTGCATCACCTGGTCCACCGACGGGATGCGCCGGCGGGCGTCGGCATCGGTGGAGCGGGGGGACGCCATGTTGAAGATTGGATTATACTTCGCGCCATGGGCCGGGAACGAGCAAAGACCTTTGCGGACCGGCTTCCCCGCGTCGTGCCGAAGGAGGAGGAAGACATCTCGTCCCTCTCCGACGAGATGGCGGACATTCTCTACCCGGGCCGCCGCCCACGGCCCTTCCGGATGGGCGTCGTCTTCGACGCTTTCGGTGGACCCAACTACCCGAGGGCCCTCGCCCTCGCGAAGCGCTCGCCGGTCTACAGGGAAGTCGGAGCCGGTGACACGCTTCACCACCGCGCCGAGTTCGAGGCCGGAGAAGCGAAACACATGCGCGATCTCTACGACATCGTGGGACCGATCTCCACGACCGACGTGCTGGTCGACGGCAAGAGGGTCCCCTACTCGAGGGAGATCTGGCTGCCGCTCTTCTGGCTCTTCCTCAGGGGAGATTCGTAGCCTCGTGGCGTCCTTCACCGAGGACTTGGAGGCTCTGGAGAAGTCGATCCGCCAGCTCCAGATCGAGTGGGAGAAGTTTTTCGGGGGCGTCGAGAGGAAGCCGCCCGTGGATCTTCGGACCCGTGTCGAGAACATGCTGCGGAAACACGATTTCGGTGACATCCGGAACAATACCGAGCGCTTCCGCTTCATGAACCTCACAGCCCGCTACAACACATTCAACGAGCTTTGGAACAAGCGCTTGCGGGCCATCGAAGAGGGGCGACCGGTCGGCCTACACGGACGCGCCGCCCTCGCAGCCATGGCGGCCGCGCCGCCACACCCGGTACGGGAGGCGCCTCAGTCCGCAGCTCGATCCGGAGAGATTCGTGTGGGCGGCCCTGAAACGAACGCCGGAGCGGTTCAGGCTCTTTACGCTCGATTCCTCGAAGCGCGGCAGGAAGTCGGCGAGAAGGGGAACGTGAAGTTCGAGAGTTTCCAGAAGCTCATCGCCCAGCAGGCGACCCGTATCCTCGCGGAGAAGGGGGCGAGCGCCGTCGACTTTCGCCTCGAGACCAAGGATGGCAAGGTGAGCCTGAAGGCCAAGCCGGTCCGTTGACGGCATCGCCCATGCGTCGAGTGTTCCTCGTGGCGGCTCTCGTCGGGCTGACGGCGTCCGAGGCCTCAGCCTGGCCGACGAGCCTGGTCGAATGTCTCATTCGCGACGCGCGCCGGCTGGTCCCGCGCTCGCTGGCCCGTCTCATTGCCGAGCGGGAGAAGGCGATCCTCGAGCAAGCCCAGCACTTCCCGCTTCCCTTGAGCCAAGCGATGGCCACCGACCTCACGGCCGGGGAACTGGCGCCCGAAACCCTCTCCGCTCTAGACGCCGAAGTGGCGGAGTCTCTGGCGCTCTTCAGGGAGCTTCGGGTGAGCGACGGCTTGGTTCGTTTGGGGGCGACCCTCCGAATCCCGGCGGACATCGCCGATCCCGTCCTTGCAGCGGGGTCGGACGGGCTTCCCCCGGGCGTCGCGCGGGAGTACTACGCCTTCATCGAGGCCAATCTGGGGAAGCTCCCCGTCGTGCTAGAAGAGGGAACCGCCCTCACGCTCCAGCGTCGTCAGCTTCCCGCCTACTGGCAGTCGATGCTCGCCAAGAGCCGCGACGATGCGCCCGTTCTCCGGGCGGAACTGTTCCGAGTCGGCCGCCTCGTCGACCACCGCACCCTCGACTGGCACTCGCCGGTCTTCGCCGTGGCACAAGTCGCCTACTCACGAGCCGTGACGGGCATCGCGGCCACGTGGCTCGCCCTCTGGCGCGAGGCACGAGGGGACATGACCCGCATGCGAGTGCCCGTCGAGATCCAGCCGATTGATCGTCCTCCGGAGGGACCCACGCCATGACCGTCAAACGCGCCCTGCTCTCGGTCTATCGCAAGGACGGCATCGTGGAGCTGGCGAGAGGACTCGCGTCCCGAGGCTTCGAGATCGTCTCCACCGGGGGCACGGGCGAGGCGCTGAAGAAGGAGGGCGTGAAAGCGACCGGCGTTTCCCAGGCCACGGGGTTTCCCGAGATCCTGGACGGCCGAGTAAAGACGTTGCACCCCACGATTCACGGGGGCATCCTGGCGCGCCGCGATCTCGCGGAACACCAGAAGGCGCTGGCGGCGCACAAGATTCGGCCCATCGACGTCGTCGTGGTGAATCTCTACCCCTTCGAAGACAAGGTTGCGAAGGGCGCTCCCTTCGCGGAGGCCATCGAGAACATCGACGTCGGCGGACCGGCCATGGTTCGCGCAGCCGCCAAGAACTTCGAGAACGTCGCGGTCGTCGTCGACCCCGCTGACTACACGTTGCTCCTCGAGCAGCTCGATCGCGACGGCGGTATCGATGCGGCGACCCGCCTCTACTTTGCCCAGAAGGCCTTCCGCCACACCGCCCGGTACGAGGCGGCCATCGCCGGTTACTTTGCCCAGGTCGAGGTGAAGAACGGCGGCTACGGTGTGGCTGAATCCGACGACGTCTTTCCCTACCGGCTGAGCCTTTCCTTCGAGAAGGTTCAGGACCTGCGGTACGGCGAGAATCCCCACCAGAGAGCCGCCTTCTACAGCGACCTCGGGTCGACGCTCTACTCCGTGGCCGCTGCCCGCAAGATTCAGGGAAAGGAACTGTCCTTCAACAACCTCCTCGATCTCGACGCCGCGTGGCGGCTCGTGACCGAATTGGACGACCCGGCGTGCGTCATCGTGAAGCACACGAATCCCTGCGGGACGGCCATCGGCTCGAATCCCCTCGAGGCCTACGACCGCGCCTGGGCGTGCGATCCACTGTCGGCCTTCGGCGGCATCGTGTCGTTCAACCGCAAGGTCGACGCCGCCACCGCCAAGAGGCTCGCCGCCGTGTTCGTCGAAGCAGTCATTGCGCCGGGGTTCGAGGCCGAGGCCAAGAAGCTCCTGGCCGGCAAGAAGAACCTGCGCGTCATGGACATGGACACGACCGGCATCCACCGCGTCACGGGATTCGATCTCCGGCGCGTCATGGGAGGCATGCTCGCCCAGGAGTGGGATCTTCACCGCCTCGCCAAGGACAAGTGCGAGATCGTCACGAAACGGAAGCCCAGCGAGGACGAATGGAAGGCGCTGCTCCTGGCTTGGACGGTGGCCAAACACGTCAAGTCCAATGCGATCGTCTACGCGAACACCGTCCAGACCGTCGGCGTCGGGGCGGGGCAGATGAGCCGCGTGGACTCGGCCCGCATCGCGGCCCTCAAGGCGCAGCTTCCCCTGGCCGGGACCGTCGCGGCGTCCGATGCCTTCTTTCCGTTTCGCGATGGCGTCGACGAGATTGCCCGCGCCGGAGTGACGGCCGTGATCCAACCCGGTGGCTCGGTCAAGGACGAGGAGGTCATCGCCGCGGCCGACGAGCACAAGCTGGCCATGGTCTTCACGGGTGTGAGGCACTTCCGTCACTGAGGCGCCGATGAGAGCGAATCGCGTCGCCGGGTGGCTGATTCTCTCGGCTGCACTCGGGCCCTGGGTCGCGAGCCCCGCCGAGTCGCGGTACGACGTGGTGATCCGCGGGGGCACCGTCTACGACGGGACCGGCGCTCCCGGGCGTCGGGCCGATGTCGCCTTGCGCGGCGACACCGTGGCCGCCATCGGCGATCTCTCGTCGTCTCAGGGGAACCTGGTGCTCGACGCCACCGGCCTGGCCGTGGCTCCGGGTTTCGTGAACATGCTGTCGTGGTCCACGGATACGCTCATCGCCGACGGGCGCTCGCAAGGGGAGATCCGACAAGGCATCACCACGGAGATCTTCGGCGAGGGCTGGTCGATGGGGCCGGTCAACGACGTCGTCCGGCGCCAGATCGCCCAGGATCAGGTCGACATCCACTACGACGTCACCTGGACGTCCCTGGCCGAGTACTTGTCCCATCTGGAGAAGCGCGGCGTAGCCCCGAACGTGGCGTCGTTCGTCGGCGCCACCACCGTGCGCCAGTACGTCCTCGGCCTGGAGGACAGGAAGCCCACCGCGTCTCAGCTCGACGCCATGCGAGCGCTCGTGAAGAAGGCGATGGAGGAAGGCGCCCTCGGCGTCGGCTCCTCGCTCATCTATGCCCCCGCCAGCTATTCGACGACCGAGGAGCTGATCGAGTTGTGCAAAGTCGCGGCTCGATTCAAAGGGAAGTACATCTCCCACTTGAGAAGCGAGGGAGATCGGCTTCTCGAAGCCGTGGACGAGCTGATTCGCATCAGCCGTGAAGCGGGGCTCCCGGCGGAGATCTATCACCTGAAGGCGGCGGGGGAAGCGAACTGGCCGAAGATGGACGAGGTCATCGCCAAGGTCGAGGCCGCCCGGAGGCAAGGGCTCAAGATCACGGCCGACATGTACACCTACACCGCCGGCTCGACGGGCTTCAACGCCTGCGTCCCGCGTTGGGCGCTCGAAGGGGGAATCCCGGCCCTCGTCAAGCGCATCGGCGAACCCGAGAGCCGGGCAAGGATCGTCCGCGAGATGCAGACGCCGGGGATGGGCTTCGAGAACCTCTGCCTCGCGGCGGGCTCTCCGGATCGCATCCTCCTCGTCGGCTTCAAGACCGACGCGCTCAAGGCTCTGACGGGGAAGACCCTGGCCGAAGCTGCGCGTCTCCGCGGCACGGACCCCTGGGACACGATCCTGAACCTGATCGCCGAGGACGTGGCGCGGATCCAGGTGGTGTTCTTTCTGATGTCCGAGGAGAACCTGCGCAAGGAGGTCCAGCTGCCTTGGGTGTCGTTCGGATCCGACGCCGGTTCGATGGCCCCGCAGGGCGTGTTCCTCAAATCCTCGACGCATCCCCGCGCCTACGGCAACTTCGCTCGCCTCCTCGGGAAGTACGTTCGCGACGAGAAGCGGGTCACCCTCGAGGAGGCTATTCGGCGCCTCTCGGGGCTGCCCGCGGCGAATCTGGGGCTGGACCGGCGCGGTCTCTTGAAGGAAGGGATGTTTGCCGATGTCGTGGTCTTCGACCCGGCCACGATCGCCGACCGAGCGACCTTCGAGAGCCCCCACCAGTACGCCGTCGGAATGCGCCACGTTCTCGTCAACGGCGTGCTGGTCCTGAAGGATGGGGAACACACCGGGGCACTGCCGGGGCGTGCGCTCAAGGGTCCGGGCGCCGTCGCGACGGCGGACTAGCACGACTTGACCCTTCGACTCGTCGTCACGGGTGCCAACGGTCTCGTGGGGCGCCACCTGATCCGGTGCGCGCCAGCGCGACGCGCGGAGGTCATCGGGGTCGTGCGGACGGACGTGGGCGCGGCGGCCGTGGCGGCCGCCGGCGGGCGGCCCGTTGTCGTTCCGGCCCTCGAAGCCTCCGCTCTCGCCCCGGTTCTCGCCGGCTCCAACGCCGTCGTTCACCTCGCGCAGATCGGCGCGGAGCGACCAGGAGCCACGTACGAGACCGTCAACGTGGGAGGCACACGAGCCGTGATCGAGGCCGCCCGCAGGGCCGGGGTCCCGCGCATGGTCTTCTTCAGCGGCCTCGGAGTCGCCCACTACGGGCAGTCGAGACGCTGCACGAACCCCTATTTCTTGTCGAAGATGGGGGCTGAGGTCGAGCTGCTGCGCTCGGGCCTTCTCGCCACGACCTTTCGCCCTTCGTACATCGTGGGTCCGGGGGATTCGTTTGTCCCTGAGCTGGCTCGCGAGATCGCCGCCGGCGCCGTGGAGCTGCCGGGGGGCGGTTCGTACCGCATGCAGCCGATCGCAGCCCAAGACGCCGCCGAGGCGATCTTGGCGGCCGTGGAGCGGCCGGTCCCTTGGCCAAGCGTCTTCGATCTCGTGGGGCCCGAACCGGTCACCTGCGCCGAGTTTGTCGAGCGCCTCGGGGTGGCGCTGCGCGCCGCGAGTCGCCCGGGCGACTATGTCCTCCGCTCCGTTCCACTCGAGGAAGCCGATCGACAGGCTGCGGCTGGCGGCTATCGGGGTATGTTGAGCGACGAACTGGACTGCATGCTCTGCGACGAAGTGGCCGACCACCGTCCGCTCGAGGCCCTTCTCGGCCGCTTCCTCACACCCCTGGACGAATCCCTCGCTGTTGCGGTGCGCGCCCTCCCGAAGGTTTGAGTCGCGCCTTCGTCCACAGTACGCTCTCGACCAATGCGCCTGGGGATCACCGAACACATCGACTGTGCCCACTTTCTCCCGGGACACGCCAAGTGTGGCCAGGTCCACGGTCACACCTACAAGGTCGAGGTCGTGGTGGAGGGAGAGCCGCAAGACGGCATGATCCTGGACTTCGCGGACCTTAAGGCCGAGGTCCGCGCCGTCCTCGGCCGCTACGACCACCGCAACTGGAACGACTTCCTTGCATTCCCATCGGTCGAGAACATCTGCGCCCTTCTCCAGGGCGAGCTGAAGGAGCGTCTGCGCCTCCCCTTCACGATCCGCATCTGGGAAGGACACGGCAAGTGGGCGGAGCTCTGAGCTAAAGCGACCACGAGGCCACGGCGCGAACGGAGCACCGTAGCCGAGCCTTTCTCGCCGCCACTCGACAAAGAGGGTCTGGACTCTGGTCACGCCAGTCTGGGCTCGCGACGATGTCTATTCGCAGTAGGGCCGCATCCGCTCGAAGAGCTCCTGGAACGACAGCGGGTAGGGGTGTCGGACCATGTAAGCTTCCTTGCCACGGAGGGCCCGCTCGAGGATCTCGTACTGCAGCTCGTGGACGCGATCGAGGAATGGGTTCTTCCGATCAGGAAAGGCGAAGGCGAACGCCAACTGTTGCTCCAGGAATGGGAGCTGCTCGAATCGGATGGATGAGATCATGCGTCTGGCGATCAGGCTGGGATCGACCGGCTCCACCGATATCCCCGGATCGTCGTGGCTCAGCGTGAGGAAGACCTTCTCGGGACGGGCCACGAAGGGTCCGAAGCGGTCCCCAAAGATGGTTTTCGGCGGCAGCCTGACGTTGACGCGTCTCTTGATCGCGGGCATCGCCTGGCGCAGGAGTCCTCCCGGGAACACCTTCGCAAGGCTCTCGATGCGACGGATCAGCCAGAAGAGCAGAAGCTTCCGCCACCCCAGATGCTGTCGCACGTGTGGCAGGCTCCGGATGTGCCAATCTTGGAGGCGGATCGTCTCGGGGATGCCGTACATGGTCTGGCCGTCGCCCGCGAGAAGGATCCACTCGTCCCCGACGTAGCGGGCCCCCTGGGCAGCGAAGGAGAGGAGTGTCTCCGTCTTGCCTCCCTTGGCCCATCCCGTGACAAGGATTCCCCGGCCCTGGTACTGGAAGGCTGAGGCATGGAGCGAGACGCAGTCCTTCCGGAGCATGGTGAGGTTCAGGACGGCCATCAGGAGGGGGACGGAGCGGAGTCCGCTCTCACAGACCATCTCGCAACGGTCGCCAAGGCCGTCGAAGCCCACCTTGACTCGTACCTGCCTCTGGTTGCTCCGGAGGACGAAGAAGCCGTCGTCGGTGAAGCCGTTGGTGCCCAGGGTGACGTGCCTGAGTCCCGCCATCGGCAGCCGATCCACGAAGCGAAGCACGATGTCGGGCTCACGGCTCAGAGAGCCGCGGAGCGGTCCCAGCTTCTTGTCGACCGCCAAGACGTCACTCGGGGCCGGGTCGACTAGGCGGACTCCAACCAGACCGTGAACATCGTAGTCGATCACGGCTGCCCTGCCGGCAGCTCTCTCCCTTGGCACCTGGTTCCTCAGAATTCGGCGGCGTGTGCCCCCTCAGTGGGGGGCTGGCTGCCCGAATCTCTCCTGGAAATCGGCGATGACTCGGCTCACGTCCTGGATCACGAGGCCGACTTCCCGGTCGGCGTTGACCACTGCGAAGTTCTTCACGATGTTCTGGAGGCTCAGGTACTGCGCGCGCCGGCCTTCCAGAAACTCCGGCGAGAACTCCCCCTTGCGTTGGAAGACCACCGCGCCCGGGGCGTCAAGGCAGATCACGAGGTCCGGCTCGCGGGTGAGCCACCGCACGATGGTGCCGTGGAGCCGCCGCCTCACGGACCGCTTTCCCGCAGCGGCGAGGATGTCGTTGTGGTAGTAGTCGAGTATGAAATGCCGGTCAAAGAGGACGATGTACCCACGCTTGGAGAACCGGTTCGCCACGACCTGCCGATAGGCTTCCTCGAGGAACCGGGTGGTTAGGCTGAAGACATATCGGATTTCGCCGCGCACGGCCTTGACCGATCGCCTGAGGGGGTTCGAACCCGTTGCCGGGTGCCGCTTCGGGCCGGAGGGACCCATCTTCGCACCCCCGGCCCTCTGCGGTCCCCCGCGGGTCCTCCACCAGCGCGTTGTGGGGAGGATGTAGTTGCTGGCCTCGACGTTGTCGCCCATGTAGAGGTATTTGACCCGGGACGGATACGTTCTTTCGACCTCCCTGCCGACGGTCGTCTTGCCCACGCCGTCAGGGCCGATGAAGGCCACGGTGAACGTCCGCATCCGAGGTAGTCTATGCTCTCGTCCGAGAGGGGAGCAAGCAGACTGGATGGCATCTGGAGCACCGCGCCCAGCCTCTTCCGGGGTTTCCATCAGTCGTTGTTGACGATCCAGAGGACGGCGGTGGGCTGTGGGCCCAGCGTTGCGCCGCCCGATGCACCGCTCAATGTGAGGGTGACTGTCTTGTCCAGGGCGGCGACGCCATCGTCCTTGACGGTGACCTGGAAGGACTTGGTGGTTTCACCGGCGGCGAAGGTCAGATCCCCCGACGTGTCGGTATAGTTGGTGATTGGCGATGCTGTGCCTGCCGAGGTTGCGTAGTGGACGGTGACGGTGCTTCCGGGCCCTGCGTTGCCGCTGGCCGCCCCTGTTCGCGTCACGGTGACGACGGCCACGCCTTCAGCCTCGCCGACGCTGAAGTGTGGCGAGGAGAAGGAGAAGACACCGATGGCGTCATCGTCCACGATGGTCAGCGTGGCCGAGCCCTGGCCGATGGTGGCCGGCAGCTCGCCGGCGTGGGGCGTCCCCGGCGTCAGGGTGAGCAGGATGGTCTCGTTCCCCTCCTGGATGGTGTCGTCGAGGATTGGGACCTGGAAGGTCATGCTCGTGACGCCCGCCCCGAAGACGAGGTCTCCCGAGGTGCCGGGGTAGTCGGACCCGGCCGTCGCGGTCCCGTCGGCCGTCGCGTAGTGGACGCGCACCTCGCTTCCCAGGCCACCGGTCCGGGTGACGGCGATCGTCGCCGCGAACCCGGCTTCGCCCACGGAATAGGTTGGCGCGCTGAATGAGAATGTCCCTGTGGAGTCGTTGTCGGTGATCGTCACGATGGCGGTCGATTGCGTCCCGAGGACCGCCCCCGAAGGAGAGGCGAGAGCCAGGTTGATGGTCTGCGGGCCTTCGACGAACGTGTCGGGTTGGATCGTGATCGGGAAGGTCTTGATCGCGACTCCCGGAGTGAAGATCAGAACGCCGTTGCCGCCCAGGAAGTCGAGACCCTGGGGCGCCGTTCCACCGGTGACGCTGTAGAACACCTGTGCGGATCCTGTCAGCGGTCCAGAGCGCTTCACGGTCACGAGAACGGTTGGCAACGCCTCCGACACCGAGTAGACGCTCGGACTGAAGAAGACGGCTGGCGCGTCGGTGTCGGTGATCGTCAGTACGGTCGTCGCCGGCGTCCCGATGGTTGCGTTCGCACCCGCGGGCTCCGAGAGCGACACCAGCACCGTTTCATCGCCCTCGGCGATGAGGTCGTCGTTGATGGTCACGGCGATCGTCTTGCTGAGCTCACCGGGGGCGAAGGTCAATGACCCCGGCGGCGGCAAAGCGTAACGGCCGGGAGTCGCCGTCCCTCCGCTGACGGCGTAGTTCACGATCACCTGCTCCGCGGCGGAAGTCCGGGTCACCACGAGGTTGGCCGTCCCAGCGGACTCGGCCACGGTGTAGGCGCTGAGCGCGAACTGCACCTTCGGTTGCGCGTCGAGGATCGTGATCGTGGCCGAGGTCTTCGGACCCAGTCCCGCCCCCACCGAGTTCGAGAGCGTCACCTGGATCGTCTCCGCCGGCTCACCCACGTCGTCGGGCCAGATCGTGAAGGGGATCGGCTTCTGGATCTCCCCGGGCAGGAACTGCAGCGTTCCACCCGTGTTGGTCGATGGCGGCTGGTAGTCGCCAACCAGGAAGCCCCCGGGCGTGGCGGTGCCTCCCAGCGTGTAGTCCACCGTCGCCGTGCCGATGCCCGAGCTGCGCTGGACAAGGGGCGTCGCTGTTGGGAAGACCGAAGCCGTCGGGGCCGGCTCCGCCACGGTCAAGGCCGTGGCAAGGAATTGGATCGTCGGCTCGTTGTCGAGGATCGTCACCGTCGTGGTGGCAGGAGTCCCCACGCTGGCGCCTATGGTCGTGGGGGAAGTGCTCACAGGGTTCGTTAGCGAAAGAACGACCGTTTCTGGCGCCTCCGGCAGGTTGTCGTCGGTCGCCTGGATGGCAAAGCTCTGGAGAACGGACCCGGGCGGGAAGGTCAGCGTGCCGCTCCCACCCAAGGTGTAGTCCAACGGCGTGGCCGTCCCGCCCGTCACGGAATAGCCAACGGTCGCTGTGTTCGTGATCACGCCCGTGCGCCGCACCTGGACGCTCGTCGCCAGGGCTCCTTCCGGGGGCGTGTAGCTCGTCGTGAAGAAGGAGAACACCGACAAGTCGTTGTCGATGATGCTTACGGTCGCCGTGGCCAGCGCCCCAATGACGGCGCCGCCGGCCGGGTTGCTCAGGTTGACGAGGAACGTGTTGTCGGCCCTGTAGGACAGGTTGTTGGCGATCGGCACCGTGAAGCTGCGAGCCGTCACCCCCGCGGCAAACGTGAGGATGCCGCTCGTCGCCGTGTAGTCGAGCCCAGGTCCCGCGAACGCCGTTCCGTTCGATGTCGCGTAGTTGACTCGCACCGTGGCCGTCGTCGGGCCGATCCGCTGGACGTTGACCGTGGCAAATGCCAGTCCCTCCGTGACCGTGAAGACGGGCGCCGTGAACTGGATCGTGCCGCCGTTGATCGGGTCGGTACCGGGGTCCTTGTCCACGATCCAGAGAACCGCCGATGGCTGCGTCCCCAGCGTCGCGCCGCCCCCTGGATTGCTGAGCGTCAGCGCCACCGTCTTGTCCGCCGTGTGAACGGCGTCGTCCGTGACGCCGACCGGGAAGGTCTTGCTCGCCTCTCCGGCAGCGAACGTCAGGTCGCCGGACGTGTCGGTGTAGTTGGCTCCGGTGGCAGTGAGGGGCGACGTCGCATAGTGGACCGTCACCGCGCTCCCGGGAGGCGTACCGCTCGCGCCGCCGGAGCGGGTCACGGTGACGATGGCTGCGCCACCCGATTCGGCCACGCTGAAGGTCGGGGCGGAGAAGGAGAAGGCTCCTATGGTGTCGTTGTCCACGATGGTCAATGTGGCCGCGCCCAGGCCGATTGTGGCCGGCAGCTCGCCGGCGGTCGGCGTCCCCGGCGTCAACGTGAGCTGGACAGTCTGGTTGCCTTCCGGGGCGGGGTCGTCGGTGATCGGGACTTGGAAAGTCAGGCTCGTGACGCCCGCCGCGAAGACGAGATCCCCTGACGTACTGGTGTAGTCGGAACTGGCGGTCGCAGTGCCGTCGGCGGTGGCGTAGTGGACGCGCACGTTGTTCCCGAGCCCACTGGCCCGCGTGACGGTGATCGTGGCTGCGAACCCGGCTTCATTGAGGGAATAGGCGGGCGTGCTGAAGGAGAGGAGTCCGGTCGAGTCGTTGTCGGTGATCGTCACGACCGCGGTCGACTGCGTCCCGAGCACGGTCCCCGGAGACAGGGAACTGAGGGCCAGGTTGATCGTCTGCGCGCCCTCGACGATCGTGTCGGGCTGGATGGTGATCGGGAAGGTCTTGATGGCCACTCCCGGCGGGAAGACGAGGACGCCGTTGCCGCCCTGGTAGTCGAGCCCTTGCGTCGCCGTTCCGCCGGTAACCGCGTAGTAGACCTGTGCCGAGCCGGTGAGCGGCCCGGAGCGCTTCACGGTCATGAGGACTGACGGGACCGCCTCCGACACCGTGTAAGCTGTGGGGCTGAAGAAGACCGCCGGCGGGTCGTCGAGGCCGTCGGTGATCGTGAGCACCGTTGTCCCAATCGTCCCGATGGTCGCGTGTTGCGCGTTCGAGAGCGTCACCAGCACCGTCTCGTCGCCCTCGGCGAGGCTGTCCGGGTTGACCGTGACCGGAATCGTCTTGCTGAGCTCACCCGTGTTGAAGGTCAAGTCTCCGGAAGGCAGCGAGAATCGGGTGGGCGTGGCGGTTCCACCGGTGACGGCGTAGTGCACGGTAACCGGCAGCGGCTCAATGCCTGTGCCACGGGTCACCGTGAGGTTAATCGTGATTGGCAGGGACGCTGGTTCGGCCGCGGTGTAAGCGGCCAGCGCGAACTGGAGCTTGGGTTGCTCGTCCAGGATCGTGACGGTGGCCGTGCTGTTCGGACCGAGCCCCGCGCCCACCGCGTTCGACAACGTCGCCTGGATCGTCTCAGCAGGCTCTCCCAGATCGTCGGGGAGAATCGTGAACGGGATCGTCAGCTGCAACACTCCGGGCAGGAACTCCAAGGTCCACGGACCCGAACCAGACCCGGGCGGCAGGTAGTCCCCACCAAAGCCGGGCGTGGCCGTCCCACCCAGGGTGTAGTCCACCGTTGCCGTACCGACGCCCGTGCTCCGCCTGACCACCAGTATCCCCGTCGGGAACGCCGTCGCGGTCGGAGCGGGCTCCGAGACGTTCACGGCCGTCCCAAGGAATTGGATCGTCGGCTCGTTGTCGAGGATCGTCACGGTGGTCGTGGCGGGAGTCCCGATGCTGGCACCGATCGCACCGGCTGTCGTGGGGCTGCTGATGGGGCCCGTCAGTGAAAGAACGGCCGTCTCGGGCCCCTCTGACACGTTATCGTCGATCACCTGGACAGTGAAGGTCTGCGAGATGGACCCTGCCGGGAAGGTCAGCGTTCCGCTCCCCCCGACGATGTAGTCGGCGCCTTGTGTGGCCGTTCCACCCGTCACGACGTAATTCACCGTCGCAGCGTTCGTGACTGTTCCCGTTCGTCGCACCACTACGCTCGTCGCCAAGGCCCCTTCGGTCGTCGTATAGGTCGCGGTGGTGAACGAGAACACCGACACGTCGTTGTCGACGATGTTCACGGCCGCCGTCGACTGCGTCCCGACGACAGCGCTCGCGGTGGGGTTGCTCAGCGTGACGAGGAACGTGCTGTCGGGCTTGTAGAAGAGGTTGTTGGCGATCGGCACCGTGAACGTGCGCGACGTCACCCCCGCGGCAAACAAGAGAGCGCCGCTCGTCGTCGTGTAATCCTGTCCGCCGAGAGCCGATCCGTCCGACGTCGCGTAGCCGACCTGTGCGGCCCCGAGGATGTAACCGGTACGCTTCACGGTGATCGTCGCGACGGGCATTCCCTCCGTGACCGTGAACACCGGTGCAGAGAATTCGAACGTGCCGACAAAGTCGTTGGTCGGAAGCGTCCCCGGATCCTGGTCCAGGATCCAGAGGACCGACGACGACTGTGCCCCGAGCGTCGCGCCGCCCGCGGGCGCACTCAGCGTGAGCGCCACCGTCTTGTTCACCGTCTTGACGGTGTCATCGATGACCGTGACGTCGAAGGACTTGCTCGTCTCTCCGGCCGCGAACGTCAGGTTGCCCGAGGTGTCGGCGTAGTTCACCCCGTTCGTGGCGGTGAGCGGAGAGGTGGCATAGTGGACCGTCACCGCGCTCCCGGGCGGGGTGCCGCTGGCGCCGCCGGTGCGGGTTACTGTGACGACGGCCGCGCCCGCCGATTCGCCGACGCTGAAGGTCGGCGCGGAGAACGAGAAGGCGCCGATCGTGTCGTTGTCTCCGATGGTCAAGGTTGCCGAGCCCTGGCCGATGATGGCCGCCAGCTCCGTCGGCTGAGCGGGCGTCCCCGGCGTCAAGGTGAGCAGGACGCTCTCGTTGCCCTCCTGGAGGGCGTCTTCGAGGATCGGGACCTGGAAAGTCATGCTCGTGACACCGGCCGCGAAGATGAGGTCCCCGGAAGTGTTGGTGTAGTCGGAGCCGGCCGTTGCTGTGCCGTTGGCAGTCGCGTAGTGGACGCGCACATCGCTCCCCAGGCCGCCTGTCCGCTTGACGGTAATCGTCGGAGCCGGGCCAGCCTCGCTGGTCGAATAGGTGGGCGCGCTGAAGGAGAATATCCCGGTGGAATCGTTGTCCGCGATGGTCACGACGGCGGTCTGTTGCGTCCCGAGGGCGGTCCCTGGAGACGGAGAACTGAGGGCCAGGTTGATCGTCTCCGAACCCTCGACGATGGTGTCGGCTGTGATGGTGATCGGGAACGTCTGTACGGACTGCCCCGGCAGGAAGAGCACTGACCCGTTCCCGCCTGAGAAATCAATTCCCTGCGTCGCCGTGCCACCTGTGACGTTGTAGCTCACCGATGCTGCCGCGGTGAGCGGTCCCGATCGCTTCACGGTCACGAGGACGGACGGCATTGCCTCCAACACCGTGTACGCCGCCGGGCTGAAGAAGACGACCGCCGCGTCATCGTCGGTGATCGTGAGCACCGTCGTCGCGATCGTCCCGATCGTCCCGTGTTGCGCGTTCGAGAGCGTCACCAGCACCGTCTCATCGCCCTCGGCGATGAGGTCCGGATTGATCGTGACGGGGATCGTCTGGGACAACACACCCGTATTGAAGGTGAGGGTGCCGGACCCCAGCGTGTACCGCCCAGGCGTGGCCGTCCCGCCCGTGACGGCGTAGTCCACGGTGACCGGCTGCGGCTCGACACCCGTGCCACGAGTCACCGTGAGCGTCGCCGTCCCCGCCGACTCGGCCACGGTGTAGGCGGCTAGCGCGAACTGGAGCTTGGGTTGCTCGTCGACGATCGTGACGGTGGCCGTGCCGTTCGGACCGAGCCCGGCGCCCACGGCGTTCGACAACGTCACCTGGATCGTCTCCGCTAGCTCTCCAAGATCGTCGGGCAGAATCGTGAACGGGATCGTCTGCTGCAACACTCCGGGCAGGAAGACCAATGTCCAGGGACCCGAACCGGACCCCGGCGGCAGGTAGTCCCCACCGATGCCGGAAGTCGCCGTACCGCCCAGGGTGTAGTCCACCGTCGCGGTGCCAACACCCGAGCTGCGCGTGACCATAAGCGTGGCTGTGGGGAAGGCCAGAGCGGTGGGGGCGGGCTCCGCGACGCTCAGACTGGTCGCAAGGAACTGGATCATCGGCTCGTTGTCGAGGATCGTCACCGTCGTCGTGGCGGGGGTCCCCACGCTCGCCCCAATCGTCGAATCGAGGCTCACGGGATTCGAGAGCGAGAGAATCGCCGTCTCCGGTCCTTCTGGCAGGTTGTCGTCGATAGCCTGGACCGTGAAGGTCTGGAGGGCGGACCCGGCCGGGAACGTCAGCGTCCCGCTCCCTCCAGCGGCGTAGTCGGAGCCCTGCGTGGCCGTCCCGCCGGTCACGGTGTAGCCCACCGTCGCAGCGTTGGTGATCAACCCCGTGCGCCGGACGGAAACGGTGGTCGCCAAGGCCCCTTCCAGTGTCGTGTAAGCCGCTGTGGCGAAGGAGAAGATCGACTGAGTGTTGTTGCTGATCGTCACGGCGGCCGTGGCATTCGCGCCCAGGACGCTGCCCCCCGTGGGATTGCTCAGGGTCACGAGCAGGGTCTGATCGGGCCCGAAGGCGGCATCCTTGAGAATCGGAACGACGAAGCTGCGGGTCGTCACGCCCGCTGTGAACGTGAGGACACCGCTCGCCGGCATGTAGTCCTGCCCGGCGAGCGCCGTTCCATCCGAGGTGGCGTAGTTGACGAGCACCGTTCCCAGCGTGCTCTCGGTGCGCGTCACCGAGATCGTCGCCGAGAGCGCGCCGCCTTTGACGGCGAATACCGGCGCGGCGAAGGCGATCTTGCCAAGCTCGTCGTCGTCCAGGATCGTCCCCTGGCCCAGGGGCTTGAGCAGCGTGGCTCCGACGGGCGCGCTCAGGGAAAGGTAGTAGATCTCGTTGTTCTCGCCGAGACTGTCGCCGACGATGGGCACGTTGACGGTCGCTGACGTCGTCCCGGCCGCGAAAGTGAGGGTGCCGGCCGTCAGCGTGTAGTCGCCCGGCTGGACGGCCGTTCCGTTGGCGGTCGTGTAATGCACCGTAACCGTCTGGCCCGCGATCTTCGAGAGCGTGACGTGGAACGTCGCCACGTTGCCGACGCCCGTGCCCTCGAGAACCGCAACGTCGTCCACCGACAACGTCGGGGGCGCGTCATCGTTGGTGATGGTTCCCTGGCCCTGGCCGTCCAGAACCGTGGCGTTGACCGCACCGCTCAGGTTGACGAAGAAGGTCTCGTTCGCTTCGCTGAGCGTGTCGCCGATCACCGGCACATTGAGCGTCTGGGTCGTGACGCCGGGGTTGAATGTGAGGGTCCCCGATCCCGCCGTGTAGTCGCCTGGGGCCACGGCGGTCCC
>JBGPYB010000152.1:0-11092 GCA_041493035.1 Vicinamibacteria bacterium | reverse complement strand
CGGCGGGCATTATAAGCTGCCGCGCCCCGGGCCGCGACCGGCTGTTCGGGAGGTCCGGGTGCCGGCGAGAAAACGACGATCCGACGGGAACCGCGAACGGGCCTCGATCCGGAGTCGCTGCGCCGCTAGTCCAGCTCGCGGAGCCAGGCCGCCTTCGAGGCGTCGCTCGGCATCCGCCAGTCCCCGCGAGGCGACAGACTCACCGAGCCCACCTTCGGCCCGTCGGGGAGCACCGAGCGCTTGAACTGCTGGTCGAAGAAGCGCTCGACGAAGACCCGAAGCCATTTCCTGAGGGTCGACGCGTCATAGCGCCCTTCGAAGGCGTGGGACGCAAGGAAGAGGATCTTGCGAGGTCCGGCGCCCAGGCGGAGGAACGCCCAGAGGAAGAAATCGTGCAGCTCGTACGGTCCCACGATCTCCTCGGTCTTCTGGGCGATCGAGCCGTCGGCCGAAGGCGGGATGAGCTCGGGGGACACGGGCGTGGCCAGGACGCGCTCGGCGACCTCCTGTTGAGCGGGGGTCCCGACCGCCAAGCGGACGGCCGTCAACAGGAATCTCACGAGGGTCTTCGGAACGCTGGCGTTGACGTTGTACATCGCCATGTGATCGCCCGCGAATGTGCAGAAGCCGAGCGCCAGCTCCGAGAGATCCCCCGTCCCCACGACGAGGCCGCTCTCTTTGTTCGCCAGGTCCATGAGGATCTGCGTTCGCTCACGAGCCTGGAGGTTCTGATACGTCACGCTCCTGGTGTCGCCGGGATCGAGGCCGATGTCACGGATGTGCTGGGCGCAGGCGGCCCGGATGTCGATCTCGCGGAACGTCACGCCCAGCGCCGACGCCAGGTCGCGGGCGTTGGCCAAGGTCTGCTCCGTCGTCCCGGGACCCGGCATCGTCACGGCGAGGATCCCTTCCCGGGGGAGCCCGAGCAGCTCGAAGGTCCTGACCGCCACAAAGAGCGCGAGGGTCGAGTCGAGACCGCCGGAGATCCCGAGGACCACGCGTCGAAGGCCCGTGTGCTCGAGGCGCTTGGCGAGGCCCGCGGTCTGAATGGAGAAGATCTCGAGGCAGCGTTCCTGTAGGAGGCGTGGGTCTTCCGTGGGGACGAAGGGCTGCGGGTTCACCGGCCGCGTGAGAAGGAAAGGCTCGAGGGCCGGGATCGGGGCGAGGGCCGTGCGCCTGTAAGGCGAAGCGAGGCCCACATCGGAGAACGACGTGAGCCGCATCCGCTCGGCCAGGAGACGCTCCGTGTCGACCTCCGTGACGAGGAGCTGGTTGTCGCGTCGGAAACGCTCCCCCTCGGCCACGATGACGCCGTCCTCGCCCACGAGAAGGTGCCCGCCGAAGACCACGTCGGTGGTGGACTCGTGGACCCCGGTGTTGGCGAGGACATAGGCGGAGATAGTGCGGCCCGATTGCTGCTTCACCAGCTCGCGGCGGTAGTCCGCCTTGCCGACGTAGTCTACGGAAGCTGAAGGATTGAGGAGGATGGTGGCGCCGGCCACGGCGTGGTGGCTGCTGGGAGGGATCGGGACCCAGAGATCTTCACAGATCTCCACCGCGAGGACGACCCCAGGCTCGGACTCCATGGCGAACAGCAGGTCCGCGCCGAAAGGAACAGTTTGGCCGACGAGGCGCACCTCGCTGCAAATGGCGTCGCGGGCCGACGAAAACCAGCGCTCCTCGTAGTACTCCTTGTAGCCGGGAAGATAGCTCTTCGGCACGACGCCGAGGATCCGGCCCGCCTGAAGAACAGCGGCGGCGTTGAAGAGCTGGCTTCCCACGGCGACGGGGAGGCCCACGACGACCACCATGGGGCTCTCGGCGGTCTCGCGAAGAAGGCGGCCAAGCGCACGCTCGGCGCCCGCCACGAGGGTCGACAGGCTGAAGAAGAGATCCCCCGCCGTGTAGCCCGTGAGCGCGAGCTCCGGAAAGACGACGACCTGCACGCCGCGCCGGCGCGCTTCGCCGGCAAGACTCAAGATCTCGCCGACGTTCCAGTCGGGGTCGGCCACCTTCAGGCGCGGGCCCGCGGCAGCCACACGGAAGAAGCCGAAGGGCGCGGTGGTCACGCCCTTCAGCATACCGCCGGAGACGACCGCCGCCTATTTCTGCTGCGCCATGGTCGGATCGGGAGGAGGCGGAGGCAGAGGAAAGGTCGGCTGGATGACAGTGGTGACGAAGAGGTAGAGACAGGGAGGGTTCGGACAGCCGACCTTGCGCATCGTAGCCGCCATGGCGTTGAAAGCTTTCCTGACCTCCGAGTTCGGGTCCATCCCCGCATCTGCGAGGGCCATCAAGCCTTTCTTCTCGCTCCAGGAAAGGAGGAGAGGCACCGGCTTTAGCGCTTCCTCGAATCCGCTCGCCCCGTTCTTGAAGAACGTGTCCCTGAAGGCGTCGTCTAGGCACAACAGGCCGATGATCATATTCGCGTTCATACTCCTCCTTTTCGTTTCTCGAAAGGTTCCCCTTGGGGCCCCTTGCCCCACTCCCGCTCGGCGCGCTGCCGAAGGGGCAGATCCTTTGCGTCCTTCCAAAGGTCCAGGAACGCCGCGTAGTGGCGCCGGCCCGCCTCTTCGTCGCCGAGCTGACGCCGGAGGTGCGCGAGGTCGAGGTGGACCAGCGCAATGTCGCCTGGGAAGCCGTACCTGAGTATTTCCCCTGGCCCTTCCAGCACTTTTTCCAAGGCCTGAGCGGCTCGCTCCCGATCCCCGAGAGCCCGATAGGCGCGAGCCAGACCGAGGTTCGAGAAATGGGAGGGGTAGTCGCTCGCTGCGGCCACATTGAGATCGACGGCCTCCCTGGCGTGACCCGCAGCCAGCGCAGACTCCGCCTGGACGAGAAGGAGGCAGCTTCTGCGAAACGGCGGCGGGTCTTCTCCCGAGCGTAGCCATGTCACGACGGTCCCGGCACGGGAAAGATCGCCCACTTGCAAGAGAAGCAGGCCAGCGTCCCTGAGCGCGAACTCCTCGGTGTCCTTCCCGGAGCGCAGGACCGTCTCAACCTCCCGCCGAGCCTCCGGGGTTCGTCCCTCCACCCAGAAGAGCCGTGCGCCAAGAAGATGCCCTAGCACTTCGTACGTGTCCTGCCCCGCCTTCCGATCGGCGACCATCCCGGCTTCCAGCAGTTCGTGGGCGGCGGCGAAGCGACCCCGGTAGATCTCGGTTCGGGCCCGGTAGAGGCGGCCAAGAGACTCGAACGGCGTGCCGGCTCCGTCGAGCTTGCTGAACTCGCGAATAGCTGCGTCGGCGTCGTCAAGACCCAGCCTTGCGAGACCCAGACCCCATCCGAAATAGGGAGAGAAGAGGCCACGTCGCGCGGCTTCGTCATAGACACCGAGAGCCGACTTGAAATCACTGCCTGTCACCAACAACAGCCCGAGATTTCCGTAGGAGTGGGTGTCGTCCGGGTCTATGCGAACGACCTGGCGGAGTTCTTCGGCACCCTTCTGCGGCAACCCGGCGGTGTCGAGAGCCACGGCCAGCTCTCGGCGAGCGTCGACGTCGTCGGGGTACATCTCGACCAAAACCTTCAGCGTCTCGGCCGCCTTTCCATAGCGGCCTTGAAGGCGCTCGTAGTTGGCGACCACGAACGGCCTCTCCCGATCCGGGAGAGCGTCACGGAGCGCGTAGGCCTTCGTCCAATGCAACTCCACGTCCGCCGCCATTCCCCTGGTCGACGCGATCTGACCGAGGAGCAGGTGGGCGAGTGCGAACTCGGCGTCGATCTCGAGGGCCTTCCTCAGTAGAGCCTCGGCCGTAGCGACGTCCCCGCGAGCATTCGCCTCACGCGCCTTCGAATAGAGCTGCAACGCTTCCAAGGAACGTGTCGTCACGCGGGCGAGCGGGCGGTTCGCACCGGCGATCCGGGAGAGGGGCTCTCCGAGTTTCTGACGCACGCGTCCGCTGAGGGCGTCGATGCGGCCAAAGGCCTGATCGTGGCCCGTGAACTGCTCGCTGTCGGAAAGGAACGGCCTTCCCGTGGTCGCTTCCAGAACCTGCACGCGCATCTGAAGGGTGTCGCCGCTCCGGCGAATGGTTCCGAGGAGCAACGCCCTGATCCCCTCGCGCTGACAGATCTCGCGTCCGACCCCGGCATCGATTCTCGTGGCCTTGTCACGACGCATCCGGCCGAGGGCTTGAATCACGCGCTCGGCCGGGACGACGTTGACGTACGAGGATTGCGCGAGGGAGGTGATGAGCCCTTCCTTGAGGCTGCCCTCGAACTCGGGTTCCCCGCTCGTGTTGTCGATGTCGGCCACAAGAAGCCAATCGCGGTCGGCGAAGGCAGAGGAGGGAGTGACCCAGGGGGCGCGTCCGCTCACGCTCAGCCCGACGACCAGCAGGACGAGGACGCCCAGGGTCCAGGAGATCCGGTCCCAGCGGAAGGTCCGTTGCCCAGCGACGGTGGTCGTGACAACCCAGGGAAAGAGCGCCGAGACCGTGGTCTTGTCGCTGACGCCGGGCGGCAGCCTCCGCAGCGCATCGCGCATTTCGACGACGGATTGGAAACGCTCCTCGCGCTCGCGAGCCATCGCGCGAGCCACGATGGCGCTCAGACCCGCGGGAATGTGTGGATCGCCTTGGGCCGAGGACGGCGTCGGCTGTGTCAACACCGCCATCCCCAGCTCCATGACGCCGGTGCCGTGGAAGGGCCGGTGGCCGGTGAGAAGCTCATAGAGTAGGACGCCGAGGCTATAGATGTCCGTCCGATGGTCGACGGCCTGGCCACGGAGTTGCTCGGGCGACATGTACGCAGGGGTCCCCTGGATGTGACCTGGGTTCGACGGCGTCGAGTCGGAAGGCGAGACCGGAGTCCCCCCACTCCCGCTCGGCAGCGTCTTCGCCAGGCCGAAGTCCAGAACCTTGATGCGTCCGTCGCGCGTGAGCAGGATATTGCCTGGCTTGAGATCTCGATGGATGACGCCCTGGGCGTGGGCGACCTCCATGGCGTCGCAGAGCTGGATAGCGATGGACGTCACCTCGTCGGGCGGCAGTCCCCCCGATCCGAGACGCGCGAAGAGCGGCTCCCCCTCGACGTACTCCATGACGATGTGGAGGACGTCCCCAGCCTCGACGACGTCGTAGATGGCTCCGATGTTGGGGTGATTGAGCCCAGCGGCGGCGCGAGCTTCGCGGAGCAGGCGCTCGCGGGCGTCGGGGCTCTTCGACCACGACCCCGCCAGGGTCTTGAGCGCGACCTTGCGGTGGAGCCGGGTGTCCTCCGCCAGGAAGACGTCGCCCATGCCGCCCGACCCCAGACACTCCAGGATGCGGTAGGGCCCGATGGAGGACTCGACCACGGCAGGCCTCCTGAACGACGGTTGCGACGATCCGGGAGGATAGCACGCCCGCCAATGGAGCGGGTCTCAACGTAGAATGAGAGTGGAGGTGGCGATGCACGATCCGCGCGTTCCCGAGACCCTCGAAGGGTGGAGCGTCCTTCACCAGATGTTGCGAGTGCGCTGGGACGCGTGGCGTGACGTTCCCGAGGCCGAACGCCGCGCCCGTGCGACAGAGTCCGTTCGCGCTCTCGCCGAGATGTACCGGGGCGAGGGGGGATCGACCGCGATCACGACACTCCTCGGCCACAAGGGGGACCTGATGCTCATCCACTTCCGGAAGAGCTTCGAAGACCTCCAGGCGGCCCAGCTCCGCATTGCGCGCCTGGGGATCGCCCCGTTTCTCGAGGCCACGACGTCGTACGTTTCCGTGGTCGAGTTGGGGATGTACGACATGACGGCCCAGATCCACGGGCGGCTCGCGGACAAGGGCCTGACCGCGGGCTCCAAGGAGTTCGACGAGGCTTTCGACGGCGAGCTGGAGGAGCAGCGACGCCGCGTCCTGCCCCGGCTTTTCCAGGAAGTGCCGCCACGGCGCTACGTCTGCTTCTATCCCATGAACAAGCGGCGCGGCGAGACGAAGAACTGGTACGCCGTCCCAGTGGACGAGCGCGCGCGGATGATGCGCGACCACGGCGTGATAGGGCGCCACTATGCCGGCGCCGTCACGCAGATCATCTCCGGGTCCATCGGATTCGACGATTGGGAATGGGGCGTCGATCTCTTCGCCGACGACCCGGTCGTCTTCAAGAAGCTCATCTACGAGATGCGCTTCGACGAAGCCAGCGCCTCGTACGCCGAGTTCGGGCCCTTCTACGTCGGCCTCCAGTTCTCTCCGGCGGAGCTCTCCCGGTTCCTGGAAGGGGAGGTCCCGGCGTTTCGCGCGCGCCCCACGACGGGTGACTAGCAGGAGGTTCCATGTCCTCCACGCTGCACTCCCAGTTCGCCGACTACGCCGCCTTCCACGCCACGCGGGGAAACCAGGCCTGCCAGTACGTGGGGATTCCCTTGATCGTATTCACTCTGGTGGCTCTTCTCACCCACGCACCGGTAGTGACTCTCGGAGGCTTCACGCTGACCCTGGCCAAGATCACCGTCGCGGTCGCGACCGTCTGGTACCTGACTCTCGACGTGCCATTGGCCTTCGTCATGCTGGTGGCCACGGCTGCCTCCGCCTTCGTGGGCCGTTCGGTGCCGGCGCTCGTCGCCCTGTCGCTCTTCGTTCTCGGCTGGATCTTCCAGTTCGTCGGTCACTACGTCTACGAGAAGAAGTCGCCCGCTTTCTACAAGAACCTGACGCACCTCCTGGTCGGTCCGCTGTGGATCGCTGCCAAAGCCACGGGCCGCGCGTGAGGAGACTCGGTTTCGTAGCGACAACCCTGGTCGCCGCTGCATTCGGCGCGTGCGGGAGCGACAACGCGGGCAACCCGCCGGCATCTCCTTCGCCAGACACGGCCACGTGCAGCGCAGGCACGCCCGTCGCGGGAACCCCGGCGCTCACGACGGCGTTGGTCGCCAGTGGTCTCGGTAGCCCCCTCGACCTCAAGGCACCGGCGGGAGATCGGGCGCGCCTCTTCATCGTCGGGCGGGGAGGGCAGATTCGGATCCTCAAGAATGGCCAGCTCGTCGCGACGCCGTTCCTCGACGTCTCGTCGCGGATCAGCGCGGGGGGAGAGCGCGGGCTCCTGGGCCTCGCCTTCCATCCTCGTTTCGCCGAGAACGGCCGCTTCTACGTCAACTACACGGATCCTTCGGGGAATACCCACATCGCCGAGTTCCGTGCTTCGGCCGATCCCGACGTCGCGGATGCGGCGAGCGAGCGCACGCTCCTGGTCATCAACCAGCCCTTCGCCAACCACAACGGCGGCGGGCTCGCCTTCGGCAACGACGGAATGCTCTACGCCGGCCTCGGGGACGGCGGCTCGGCCGGAGATCCGCTCCGGAACGGCCAGGACCTCGGGACTCACCTCGGCAAGATGCTGCGCTTCGACGTGGAGCGAGCCGACCACGTTCCCACCGACAACCCTTTCGTCGGCACTTCGGGGGCGGAGCCGGAGATCTGGGCTCTCGGTCTCAGGAACCCGTGGCGCTTTGCCTTCGACTCCGTCACGGGAGACCTCTATATCGGGGACGTCGGTCAGGACGACTTCGAGGAGATCGACATCGGCCTGGCCACGCGTCACGGCGGCGAGAATTACGGCTGGAACGTGATGGAGGGGACCCACTGCTACGGGTCCGCGAGTTGCAACAGAACCGGCCTCACGCTCCCCGTCCTCGACTACGGCCACGATGAAGGGTGCTCGGTCACCGGCGGCGTCGTGTACCACGGCTGTCGGATGCCGGGTTATGCGGGGACGTACTTCTATGGGGACTTCTGCTCCCACTTCGTCCGGTCGTTCCGGTTCCAGGGCGGCCAGGTCGCCGACAGCCGCGACTGGTCCAACTCCCTCGGCCGCGGCCTCAACAACCTCAGCTCCTTTGGCACCGACGGCGAAGGAGAGATGTACCTCCTCGACCTGACGGGCTCGGTTTACAAGATCGTTCCGGGAAGCTGAAAGCGAGCGCCGAGCCCCGCGCAGACCAGCGGACTAGCTTAGGCAACTACCTACCGAACTTGTGTCGGCGGAGAATCCCCGCTCCCTCGCGAATGACGACGAGCTGGTCTGCCTCGACGTTCGAGATCTTCTCCGTGGCGCCGTTGGGCCATCGGATCGTCAGGTCCGCGAACGTCGACGCGCCCAGTCCGAAGTGCAAGCGGCGATCGTTGGTGGAGTAGAAGCTCGACTGCGCAGTCACCGCCTGGGCCTGAGCGCGGCCTCCGTAGCGGGCGACCACCCGCCCGCCAATCGCGCTCCGGTTCGACTGGACGCCGATGAGAAGGACCTTCAGCCAGTGACCCTTGCCTGAGACGTCGTTGCGCAACAGGGACGGCGGCTCGTTCATGTTCATCACCAGGACGTCGACGTCTCCGTCGTTGTCGAAGTCCCCGAACGCGCACCCCCGGCTCGCGTGGACGGCGGCCACCCCGGGGCCCGCCTCTTCGATCAGCTCCTCGAACCGGCCGTCTCCCAGGCCGCGGAACACCAGCCGGGGAGTTCGGAAGGGATAGGCGGGAAGCTTGCTCTCCACCTCGGGGTAGACGCTCCCGGTCACCAGGAAGAGGTCGGGGAAGCCGTCGTTGTCGAGATCGACGATCCCCGCCCCCCACCCGACATACCGGGTCTCCACGCCCACGCCCGCGCGAATGGTGACGTCGTCGAAGTAGCCATGCCCGTCGTTGTGGTAGAGCACGTTGGTATCGTCGGAGAAGTGCGTCTTGAAGATGTCGAGGTTCCCGTCGAGGTCGTAGTCACCCACCGCGATGCCCATGCCCGCCTGCTCCATCCCGTCCTCGCTCAGGGCCACGCCGCGCTCCAGGCCCTCCTGGCGAAACGTGCCGTCGTGCTGGTTGCGGAACAGCCAGCTCGGCGTGGAATCGCCGGCGACGTAGATGTCGGGCCAGCCGTCGTCGTCGTAGTCCGCGGCCACCGCGGTCATGGGGTACGACCCGGAGGCCGCGGCGACGCCCGCCTGGCGGCTCACGTCGGTGAACGTCCCGTCCCCTTTGTTGTGAAAGAGGCGGACGAACCCGGTGGGCAGGCCGCGGGGGCCGCAGTTCACGGGCACCCCCTTCCATTTGCAGTCGGTGTTCTCCCCCGGCTTGGGCAGCCTTTCCAGGGTGGTGTCGAGGTAATAGGCGACGAACAGGTCCAGGCGCCCGTCCCGATCGTAGTCCACCCACGTGCAGCCCGAGGCGTAGCGTTCAGAGTCCTCGCGAAGGCCGGCTCGCTCGGTCACGTCCGTGAACGTACCGTCGCCGTTGTTGTGGTAGAGCACGCTGTGGCCGTAGTAGGTGATGAAGAGGTCGTCGAAGCCGTCATTGTCGTAATCACCCACCGTGACGGCCGACGCCCAACCGGTGCGTGTCAACCCGGCCTTTTCGGTGACATCCGTGAACGTGCCGTCGCGGTTGTTCCGGTACAGGCGATTCGTGGTGCCCGGGGGAGCGCCCTCCAGCCGGGTGCCGTTCAGGACGAGGAGGTCGAGCCAGCCGTCGTTGTCGTAATCGAGGAACGCCACTCCGCACCCGACCACCTCGATGATGTAGCTCTTGGTGTCCGTCCCGCCGTAGACGATCGGCTGCGTGAGACCGGCCTGCGCGGCGACGTCGGTGAAGCGGGCGAGGAAGGGGCGGCCGGAAGGCTTGCCGCGGGGTTGTGGCTTCACGCCCCGCGAGGAGATCCCCTGTCCGAAGACGCGGGAGGCGGAGCCCGCGAGCAGGGCGAGAAGCTGGCGGCGGGAGATCATCGGGCGGGCTCGTTCGCCACGAGAGTCTGTCCGGACGCCACGTCGTGCAGTTCTTGGACGACCCCGGAGGGCCAGCGGATCTCGACCAGCTTGGCCGTGGCCGCGCTGCCGAGACCGACCAGCAACTGCTTGTCGCTGGCGGAAAGGTAGCCCACGGCCGTGGTGACGGTAGAATACTGGGTCGAGCCGGACGCGGACACGACCTTCACCCGGCAGCCTATGCCATCGCGGTTCGACGTCCTGCCCACCGCTCGGATCCCCAGCCAGTTCCTCCGGTTCCCACCGTCGTTCCGGAGCACGAGGGCCCGCTGGCCCACGCTGCTGACCACCACGTCGACGTCCCCGTCATTGTCCAGGTCGCCGAAGGCGGCGCCGCGAGCGGGCCAGTCCTTCTCCAACGCTTCGCCGGCGGCGGTCTTCACGAAACGCCCGGACTCGTTCCGTAACAGCAACAGCGGTTGCTGGTACCTCAAGTTGGGGGCGGTCTTCTCGATGGTGTCCATCACGTGTCCCTGGGCGACGAAGAGGTCCTTCCAGCCGTCGTTGTCGTAATCGAAAAAGCGCGTGCTCCAGCCCGAGAACAGAAAGGTGGCGGCACCGACGCCGGAGCTTTCGGTGACATCCTGGAAGCTGCCGTCGCCGCCCTGGCGAAACAGCCGGTAGCGTTCGTTCGAGAGGTCCGTGACAACGATGTCGGGCCGACCGTCGTTGTCGTAGTCGGCGAAGTCCACGCCCATCCCGGCGAAGGTCTTTCCGTCCTCGTTGAAGCCAACGCCCAGCAGCAGCCCAAGTTCGGTGAACGTGCCGTCGCGGTTGTTGTGGTACAGGAAGCCTTGCACGGAGTCATTGGCCACGTAGACATCCAGGAAACCGTCCCCGTCGTAGTCGGCGAACGAGACGCCCAGCCCCTTGCCCCGGGGGTCCGCGATGCCCGCCTTCGAGGAAACGTCGGTAAACGTACCGTCGCCGTTGTTGTGGTACAGGACGTTGGCCATCCCGCCGAAGTTGTCGGGATGACAGTAGGCACGGTACCCTGGCTTTCGTTCCCCGCAATAGCGGTTGTTCTGGAACGTCCAATCCACGTAGCGGGTGACGAAGAGGTCGAGCCGGCCATCGTTATCCATGTCAAAGAACCCGGCGCTCGTGCTCCAGCCGGCGGCGGCCACCCCGGCGCTTGCGGTGACGTCGCTGAAGGTGCCGTCACCGTTGTTGTGGTACAGCGTGTTGCCACCGTAATTGGTCACGTAGAGGTCTTGAAAGCCGTCGTTGTCGTAGTCCCCTACCGCGGCGCCCATGCCGTAACGGTTCTGGGGCATTCCGGTGAGACCCGCCTTCTCCGTGACGTCGCTGAACGTGCCGTCCGCGTTCTGACGGTACAGGCGATTCCAGAATCTCCGGTCTGACTTG
>JBGPYB010000198.1:0-7350 GCA_041493035.1 Vicinamibacteria bacterium | reverse complement strand
CGGTGGCAGCGCGAACCGGGCCTGCCGGATCTTCCCTGGCAACGGATAGCCGGGATCAAGGCCGCCCCCGACTCGGAGCGTCCCGTCGTCGTTCGTCACCTCCACTCGGAGCACGCCGGGCACGCCGGCGATACCGTCGTTGGCGAAGCCGACCACGAGGCCGTTGCGCTCGCCGCCCTCGTAGCGCCAGACGTACGAGGGCCGCACGCGGTAGCCCGCCCGGCGAGCGATAGTGTCGATCATCTCGGGGTAGCGGCTGTAGTAGCTCATGACGCTCTCGGCCTTCTCCGCGTGCCAGTTCCAGAGCGACCAGTAGTTGGCGCCCACGTCCATGACGTGGGCAATGGCGTTGTCGGTGTAGGTGACGCCCTCGTCGAGCCGCAGCGACTCCGGCGAGCCGTCGGACATCCCCACCTCGAGCACCGCCGCCACCCAGGGCGGCCGGTTCGAGATCGCCTCGATCTGCTCGTTCTCGACGAAGATGGTGTCGGTCCTCACCCAGTTGTGGGTGCGGATGGTGCGGTCGAGCACCTCCGAGTTGCCGACGCGGCTCCAGTCCGGCTGCGTGTTCGTGACGAGCGGGGTCTTCTTCCAGTGCTCGAGCTGGACTTCGAGCATGCGCACGAACGTGCGCTCCGCCGTCTCCCCATCCGGAAACGGATGGTCAGTGAAGGGCCAGGTATGGCCCTCGCCCCAGAAGCCGTACTGGAACGTGTCCATGTACTCGACGATCGGGCCGCCGTCGAGCTCGGCGGCCAGGAGAGCGTTCAGCTCGCGGAACGCGTCCTGGAAGAAGGGATGGTCGTAGCGCGGCTCCAGGAAGGTCTTCGGGAGAAGGCTGGGGCCGCGCTTCCACTCGCCGCCGCGCAGGGGAACCATGGGCACCTTGTCGAGGACGAAATCGGGCAGGGCCGGCTCCTGGATGTCGGGATCGCTCATCTGGACGCGGAAGCCGACCCGCTTGCCGTACTGCTTCGCCATCGCGAGGGTCGTCTTCCAATACGGGTCCGGGTCCAGGCGGCCCGGGCGCTTCTGCAGCTCTCGCCAGGTGGGCCGGACGTAGAGCTTCTGGCCCATCGGCACCTGCGCGAAGGCCTCGATCGCCTTCTCCATGTCCACGCCCCGGAAGGTGTTGCCGCCGAAGTCGCCGGTGACGTAGGTGACGAGACCCATTCCGTAGCCGGGCACGACCGCGCGCGAGGGTGTCGTGGCCATCACGACCTCCGAACCGGGGAGCACTTCCTCGGGCGGGTACTGCGGAAACGGCCCCTGGTAGAGGCGGTCGTTGACCGGCGGCGCCGTGCCCCAGTCGTAGCGGTCCCAGTTGTGGGCAGGGACGAAGCCCATGGCGGGACGGGCGGCGGCGGCCCCGAGGCCCGCGGCGCCCAGCTTGAGAAGCAATCTCCTGTCCATTCGACCTCCCTCCGGCCCGGATCGCATGCGTGGCGAGGTCAGCCGCGCCTGCTCCGGGCCGCTTATCGAGCGATCACGGCTGCGGCTCCAGCTCGACCACCGCCAAGCCGTAGGCTTCGAGCCGATCGGCGACGAAGGCGATCCTGCCGGCGCCCAACTCCTGGAACGGAGCGCCCTTCATAGCCGTCAGATCGCCACAGTACTTGACGGCCCGGGCCTTCCTGCCGGCAGGCAGCGCCACTTCGAGCTTGAGATCACGGGAGGGGGTGAGGACGCCATCCAGGGTCACATCGTAGTTGACCAGGTGCACCGCCAGGCGGCTCCGGTCCGCTGCGACCATACTGGAGACTTCCACGAAGGGAGCGGGCGAGACCAGGCGGGTCACTCTCCCCTCGAGCATGCCGAGGACGTCATCCACGGCCCCTTCCAGGTACCTCCTGAGCCCTACGTCCATCCGGTTGCGCGTGTACCCCTCCGGAATGTCCGCGAAGAGATCCGCCATCGTGGGGCCGAAGGTGGTGTACTCCCCCTTGGCCTTCATGGGTATCAGGAACCGCGAGGGCGGGATGGCGAGGGGAAGGAACCGGACCTTCCCCTTCTTCACGGCCCGGGTGACGGCCTGCTCCGGATACTGGCGGGACCCCAGCATCCTGGCCAGGGGAATCGCGGACAACGGGACGTTCCACTGGTCCTTCCGTCCGGACGCCCCCAGGATCAGCAAGGAGCCGCCCTCCTCCACGTACCGCACCAGCGCTTCCTGCTTCTCCGGGCTGAGCAGTGGGAGGTAAGGGAGAAGGACCAGCTCGTGCTTGCGAAGCTCGTCGGGAGAGAGATCGTCTTCCACCAGCAGAGCATGGGCGATGCCGCGATCGGCCAGCACGCGAGACTGGCTGAATGCGAAACTCAGTTCGTCGGCCAGGTACTGATTGAGCGAGGCGACGACGGCCACGTTGCTGGTCAACTGGCTGTTCTGGAGTTCCTTCTCCTGTGCCGCGAGGAACTGGTAGATCCGGGTGGCGCCCGGCGGCGTCTCCCGTTTCTCGCGAAAGACCGCGTGGTTGGCCACGGCCTCGGCAATGTTGATCTGGGCCATGGCGCTCAGGCATCTTTCCGTCGGGTTGGGGAAGATCGGGGCCGTGATCTCGGTGGCATAGGCCACCACCGGCTTGCCGTGGCCGGCGGCCGCGAGGAACTTGAGCGCCGGAGAGTTGGTGACCTTGACCCCCTCTTCGTTCTTGCGCGGGGCGCTGTCGAGGAACTCCTGGATCTCGGAGTAGATGAAGTCGTCGTAACCCTCCCGCCCCAGCAGCTCCGTGTTTCCCGCGGCATCGTAGGCGATCGGGCCGTAGCCGAAGCCTCCGAACACGTTGCCGGAGATCATGAAGCCGGGGTTGTAGCGGCGCGCCACCTCGCGCAGGCGGTGATGGAACTCGGCCACCGTGTGTCCGCGGAAGCTCAGCCACTCCATCCAGAACGGCTCGCCGCGCCGGCGTGGAGGCTCGATCGTGCCGTAGTCACTCGTCCGGTACTTCGCCTGCGCCGCCGCTTTCGGCAGGGTCGCCTCCAGGTAGGTGGCGAAGCTCTTCCGGCAATGGGGGCAGTAACAGGTTTGCCCGGCGATCTGGGTCCAGTCCACGTACGAGCCATCGATGCCCGTCTCCGCCTGGGCCCGGATGCGTCCCTCCATCATCCGGACATAGTCCGGGTTGTTCGGGCAGCCCCAGGTCTCGAAGTGCACTGTGGGTTCCTTGCCATAGGGAGCGTAGCGGTAGAAGGGAAAGCTGCCATCGTCCCGCACCGTGATCCAGCCGCGGGGATCCTCGGCGGGACGCGGCCCGATGTAGTCCTCGAAGTCCTTCCAGCTCTCGCGGTAGAACTCGAGCAAGCGGATCTGCTCCTTGGTGGGAGTGTCCTGGTTCGAAAGGGAGTCTCCGTTGATCGAGCTCGACATGTAGCGCAGCACGACGTAGCCCTGCTCGTGCAGGCGCTGATTCGTGGCCCTGGCCTTGGCCATCCCGGCGTCGAACTCCTGCCGGCCGACCTCCTCGAAGTTTGGGGCGCCGTCGCCGAAGGTGATGGTCAGCCGGTTGGCTTCCAGGAACTCCGGTTGGGCGCGATGGCCCAACCGCCAGTGCGCCCAATCGGTGTTGGGCCTCCAGGACCCGGTCGCCTGCGCGCGAGCGAGCCCGGCAGCCACGACCAGCGCAACGAGTCCAGCGCCCCACCGGTGTCTGAAGCGCAAGGTCTCACCTCGACGAGGAGGGTCCGGCCCGCATTCGCTCGCCCTTTCGGCGACGAGTGAGGAGCCTATCGGCGTTCACGGAGTAGACCTTCTTGAGCACGCTGTCGGGCAGGCCCATTCCATAGCCGCGCCACCACTCCGCGTCGGCGGGCCAGAACCACTCGTCCTCGGTCTCGAATTGGCGGACGTGGGCCAGGTACATGGGCAGGACCGGCGTGTTGTCGGTGCCGAGCAGGATGCGATCCGCGTGCTTCACGAAGAAGCGTCGAGCCGTGTAGGGCTGCCGGGCCAGCTCCCACATGCGCGCCGCGAAGTCGACCTTCACGTTCGGGTGCCTCGCGAGCAGGGCCGTGACGCGCGCCAGGTCGTTGCCGAGGTTGAAGCAGTGCACGGCGACGAAGCTTGTCGTCGGATGCCTGGACAGCACGGTCTCGAACTTCGCTAGCATCGCCTCGAACCCGGGCGTGCCCTTGCCGTAGAGGGACCAGTTGGCGGAGCGCCGCAGGTCGTTCTTCTCGTCCGGCGGCTCGTAGAACGCGGCGGGCTCGGCGATGTGGACGAACACCGGCACGTGGAGTCGGCCGGCCTCGTCCCAGAGGGGATCGAAGCGGGGGTCGTCGATGAAGTACGCCTTCTCCCCCACCCGCACGAGGCCCTGGCCTTTGTCGTGTAGCTCGCCCAGGCCGGCGGCGCCGGCGGCCACGTCCTCCCGGAGGCTCGCCCGGAGCCGCTCGCCGTAGTCGGGCGCGTCGATGCCGTCCTCGGGGAACCCGGCGAACATCACGAAAACACCGGGCTGCGCCCCCGCGTACCTCTGCGACAGCTCGCGGAACGGAGCACCCGTCTTCCCGCTCAGGATGAACGTGGTGCGCACGTTCAGCTGCTTCAGGAGCTTCACCCATTCCGCGACGGCCTCCGGGGTCTCGGCGTAGTCATGGCTGTGAACGTCGATCGCCGGCACCCGGAAGCGTGCGACCGGCGTACGCGGGACGACCAGCGTCGGCTTCATCAGCCCCGGATCGAACCTGTTGTCCCCCGGAACGTCCTCGGGGCCCGTCTCGGGGACGCCCTGAGCCCAGGCGCGTGGAGACCCCGCCAAGGCGGCCGTCATCCACAGGGCGGCGGCAACGGCCATGCGCCGAGAGCCCACGCTAGAACGCGAGGCGCGCGCCGAACTGGACCTGCCGCTGCGAGAGCGCCGTGTAGTCGATCGTGCCGGTCGACTCGCCGTCGTCGATGGAGTTGTCGGGCAAACCGAAGTTGGGATGGTTGAAGGCGTTGAAGGCCTCCATCCGTAGCTCCAGGCGCGCGCGCTTCCCGAGCTTGAATTCCTTCCTTACGTAGAGATCCGCCGTCCGCGTCCCCGGCCCCACCAGGCTGTTACGGCCTGCGTTGCCGAAGGTGAACTGGGCCGGTGTCGCGTAGGCCGCGGGGTCGAACCAGCGGGCGGGGCTGGGATCGGCGACGTTGGGATTGCCGATCTGGTCGGGTCGAAGCTGGCCGCCGCTGCTGGTGTTCGAGGTGTCGAGGCCGGTCGAGGGCGAGAACGGAAAGCCGGAGGCGATCGTCACGATCCCACCGAACTGCCAGCCTCCAAAGATGGCGTCGAGCACGCCCTCCTTGTCGAGGAAATGACGCCCCTTGCCGAAGGGCAGATCCCACGCGAAGCTCGTGACCGAGCGATAGCGCTGGTCGTAGTCGGCGGGGCCGCGCTCCGCCCCGATGTTGTAGCTGTTGGGGGGCCAGGGGGAGGCACAGCAGATCTCCGGCTGGTCGTTGTACGCCTTGCTGTATGTGAAAGCGCTGAGAAGCCAGAGGCCGTTGCTCCAGCGCTTGTTGAGCTTGAGCTGGACCGAGTTGTAGGTCGAGCTGCCCGCGTTCGTAATCGACCCGAAGTTGCCGTACTGCGGGTAGGGCCGCCGCTCCTGGGGGTCGCCCGGTCCCGGCTGTGGCTGGTTGTAGTCGCGCAGCACCTGGAGGTGAGTCCCCTTGGAGCCGACGTACGCGATCTCGAGCAGCGTGTTCCAGCCGATGTCGCGCTGCACGCTGAAGTTCCACTGCTGGTAGTAGGGAGTCTTGAAGCGCCGATCGACGGTGAAGAGGGTCGGGAACGCGGCCGAGGCTGGGTCCAGAGACGGGAATCCCTGGACCACGTAAGCCGCGGGCGTGACGCCGAACTCGCTCGACTTCGACAACTGGAAGAAGAAAGGCATGCTGTAGCCGATCTGGAAGCCGGTGCGCACCTCCTGCGCCCCGTAGAAGATCCCATAGCCGCCACGGAACGCCGTCTTCCCGTCCTTCCACGGGGTCCAGGCGAACCCGATGCGGGGTGCTAAGTCGAGCTTGTCGACGTCGATCAGGCCCCGCGAGTTGCCGTTCTGGTTCGCGACAAGGAGCTGACCGGTCTGGTAGTCGAAGTTGCTCTGGCGGTCGTCGGCTTCCACGGTGGGGCCCGTGTAGTCCCAGCGGAGACCGAGGTTGAGCGCGAGCGAGGAGTTGACCTTGAAGTCGTCCTGGAAGAAAGCGCCGACAACAGGGGTGCGGTTCCTGGTCTGCGTGATGTTCGAGATGTCGATCTGCGAGGCGTAGCCGAGGAGCGCGTCGGCCAATGGGTCGCCGGTTCCGTCGTTGTGGTCAGGGTCCTGGGTGAACTCGCCGCTGAAGCTGAACTTGCCGCGCGGCTGCGGGATCTGGAACAGGTCGAAGTAGCTCTTCCGAAGCTGGAACCCCGTCTTCATGCTGTGGCGGCCGCGGACCAGGGACAGCGTGTCGGATATCTGGATCTCCTGGGTGAGGGTATAGGTAGGGATGAACTCGGGGTCGCCGACGTGGCTGTAGCCGGCGGGATCGAAGACCGTGATGCCGGCCACGGCAGGGTCGTTTATCACGCCGGGCACCGTCAGCTCGGGCGGCGGCGCCTTCTGACCGCCGACGGTGGTTCCGTCCGCCCCCTTGACGTGGTTGAAGCCCACCCGCAGCTCGTTGACCGTGCTGTTGGAGAAGATGTGGGTGAAGCCGAGCGCCCCGCCCCAGGTCTTGGATTCGTTGTCGCCGGTGCCGTAGTCACCGCCGTTCGCGAGGCCAGGAAGCGGCGGCTCGACAAACGTGTTGCTTTTCGTGAGCGACAGCCGCAGGAAGACGCGATCGTTGCCGGAGAACTGGTGGTCCAGCCGGAGATCGCCCTGGTTGACGGACCTCGTCGAATCGGGGTTGATGAGGTAGTTGTTCTTGAGCCCGCCCAGGTTCGGATCCGGGTAGAGGTTGATGAAGTTCCGGGCGAGCGGATCGAAACGGTCGGCCGGGATCACGTTACCGGGGAACGGCTGGCCGGTCAGCGGGTCGTAGATGACGTTGTTGCCCTCGCCGGAGAAGTCGCCGTGGCGCTGGGCCGCGGTCGGCACCGAAAAAATCCCCGGGTTGACCTCCGTGTCGACGCTGCGGCGGCGGGTGGCCTGGTAGTCGACGAAGAAGAACGTCTTGTCCTTCTTGATCGGACCGCCGAGCGTAGCGCCGAACTGCTGGAAGTGGAACGGCACCTTCACCGACCCCGGGTCCTCGAAGTAGCCGCGCGCGTCGAATGACTCGTCGCGCAGGAAATAGAAGGCGCTGCCGCTCACGGTGTTGGATCCGGACTTGAGCGAGGCGTTGATCACGGCCCCGCCCGAGCGCCCGAACTCCGCCGAGTAGTTGCTGGT
>JBGPYB010000222.1:0-5977 GCA_041493035.1 Vicinamibacteria bacterium | reverse complement strand
CGTGGGCACCGAGACAACCCACCAGCGTCGAGAGCACGCCCTCGATATCTCCTTGATGCGCTAGGTCGTTCGCGCGGAGAACCATCAAGAATGGGTCGTTCGCATGTTCGTCCATTGCCCACCCCGTCTATTGTCGCCTCTTCCGTCCCTTCGACGCCTCCCTGTCCCAGACCCTCATCAGCTCGAGAGGAGGGCCGTCCAGTGGCACTTCAGGATCGCGCGCTCCCAGCGGTGGTACGTGTCGCTGCGTTCCAAGGGTATCGGCATAATCCCGGCGCGGAGCATACGTGAGCTACCAGCCGGTTGGTAGCTGGAGAGCGCTGCCGGCCGCCATGAGCGCGGCCGATCGCGCTATCATCGTCACTTCGGCGCCGAAGAGGGCGCGTCCCCTCCCTTGAAGGAGTCTCCCTTGGACCTGAGCCTGAATGAGGAGCAACAGCTTCTCAAGAAGACCGTCCGCGACTTTGCGGAAGCGGAGCTTCGTCCCCACTCCCGGGAATGGGACGAGCGGCAGGAATTTCCGCGAGAGGTCTTGGGGAAGCTCGGAGAGCTGGGGATCATGGGGGCGACGTGGCCCGCGGAGTATGGAGGCGCCGCCCTCAGCAGCGTGGACTGGACCGTAATCCTCGAGGAATTGGCCCGCGTCGACGCGGGCGTCGCACTCTCGGTGGCGGCCCATAACAGCCTCTGTTCGGGGCACATCTACCTGGCGGGCAGCGAATCCCAGAAGAAGGCGTTTCTCGTTCCGCTCGCCAAGGGAGAGAAGATCGGCTGCTGGGGCCTGACGGAGAACAGCGCCGGTTCCGACGCGGGCGGAACCAAGACCACCGCGGTCCGCGACGGTTCCCACTGGGTGCTGAACGGCTCGAAGACCTTCATCACCAACGCGCGGATCGCCGACACGGCCGTCGTCATGGCCGTGACGGACAAGACTAAGGGCAAGAAGGGGATCTCCGCTTTCATCGTGGAGCGGGGGACCAAAGGCTTTCGGCCCGGGAAGAAAGAGGACAAGCTCGGCGTGCGTTCCTCCGACACGTCGGAGCTGGTCCTGGAGGACTGCCGGATCCCCGCGGAAAATCTCCTGGGCCAGGAAGGCCACGGGTTCATCGACACACTTCGCATCCTGGACCGCGGCCGCATCGGCATCGCCGCGTGGTCGGTCGGGATCGCCCAGGCCAGTCTCGAGGCGGCCATGAGCTACGCCAAGTGCCGGAAGCAGTTCGGCTTGGCGATCGCCGAGTTTCAGGCCGTGCAGTTCAAGATCGCGGACATGGCCACGAAGATCGACGCCGCGCGGCTGCTCACACTGCGGGCCGCGAGCCTTCGGGACTCGGGGAAGGAGCACACGAAGGAATCCTCGATGGCCAAGCTCTTCGCGAGCGAGATGGCGGTGGAGGTGGCCCTCGATGCGGTGCAGATCCACGGCGGCTACGGCTTCACCAAGGACTATCCGGTGGAGCGCTACCTCCGCGACTCCAAGCTCGGGACGATCGGCGAGGGGACGAGCGAGGTCCAGCGTCTCGTGATTGCCCGCGAGCTGCTCGGGCTTCGCGGCATGGTGCGGTAGCGCACCCACTCGGCGAACGGGTATCCTGGGGAGCGAGTGACATCCTCGCCCACCGAGAGCCTGATCGACGGCGTGCTCCGGGGAGACGTTCGCTCGGTGGCCCGGGCCATCAGCCTCGTCGAGGACGGCCACGCCGAGGCCGCAACGCTTCTCGGTGGCCTCTTTCCCAAGGCTGGGAACGCATTCGTGATGGGCGTGACGGGCCCACCGGGCGCCGGCAAGTCGACGCTTGTCGACCGCATCGCTGCGCGCCTGCGCAGGCGCGGGCAGACCGTCGGCATCGTCGCCGTGGATCCGACGTCTCCCTACAGCGGCGGCGCGATTCTGGGCGACCGGATAAGGATGCAGGCCCACGCCCTCGACCCGGGGATCTTCATCCGCTCGATGGCCACGCGAGGACACCTCGGAGGGCTCGCCGCGTCCACCGCCCACGTCATCACGATACTCGCCGCCTCCGGCAAGAACGCCATCCTCGTCGAGACCGTCGGCGTCGGCCAGGATGAGGTGGAGATCGTCGGAGCCGCCGACCTGAGCCTCGTGGTCTTGGTTCCCGGGATGGGCGACGAGGTCCAGGCCCTGAAAGCCGGGATCATGGAAATCGCCGACGTCTTCGTCGTCAACAAGGCCGATCTCGAGGGGGCCGACCGGGTCGTGGCGGAGATCGAGTCGATGCTCTCTCTCGGTTCACACGAGGGGCGCGAGCCGCGGATCGTGAAGACCGTGGCCACGGCCGACGGCGGTATCGATGAGCTTCTCGACGCGGTGGACGCGTTCAGGGTCGAGGCCGATCGTAACGGCGTTCTCGCAAAAAAGAAGCGCGCGCAGCTTGGGCATCAGCTCTCCGAAACCGTTCAGGAACGCCTCATGTCGCTCGCACGCTCCCGCGTTCTCACCCCGGCTGAAATGGAGCGCACCGTCGACCGCCTCGCCTCGCGGGAAACCGATCCATTCACGGCCGCCGGCGAAGTCCTGCGGCGGATGGGGCTCTCATGAAGCTCTTGAAGATCGACCACCTGGGGATCGCCGTGGCAAGCCTGGCCGATGCGATGAAAGCCTACGAAGCCCTGGGCTTCGCCGTGGAGGCAACCCGTGACGTGCCCACCGAGAAGGTGCGGGCCGCGTTTCTTTCCGTGGGGGAGTCCCACATCGAGCTTCTCGAACCCACCGATTCCACCTCGGTCATCGCGAAGTTCCTCGAGAAGCGTTCGGGGCTTCACCACGTCTGCGTTCTCGTCGAGGATCTGGACGCGGCCCTCGTCGAGCTTCGGACGCGTGGCGTTCCTCTCCTGGACGACGCGCCCCGCGTGGGCGCCGGAGGATGCCGTGTGGCGTTCGTTCACCCGAAAGGCGCCCAGGGCGTCCTCCTCGAGTTGAAGGAAGTCGGCGGGGTGAAGGCTTGAGCGAGCAGGCGGAGATCGGAATCATCGGTGGCAGCGGCCTCTACGAGATGGAGGGGTTCGGGGGAGTCAAAGAGGTTGCGGTCGAAACCCCCTTCGGCGCTCCGTCCGACGCTCTCATGGTGGGTACCCTCGAGGGGAAGCGCGTGGCCTTCCTCCCTCGCCACGCCCGCGGCCACCGCATCTTCCCCGGCGAGCTGAACTTCCGCGCGAACATCTTCGCCATGAAAGCCCTGGGCGTCGAGCGGATCCTCTCGGTTTCGGCGGTCGGCTCGCTGAAAGAGAAGTACGCGCCGCTCCACATGGTCATTCCCGACCAGTTCGTGGACCGGACGACGCAGCGGGCCTCCACCTTTTTCGGTCGGGGCCTGGTCGCCCACGTGGCCTTCGCACGCCCATTTTGCGAGCCGCTTTCCAAGGCGATGGCCGCGGCCTGCGTGGCCACGGGAGCCACCCACCACGTGGGCGGCACGTACGTGTGCATGGAGGGTCCCCAGTTCTCCACCCGCGCCGAGTCGGAGCTGTACCGCTCCTGGGGGATGGACATCATCGGCATGACCAACCTCCAGGAGGCGAAGCTGGCCCGCGAGGCCGAGATCTGCTACTCGACCCTGGCCATGGTGACCGACTACGACTGCTGGCATCCCGACCACGATGCCGTGACGGTAGACCAGGTCATCGCGAATCTCGGGAAGAACGCTGCCACGGCGAAAGCGGTGCTGCGGGCGACGCTCCAGCGGCTCCCCGAGCCTCGCGACTGCGAGTGCTCGAGTGCGCTCCGCTTCGCTCTCATGACGCCTCCCGACCTGATACCTCCGCAGGTCAAGACGGAACTGGCGCCGATCATTGGCAAGTACATCAAAGGGTAAGAGGATGTCGATCTTGGTGGTCGGAAGCGTTGCCTTTGATACGGTCGAGACACCCTTCGGCAAGGCCGAGAAGGTGCTGGGCGGCAGCGCGTCCTTCTTCTCCGTCGCGGCGTCCTTCTTCGCGCCTGTTCAACTCGTCGGGGTCGTGGGCGCGGATTTCGGCGAAGCGCAACTCCAAGCCTTTCGCGGCCGCAACATCGATCTCGCGGGCCTCGAACGTGCGGAGGGGAAGACCTTCCATTGGCAGGGGAAGTACTCCTACGACCTCAACTCCCGCGACACCATCGCGACGGACCTGAACGTTTTCGAGCTCTTCAAACCGAAGATCCCGGCCGCCTATCGCAAGGCCGAGCACGTCTTCCTCGGCAACATCGACCCCGTTCTCCAGCGGGAGGTCCTCGACCAGGTGGACAAGCCGAGGCTCGTCGCCTGCGACACGATGAACTTCTGGATCTCCGGGAAGGCCGAGGAGCTCAGGAAGACCCTGGCAAGAGTCGACGTGCTCCTCATCAACGACGCGGAGGCGCGCCAGCTCTCGGGAGAATGGAACATCGTGAAGGCGGCCCGCTCGATACGGGCCATGGGGCCGCGCACCCTCGTCGTGAAGAAGGGAGAACACGGCGTCCTCATGTTCTCCGACCACGGTTCTTTCGCGGCTCCCGCGTTCCCGCTCGAGGACGTCTTCGACCCGACGGGCGCGGGCGACACGTTCGCCGGCGGATTCATCGGCTATCTCGCCGGAGCCGGCGATTCGAGCGACGAGACGTTGCGGCGGGCGATCGTGATGGGGAGCACCCTGGCGTCGTTCTCCGTCGAGGCCTTCAGCCTCGATCGCCTCCTGACGCTCACCCGAGCCGAGGTCGACGAGCGCTTCCGACACTTCAAGCGGCTCACACACTTCGAAACGATTTAGGCAGGCGCCCTGACGCCCCTGACGCGACGGCTCGTCCTCCTCGCGGCGATGACAGCGGTCTCTTATCCCGTGGGCCTCGTGATCGGTCAGGCTTGGCTCATGCCGATCCTGAACACTGCGCCTGCTTACCTGCTGATGGCGTCACGTCTCAGGGCGGGCGACCGCCGAGGCGCGGTGACGATCGTGCTGGTCTGGGCCGCGCTTCTGGCCATCGTCGGCACCTCAACGTTCGCGCTCTGGCCCTCCGATCCCGGGCCCTTCGTTCTCAACGGAGCGCGCTACCGTGACGAGATGTTCCGCTGGATCCGCACCGGAGAAGGCTCCGAGGGCCACCCGAGCCTTTTCCTCCCCCAACACCTGGCTCACCTGGCCGCGTTCGTCGTCTTGAGCCTGGCCAGCGCCAGCGCGTTCTCGATTTTCATGGGCGCTGTGCTGATGAACTACATGGCGTACTACGTCGCCTCGCTGTCTCGTGCCGGTGTGACCGCCATCAGCGTCGTCCTGCTCGGATGGCAGCCCTGGGCCCTCTGCCGCGTGGCGTCGTTCTGCGTCCTCGGCGCGGTGCTGGCGGAGCCGCTCCTTTCCCGCGTGGCAGCGTTTCGCTACAAAGGGCTCGCCGCGTCTCGGCGCTGGCTCTTGGCTGCGGCGATCGGCATTGCCGCGGACTGCTCCTTGAAGGCCCTGCTCGCGCCGCAGTGGGGACGCTGGCTGCGGTCGCTCTTACCTTAGAGCTTGTTGCCGCAGCTCCCGCAGAACTTGGCACCCGGAGGGGCGGGCGTCTGGCACTGCGGACACGCCGCAGGTAGAAGCCCGGCTCCGCAGCTCCCGCAGAACTTGGCGCCGGGGGCCACGGCCGCCTGGCACTTGGGGCAGAGGCTTGCCGCGGGCGCAGCGGGGGCCGCCGCGGGCGCTTGGGGCGTTGCCGCCTCGGGACGCCCCTGTGCCGCCATGGCGCCCGCGATCATCTGGGGCATCATCATGCCGATCCCGGCACCGAGACCGAGCCCGGCCGCGCCGCCGGCCGTCCCCGAGCTCGTCGCCGCGGCCTCGATGCCGCGGGCCGCCTTGAAGGCCAGGTACTTCTGCATGTCGCCGATGGCTCCCATGCCGGCCCGCTCGTCGATCATCTTCTGCACTTCCTCGGGGGGCGTGATGGCCCCGATGAGGAAGTCGACCAGCTCGAGGCCGTACTTGCCGAAATCGTCGGCGACCCGTCCTTTGAGGGCGCCTG